>JAJRQT010000013.1 GCA_024280115.1 Bacteroidota bacterium | reverse complement strand
CCAAACTTAGTTTTGAAGGCTTCTCTGTCCAATTCTTTTAGTAATTTCATATGCAATATCTTTTCTATAAGATACAAATTAATTACCTGGTTAACAAGCGTTTGAGACTTAAATGGGTAACCCTAACCTTTAATTAAGTTTAAAGGTTTTGGAGGGGGTTTTGCATGATTATTTGAATCAAATTAAGAATCGGGATTGATTTGTAAATGCATCACACCTCATGGCTTTTCAGTTGTGAATAAGAATGAAGAAAAATGTCAACTGACGAGTTAGGCAGTAAATTTCAGAAGAAAGACATCCTTTAATTTACCAAAATAATATCACACCACTTTTGCTTTGTTTCTCCAAAAGAATATAGATTTTTTTGCTTTGTCATTCGTGGAAATTGGAGCAGTAACTTTAATACCAAGGTCCTTCAATACTTCATTGGCAGCATTATAGCCAGGAATACAGGTAACTCCAGGACCGGGATGCGAAGACGAACCACACATATAAAGATTGTCGAGAGGCGTTCTGTAATTTGACCATCCCTTGACAGGCCTTTTGTCCCACCATTGCGATGGTTGTATAAGCCCATGGGTGAAATCTCCGCCCGTAATCCCGAATTTAGATTCAAAATATTTGTGTGTTAACACAGCTTTGTTCATGATCGAATCCCTGAATTTTGGGGCATATTTTGCGATCTGTTCTATGCACCTGTCGGCCATGATATCACGATACTCATTGTGTTTTCCGTTGGGAATGTTGTAGGGAAAGTAATGCGAGAAAATCGTACAGGTATAACCGGGGCCAGTGGCGAGTGTCGGATCCATCAGGCTGGATATTACACAATAACTAACCGGATCTGAGGGAACTTCTCCCCGCTGATATTCTTCCCAGCATTGCTGAAGGTGCTCCGGCGAACGGATGTAGGCCATCAGCCAGCGGATATTATTGTCATTGGCAAAGGCGAGATGATCCTTAAATTCGGGAAGTTCACTCAATGTCAGGTGGATTTGAAGGTAGCCATTTTGGTATTTGATTTCATTTACCTTACGGGTAAAATCAGAAGGCAATAGAACTTCTTTTGCCATTTTTACAAATGTTGTTTGTGCATCCAGACTTGAGACAACAACCTTTGCGTAGATTTTCTCACCGTTTCTAAGCTCCACTCCAGTTACTTTGTTCCCCACTGTCAGAAATCGTTTCACTGTTGATTTGTACCTGATCTCGCCACCATTATCTGTCAATGAAGAAACCAATGCGTCTGACAACGCACCGATGCCTCCCCTGAATGTCCGGAAATCGTATATATCTCCCATCGTATAATGATAGGCCAAGGAAAGACCAGTGCCTGGTGAATACGGCCCACCGTGGGTTCCGTCAATTGCCGAAGCACTGAATGAGCCCAAAATGGTATTCATTTCCCCTTTTTTTGGAAAAAACTTTCGCAACACATCCATGGCGCTTCCATAGTAAATGGTGTGCATCATCTTCCTTGTTTTGGCATTTTTGATTTCTAAAATTATTTTTTCAAATGAAGCGGGCTCAGAGAAAAGATGTTGATCTGCTAATTTTTTAAATTTTTTTTAGTGCTTTATCCAGCCTGGCAAGCCCAATAATGGCTCGAAGTCCATGATCCTTAAAAAGATGCTTCCCTATTTTTTTTTGATCGACATATCCGATAAAGCAATTATCAGCCGGGTCACCGAATACGCAGTACGAACTTACGGGTCTGATTAATTCCAGGTTATATTTTTCGAGTTCCAGCAATTTGATCATTTCATCCCTGAAAACCAGTAGCACCCAGGCGCCTACATTGTGTTTGTAACCTTTGAACAATTCCCTGGTTATTGCCATACCGCCGGCGCTGCTATTTTTTTCCAGGCAAAGAACTTTTTGTCCTTTTCTCGCCAACAAAGCCGCAGCCGTAAGCCCATTATGTCCCGCGCCAATGACTATAGCATCATAATCAACATCCATAATTCTATTATTACTGCAATAATTTGCGACTGTCTATAATTTTACAAAATAAAAAAAATGATTGAGATATTATTGCAAAACACGTCCGACGCAGGGCAATTGGGTTTAGAAAAATTTAATATCTGGTACCTCGGTCTGTGGACTACGGACCGAAAATTTTGATTGTTAAATTGTCTGTGCCCCACAGACTCATGGTTTTTTTTATTAATTTGCTTTAAACCCGATTGCCCTATCGTCCTTCGCTCTTCCTCTTGAGAGGAGTAAAAAGGTTTCATTTTGTAGTTCTTCCAAAAACGTCCGTCTCTGAAATAGGTTTACCAATAAATCATTCCTGAACAGAAAAAATGGGATACTCCTCATACGAAAAGAGAAACACCCCATAAGCTTAATATGTTGACTGGAAAGAACTTATATTCAAGTTTCAATGTCGTTTAGTTAAGAAGATGTTTGTCTTGCCTCTCCCTTCACCCTCTCCAGAGAGGGATAATAGGTGCTTAACTAAACAACATTGATTCCAGTTGATTAAAATGATCTATAATTTCCTCCTAACAAACTATTGGCTGCTGATTCAGAGAAACTTGAGCTAGCATTATCCCAATGCAATGTTTCATCGGGAAAACGATTCGCAACAACTCCCAGCAGTATAGCTTCGGTCAATCGTGCTGCATAGGAGAATGGAGCACTAGTTTCGTCTTTACCCAAACAAGCGTCCACAAACTGATGATAATGATCTGCATTTTCAAGCGTTGGGAAATCTATTTTTTCATATTTCCCGTTAACTATAAGTTTTGCATACGCGAAGTGTGGCAGAAGCAATCTTCCTTTTTCTCCAATAAACATAGAACCTTGGTTCGGAAGCTTATCATTATTCGGTAAATCTAAATCTTTGTGGTTATTAGGAGCTCCCGGACCATCATACCAAACCCATTTTAAACTTCCCGTAGTAAACTTAGTTCCGGGAAATTCATATGTTACGATGTTATGTTCCGGGTGTCCAAAACCTGTGGGTTTCCTGCAACTTGTTTTTATAGTTTTAGGAACATCTAAAGCCAGGGCAGTATAGGGTGTATCAAAAATATGCACTCCCATATCACCCAAAGTTCCACAACCATAGTCCAAGATTTTTCTCCAGTTTCCCGGATGATAATACTTATCCTTATATGATCTTTCCGGGGCGGTCCCTAACCAAAGATTCCAATCTAAGGTATTTGGGATTGGATCACTTCCCGTGGGAGCAGGGCCATCATATCCCCAGTTTTTAGGAGACCAGGCTCTTACCGTATGCACCTTACCAATAATCCCTCCCTGAATCAATGAAACAGCCGATCTGTACTCCTTGAAAGAATGAATCTGAATACCCATTTGGGTAATTAGCTTTTTATCTTCTGCCAATTTCCTCACAGCTCTGGCTTCCGAAACATGGTGGGTAAGTGGCTTTTGGCAATATACGGGTTTGCCCATGTTCATCGCCATGATAGAAGCTGGTGCATGCGTGTGATCCGGGGTGGATACAACTACCGCGTCTATATTCTTTCCCAATTCATCAAATAGTTTTCTATAATCAGAAAAAACCTTTGCATTGGGATGCAGTTTTTTAGCTGCAGCTAAAGAATTTGTATCCACGTCACACAAAGCGGTAACCTCTATCATATTATGAGATGAAATGGATTTTAGGTCTGAGCCTCCCATTCCACCAACACCAATATGTGCTGTCCTTAATTTTCCGTTTTTTGCAAGCGCCCATGCAGATGATGGTAATATTGTTACTGATGCTAATGCAGCAGCATTTTTTATAAAACTCCTTCTCTTCATTTTTTTATATTTTAGTTATAACTTCTTAATTTTTATGTTTTTAAACCATAGTGGGCTGTCGTGATCCTGTAGCCCGATAAAACCGGTTTTAAACTTTCCATAATCAGGATAGTCTTTCCATTTTCCTGCTGCTTTCCTTGCATACCAATCCTCAGACCAGGGTTTAAACGAGAGTATTTTTTTGCCATTAAACCAATGCTCTACCTGCTCCCGGGTAAATATAATTCTTGAGGTATTCCATTCGCCGGCAGGCTTTACATTTTTTTGACTTTCATCAGGCGTGTACATGGCATAATCAGCGGCAGTTTTTTGCCAGGGTTCCAATGTTGCATTGTTGATTTCCTCCCATTTAAGATCGTCTAAAAGCTGGTATTCCGGGCTTATTCCTGTTGGCCCGTCATAACCTTCTTTTAAATGATAAAAAATCCCACTGTTGCCGCCTTCGGGAATTTTCCATTCTAAATAAAGTTCGAAATTATCAAACTCTTCTAGACTGTAAATAATGTCGTTACCACCCTTTCTATCAACTTCGAGTCTTGCCTCGGTGTCAAAGGTTAATGCTCCGTCTTTAATAATCCACTGCGGGGGTAAAGCATCACCATTGTATGCTCTCCAACCTTCGGTGCTCGTACCATCAAAAAGGTAGATCCAGTCAGTTTCTGATTTTGTTTGTGTCTTACAGGATAAGACCGTAATTACAAGTAAAAAAAATAAGGCAATTTGTCTCATGAATTTTTTTGTTTAGGATTTTAATTCAATCGTTTATCTATTATATAATTTAGGCTGTAAATATAATTTCTTCTCCACAAAGAGTCTTTACAAACTGTTGATTTATTTTTAATTTCTACTGAAATATGGTGAAATAACTGCTGATTTTCTTCGGCTGGCAAAGAATGGTAATGTTAGGTGTAGTAGTTTGAAAAACGCACAGTATTTACGGGAATATTACTCTCCAAAAGAGTCACTTATAAGGGGCTCTCAAGATGCTGGAAAATAAACAATAATATATGATGGAATTATCCGTCATCAGAGTCATTCGAAGAAGACTCTGATGATATTGGAAAATATTCGGTAATGTAGGATGGTTTATAACTAACTGTGATGTAATGTGATGTTTTATTTAATTTTGTTCCTACCTTCATAATTGAATTCACTCTGAATAATGGAACATTCTTTTGTGCCGATATATCAAAAATTAAAAGATCATTATAAAGAAATGATCATCAGCCAGGAGTACCCTCCCGGGCAAAAGATAGATTCCATTAATCAAATAATGATCAAGCAAAGCGTTTCCCGGGAAACCGCCAAATTAGTCCTCAAACAACTTTTAGACGAAGGATTGATTATAACCAAACAGGGTAAGGGTTCATTTGTGGTCCATCATCAGGAAACGAAAAATATCTGGGGGATGATCATTCCATTTTACTCTTCCAATATGGAACAACTGATCTATCACCTCGATTTTGAAGCTCAAAAAAGAGGCAAGCAGTTTACTTACTTTTTAGGGTACAACAACCCGGATGAGGAGAAAAGGTTGGTCAGTAAAATGATTCTGGAGGGATACGAAGCGATAATTGTGGTACCCAATTATGATGAATCAAAGACCGCTGAATTTTACAGAAATCTAATTCAGGGGAATACAAAGGTTATTCTGACAGACTATACCATGTCCGGATCCTATTTCAAATATGTAGTTCAAAGCTATGATCTTGGAGTAAAAAGAGCGGTCAATTATCTGGCGGCAAATCATTCTGAAAATCTGTTATTGATGAAAAGTGAGACATGGAAAGGCAGAAACCTGCTCATTGAATTGATGGAACGATCTTTTTCAATGCTTACTGTCATTGATTATCCCGACAAGGAAGTAAAGGTGCTTTCGCAAATGAAGGAGCTAAGCATGGACTTTATAAAAGAAAATAAGATCAGAGGTGTGTTATGTTGCTCTGATGTTGATGCTATAAGGGTGTTGGGCAGGTTGAGAAAATGGAATATATCTGTCCCTGAAGAAGTAAAGCTTGTAAGCTATGGCAACACAGAATTGACCCGGCTATATGATCCGGAAATATCTGTGATCGATTGCTCCTATGAAGAAATGGCGAGCAAAACAGCCTGGCTTATTGATGAGGGTAAAAATAGCGGTCCATACGAGCAGCATATTATTCAACCAAAGTTGATTGTACGGGGGACTTGAGAGATCGCTTTCGCTAAAGCTTCAATTGTTGATAAATGAGACAATGGTAGAATGATAGAATGTGTGAATGATTGAATGATAAAATGAAGGAATTCCATCTTAATAAAATTGAAAATAGCAATTGTGCATTTTTACAGGATTGTATCATATCATTCTCAAAATGGTATAAAACAATGAAAAAATGACATTCGGAAAAACTTAGATTTTTTAATTATGAAATATAATCAGCTTGCAATCGACAATGAGAAAGACCTGATTTTTGGGCATGCGCCGAATCCCGTTAAAACCAGGAGAGGCCTGGAAATTGGAGGAGGAATTGTTTATCCGGAATTGAATTTCACGCTCCCGGAAATGAAAATCGATGTAAATGACTATTCACCGGTCATAAATCATTACAAGCAAATTGTCTCCGGAGCTTTGGAAAGAGCTGTGCATTTGCATTCCAATGGCGTTGTACTCGAATTTGAAACGCTGATCGAAATGACACAAAATCCGGATCTCGGTATTTCGATAATTAAAGAGATGAATGACATCTGCGAAGACTATTTCGCAAAGCATCAGCTGAAAAGTGAAATCAGGCTTACACCAAATGATTTGAGAGAATTTGAACGACCCGCCAGGCAAAGGACATCATCGTTACTTGATCCCATGATGGAACTGTTTGAAAAAGGTGCGGAGGCCGGGGGCAATTTTCTATCCATTGAATCTACAGGTGGTAAGGAGATATCAGATGATGCGTTGATGATGTGCGATATCAAACAATTCATATTTTCCCAGGCGGTGCTCGGTGCCAGGGATATGGAGATGTTGTGGGGAAAAATTGTAAATATTGCCAATAAAACGGGCGTGATCCCTGGTGGAGACACTGCGTGTGGATTCGGTAATACGGCCATGGTACTTGCGGAGAAAAAATATATTCCAAAAGTATTTGCCGCAATTGTAAGAGTAGCTACTGTAGTCAGAACACTGGTTGCCATTGAGCAAGGCGCCTTAGGGCCGGACAAGGATTGCGGATATGAAGGGCCGTTTTTAAAAGCAATTACTGGTATTCCCATTTCTATGGAAGGGAAAACCGCTGCTTGTGCGCACCTCAGTCCTGTTGGAAATATTGCTGCAGCATGCGCAGACCTTTGGAGCAATGAATCGGTGCAAAATGTAAAACTGCTGGCTGGTATGGCACCGACAATTTACCTGGAACAGTTGGAATATGATGCTCGCCTTATGAACCAGGCAATCAAGGGAGGAAAGGAATCTGTGCTGGGATTGCAAAAGCTTTTTGTGGATTCTGATTTATATTTCGATCCCCAGGCCTTTGTGTTAGCTCCTAAAAATGTAATAGAAATTTCGAAAGAAATCGTAAGTGGAGAAAATTATGTAGATTCGACCAAAAAAGGTTGTTTAAAGGCGATTGACCTAATAGAGGATGCCATTAAAGATGAATTGTTAATGCGGGATGAAAAGGAAGATGAATGGATAAAGATGCTAAAAGATGATATTTCCTCAATTCCCGGTAATGAGTCTGATTTTATTGAGCAAGTATTGCCAACAATTGATCAAAGTAAATTAATTTTAAGTGAATATGGTCTTACCTGATTTTTTGTGGATAAGATCATGGATATTTTTATATTTAAAACAAGCGCTAACCTACCTATAGCAGGCTGGTTGAATAGGTAAAGGATAATTGCTTTTCTGCCCTAGCTTGTTCATAGGTTGGATACTTTGAAACAATAATGTGAGATAAAAAAAATTGTAGGATTAGAGCATTCACACATTATATCATTCGCGTATTTCAACTAAGAAAAAAGTAGAACCTTATGTATATTAGAACCTAAATATTAAAACAGTTATGAGTGATTTAATCGAAAGAATTGCGTATTGCGTAGAATTTGGAAAAATTAATAAAATCTCCCCGTATCCACCGAATATGAAAGGTCAGGATGGCGCTGATGAATTGACAAAGCAAGCCATCGATAAAGGGATTGACCCTGATGAAATACTAAATAAAGGAATGGTAGTAGGTATGGACAAAGTAGGTCAGAAGTTTTCTGAAAACAAGGTTTTTGTTCCGCAGATGTTGATGTCGGCAAAAGCGATGAGTACTGCCATGGAGCATATTAAACCATTTTTTCAATCAGGAGCTGTGCAGAGGAAGGGTAAGTTTGTTGTAGGAACCGTAGCAGGAGATTTGCATGATATCGGTAAAAACCTTGTCGGGATGATGGTCGAAGGGGCAGGATGGGAAGTGATTGATCTCGGCGTGGACGTAACTGCCGAAAAATTTGTTGCTGCTGTGAAGGAAAACCCGGGTTGTGCAATTGGATTGTCTGCATTGTTGACTACAACTATGGTAAATATGGAAAATATCGTATCCGAAGTGAAAAATGTAGATAAGGATACCAAGGTCTTGATCGGCGGCGCTCCTGTCAGTAACGATTTTTGCAATAAGATTGGTGCCGATCACTATTCTCCCGATCCACAGGGAGCAGTGAAATTTTTAAATAGTCTTGTGGCTTAACGCAAAGTTATGAGTAACTCCATTTAGAGTGAAGAAGTAATCGAATAAAAAAAGAATGCTTAGCCCAAACAGGAAATGAAATCCGTAAGAAAATTCATCTTTTTAATGTTCCTGATTCTTCACATGATACCATTTCATTGTATCAGTCAAATTTTAGAACCCGGAGATACGTCACGTTTTAAATTAATTAATGCTGCAAGAGAGATAATGACTGAAGCACGTACATGTGCACTTATCACTTTAGATGAAGATTGTCATCCGAGGGTTAGAGCAATGGATCCTTTTATTCCGGAAAGTGGTCTTACAGTTTGGTTTGGGACTAATCCTAAAAGTAGAAAAGTAGATCAAATAATAAAGAATCCCCGCGTGACTTTGTATTACCTGGATAGTGATGCTTCAGGTTATGTTATGATTCATGGAATAGCTCAAATCGTAGATGATCAAAAGGAAAAAGATAAAAGATGGAAAGATGAATGGGAATCTTTTTATCCGAATAGAAATGAGGGTTATCTTTTAATAAAAGTTTCCCCCATATGGATGGAAGTCATTAGTTATACTCGTGGTATTGTTGGCGATTCCATAACCTGGCAACCACCAACAGTAATGTTTGGTCCTAAACAATAATTGGTGAATGGTATTGAGCCCCGGTTTTACTTTTTAAACCGACACGAATGATAAAATAAACGATAATGAAAGCGGAAGTTTATTTGAAAGGATATAAGAAGACTAAAATCTGTTGATGCACATTTGATTTGTGCTTCATTATCATAATCAATAAATTAAAATATATCTGACTTTTTTTATGATTGAACTAAAAGTTCATCATCAGGATGAAATAAAAACCATTAAAACGGAAGGCAATGCGAGCCTTCTTGAGATATTAAGAGAAAATGGGTTTGAGATATTTACTCCATGTGGTGGAAACGGCACATGCGGTAAATGTAAAGTTTGGCAAAAAGGAGAAGGCTCTATTACCTCCTGTGTTCATTATGTTACCGAACCCATGGAGATCATTCTCCCGGATAAAAAGGAAGCACAGATTCTTGTAGAACAGCATATTCACACTTTATCTGTACCATTCAGCCCGGGCCCATCATCATTCTTATCCTATCTCCCTCACGGGGTAGCAATAGATCTGGGCACAACCAGCCTTGTTTTTTACCTGGTGAATCTGGTCACAGGATCCTTAGTGGAAACCAGGGCAGTGCTCAACCCACAAGCACAATATGGAGGTGACGTGATCTCCAGGATAAGTTATGCCTCTGAAAAGGAAGGCGGGCTACTCAAATTGCAAGAGGTCATCCTAACTTCCATCAATGAGCAGCTGGATCATTTTGCCGAATTTGCCGGAATCACAAAAGATGAGATTGTTAAGATTACAGTATCCGGTAATACCACTATGCTACACCTGCTATTGAGGGTTGACCCGTTATCCATCGCTCTGGCGCCATTTAAACCCAGTTTTACCGATGAGCAAATTGTAAAGGGAAAGAACCTGAACCTTCATTGTCATGCAGAAAGTGAAATTAAAATTATGCCATCCATATCCGCTTATGTAGGTGCGGATATCGTGTCGGGATTGGCGTCAATTAAGCCTGCAGACGATAGAAAGAATTATCTTTTTATGGATTTGGGAACAAATGGTGAATTGGCTCTTGCTACACAGGAAAGCACTATTTGCTGTGCCACTGCTGCCGGCCCGGCGCTGGAAGGAGCGAGGATTTCATGCGGAATGGGAGCAATGGAAGGAGCGATATCTACCTATAATGGCAATGAGTATTCAGTGATTGGTGACGGTGTTCCAACTGGTATTTGTGGTTCCGGCCTGATTGATGTGATTGCACATTTAGTACAAAATAAATTGGTGGATGGTGATGGATTATTGGAAGAAGAGTTTGTTGTGGTTCCTGCTGATGAGTCCGATAATGGCAAGCCTATTTCAATAACTCAACAAGATATAAGGGAAGTGCAATTGGCAAAGTCTGCAATTGCTGCAGGTGTAAATATATTGGTAAAAGAGGCAGGATTGAGTTTTGATGATATTGATGCGGTTTTTCTGGCAGGAGGTTTTGGTAATTATATTAATGCTGAAAGCGCCATGAAAATCGGATTAATCTCTCCGAAATTTAAAAATAAGATCATTGCCTTAGGCAATACTTCCGGTACCGGCGCTGTATTGGCATTAAAATCCACCCAGTTTGATGGTGTCGTTCAGGATTTATTGAAACAGACCAGATATATTGAGTTGTCAGGTCATGATGATTTTACATTGGATTTTGCCATGAATATGATGTTTGAACCCATTGAATTATGAGGTGTGAATAAGGTGAATTTTATAATGGGATATCTTGAGTCGGGCAAAACGACCTTTATCCAGTCTTACCTGAACTCACCTACAGGAAAATCTGAAAAGCTACTGCTGATCGTAAATGACTTTGGGAAAATCAATTATGATGCAATATCATTGGATGAAAATGATCTTGAGATCAAGGCTATTACTTACGGTTGTCTTTGTTGTGATCTGAGAATACGATTCAGAGAGTTGCTGATAAAATGTGGTAAGCGCAATGATCTGGATAGAATCTTAATTGAGCCTTCAGGCATTTTAATCCCAGACATAATCACTGAGCTATTCGATGATCCTTCTATTTCCAAAAATCTTAAACTTGAGCCGTTAATTCAAATGATTGACGTCAACCTGTTCATGAAGATAAGTAATAAAAAATGGCCTCCGTTCATCATATAGCAGATAGCGATGAGTGAAAAAATTGTTTTAAACCGGATAGAAGATATTTTGGATGTTGAATTGGAGGAGGTAAAAAATGCATTGGTTCGCATCAATCCTCAAGCGACATATTACAATTTTTCAAAGGATGAAAATGCAGATGAAATATTGCTCAAAACCATTGATAAAATAGAAGTTGAAAATACAATTGATGAAGCTGACCTGCTGGGTTCTCACAAATATAAATCAGTTCAGATTAAGAAAGGGCTGAATTTTAAAGATAAAACCGAATTACAAAATTATTTCGTTGGTCAAGGTCCTAATCTGGAGAGAGCAAAGGGAATTGTCAATGTGAACAAAATGCCATTCCTGGTGAATTACACAAAATCTGATTTCTCTTTATTGCCCTGCGCAAAATCTTTTGACCATGGGATTTCTATGATTTTTTCCGTGGAATAATCATACGGCCTTTGTGTTAATTTCTTTATTCTTGTCTTTGACCTTCGGTTTGAGTAATAGTCTCAGTGTCTGATCATAAGTCAAATAATTCCATGCCCAGTTGATAAAAATATTCAAACGATTTTTTACGCCGAGTATTGACATTAAATGAATAAATAGCCATAACATCCATGCTACTAAACCTCCTAGTTTAATGAACGGGAAATCAGCTACTGCCAGATTTCTGCCTACCGTAGCCAGTGAACCAAGATCTTTATATTTGAATTTGTCGGGAGTATTATTTTTTTCAAACCGGCTTAGGTTTTTCACAAAATTTGATGCTTGTTGCAATGCTACCTGAGCCACCTGCGGATGTCCTTTTGGATAAGCTTCTTCTTCCATATATGCCACATCACCCAAAGCAAAAACACCATCTAAGCCATCTGTGCGATTGTAGCCATCCACTTTGATTCGATTATTGCGAGCAAATATATTTTCAGGTAAGCCTGGTATTCGTTTTGAGGAAATTCCCGCAGCCCAAAGCAAGGTCTTTGATGGGATGGTTTCATTTTCTAAAAAAACCGTACTGCCATCAAAGTCTTTTACAGCAGTATTAGTTCGTACCGTTACCATGAGATTTTCCAGGTAATGATGAGATTTCCGGGAAGAGAATTCCGACATCGTAGAAAGAACTCTTGGCGAAGCTTCAAAGAGGTAGATTTTCATTAAATTAAAATCCAGTTCCGGGTAGTCCTTAGGCAACACATACTTTTTCATTTCAGCGATGGCTCCGGCCAATTCAACGCCTGTAGGTCCACCTCCAACGATTACAATATTTAAAAGGGCCTCCTGCTCCTGTTTATCATCTGTATTTAGCGCTTTTTCGTAGTTTTCGAGAATCGTGTTTCGGATGGTGAGCGCTTCACCGGTAGATTTCATTGGTAGGGCATTTTCCTCGATATTTTCCAACCCAAAATAATTGGTATTAGCCCCGGTGCAAATCATTAAATAATCATAGTTCAATTCACCAATATCAGTCTTGATGAGCTTAAGATCAGTATCTACCCCCTGCAATCTTGCGATTCGGAAATGCACATTTTTCTTATTCTGGAATACTCTTCGAAAAGGAAAAGAGATGGCGCTGGGCTCTAAGCTTGCAGTAGCCACCTGGTAAAATAATGGCTGGAACTGGTGAAAATTATTTTTATCAATCAGCACAACCTGGTATTTGGTGTTGGAAAGCTTTCGGGTAAGTTTTAGTCCGGCAAATCCTCCTCCAATAATGATGATGCGTTTATATTTTGGTTTGGAAATATTCCCGATTTGTTGATCCATGGATTGTTTTTGGAACTTTGAATAAGATTATCAATTTCTTCTCTGAATTGCAAACGTGCTTGTGTGCAGTGGGTTTGTATTATTGTCTATTATTTTACATAAGTATAGCAAAAAGAATTATGAAGAAAAACTTATGAATGCGCTTTTGCAATAAATGACTTTGCATTATCAGAGAATGGAATTATCATCATTTGATCTATAAAGAAATTTTAATGAAAGGCGAATGAAATGAATATATAATGTAAACCTCTATCTTATTTAGAACAAGTATTAATAAGCAAGATAATAACCTTTTTTTTTCTTAACTATGGGACTTTAATTAATTTTCGTAAATTATTTTAAAATTTACGATTATGAAACTACTGAGTTTACTTTTACTTTTTGCGCTTTTAAATTCTGTATCAAAAGCACAAGATAACTCTATTTTGGACTTTGGGGAAGCGTATTTCAATGACACAAACGGGCCAGAATATTTTAAACCATTGGTTAACGGGTTGAACAATTCGCTTCATAGTGGTTTGTTCCCATCATCAGACTTTTCAAACAAGTTTCATTTTTATATAGGTGTAAATGCAAACATTTCCTTTATAAAGGAAAAAGATTGGTATTTTGAAGGAGTAACGGAACTTCCTTATGAGCCAGAGACAAAAAGAGAAGTAGCTACTGTCTTTGGTCCAAATTCGGCAGAAGTATTGCAAAGCAGCAATGGCGAAGTATATGTCTTTCCGGGTGGATTTGAGATGGATAAATTACTTCTCGGCATACCCCAAATATCGATTGGAGGATTTGCTAATACAAATGTAACATTCCGTTTTATGGCCACTTCATTGGATAAGGAACTAAATGATTTAAGTTTATTTGGAGTTGGCGTTCAGCACAATTTAAGTCCATATTTTGGTTTTGAGAATTTTGCTCTAAACATTGAAGGCTCATACCACAAATTTAAAATGGGAGATTGGATGTCTTCTGACTTTATCATGGTACGGTCTTCTATCGCTAAATCGTTTAATATTTTTCGTGCTTATGGCTTTCTAGGTTATCAAAATGGTCAGGCGGAGTTAATGAATGAGTCAAAGCAAGTAGTGACAACGTCAAAGGCCGACAACTTTCTATTGTTTGGTATAGGAGGTGCGTTGGAATTAGCATTTATCAATTTGAATTTAGAATGTATAGTTAACTCATATATTAGTCTGAATGCAGGCTTGGGATTAAAATTTTAAGAATTATGAAAAAGATATATTTGTCTCTGATTTCCGCTATTTGTTTAATGTCCTTGAATACCTGTGAGGAATTAGGTCTGGATCTGAGAAAAGTGGAGTTTACTATAAATGGTGAAGTCACGAAAATCAAAACATTTGATACCTATAAAATAGATTATGCGGTTCTTTGGAATCGTGCGGATATTTTATCTGTATTTGATATTTCAAATGAAGCCGAAATAAAAAATTTTTGGATAAAGGACTTTAATGTATATTATCAGGCTTGTGATGTTATTGAAGCACAATCTTTAGACTTAAAATTGTTCATTTCAGAACCAATTGGGGGCCTTACTGGTTTAGCGTTTTTATCTGGTATAGATTTAAAAAAATTGGAAAAAACCGTTGATCCAAGGGAGCCATTCAACCTTAATTTGACTAAACTACCGGGAGGTGTTAAACTTCTCAATGATTTGCTTGGTGGAATGATACAGGACGAAAGTAAATTCATAAATATCATTGTAGAAGGTGAGCATCATCCTGCTGAGTCTCTTGTGTGTGGTGCGATCTTAATCAAGATGGATGTCTATATTCAGTATGAAGAATGTCGCCTGGTACCATTTACTAGCACAGCAGGAGACCTTTGTGAGTGATGCTATACAATACTCCATTTTGCAGTATGGTGAAACTTTGTGTGAGATGCAACTATATTTAACTGTGTACTGATAACATTGGTTTTTATTAGTTGCTTTGAAGAGGAAACTTATGAATTCGCTTTAGCCATAAGTGATTTAGTCTTTTCAGACAATGGTAATTTCATAGCGGTATCAACACCTCTTTGCGACATTTTCGCGATGGTTTTTTTAAGAATATTCACCAGCTTCTCCTCATCGTGTTCTATAGAAAAGTCATCGAAATAGTATTTCAAGAAAATAGGATAAATTATTGCCAGTCTTAAAAAGACAATAAAAAAATTTGTTCTACGGCATTTAAATGTTGTTTGATTTTTATTACATTAGATTAATGGCCACTTTTTATCAGTCATAAAAATTAATTCATTATTACAATGAACAAACACTATCTACAACGAAAATCAAATATATAGGAGTTGTGTATCTTTTCTGGTTTTTATTGGGTGCTCACTATACTTATCTGCGCAAGTGGCGATTGCAGGTACTTTTCCGGATTGCTGCAGGCAGTATAGGTATATGGTGGTTAATAGATTTATTCCTAATCCCAGGCAAAGTCAACCGATTTAACGTAGAGATTTTATCGAGTTCGATAAAAATTAGAAGCGAGAATGTGATAATAACTTTCCTCGAATTATCGCCATGATGAAAGAGTCCGGTAAATCAAAACTTTAACCTTTTTCCTATAATGCTTCGACCAAGTATATAAAGATGATATATAGTAAATATCTAAAACAATGAAAAATAAATACCCCTATATAGCTATTGGAATTTCAATATTATTAAGCATTGGATATTTCATTTATATAGGATTCAACGTCAATATTAAAAAATGGGACGTGTCTACGAATTATATAACGACAATCTTATCATTAGTGATTGGTGCCATGATTAGTATTATTATTTATAATCATCAACGCAAAAAAGAAAGTGAACAAATTTTAAAAGAATTAAGAAAAAATCTCCAAGCTGAACTATCAGATATCAAGAGGGTCTTAAAATCGCGTGAAGGAATGACAGTTAATGGAATGTCATTTTTGGTTACATTTATTGAACCTATAATAATACATGAATGCGCTAAAAATAGTTTGTTTTCACCAATAGATATAGAAAATTTTATACATATTTCACGAAAAATAAAACTTTATAATGTCCAAGTTAATTTTCTCCTATCAGTTTTATCAAATTCAAACAACAAAAATTTTGATATACTTCTAAAACATAGTTACAATAATTTAAAAACCGGAAGGATAGCCATAGTTTCTGATATAGACCTTTTAGTAAAGAGGTTGAATTTAACTTTGTCTGATTCAATAAGTAAAGCCTAATAGATTTACGGAATTCATCAAATCTTCCTCATAGCTGTGCCATATCATCAGTATAGTATTTTTTAAATTTCATCTGCGTCTTCAAATGGCTATGCCCTATCAGACTGCCTAATTCATCTAGGTATTCGTTAAATATCAATTAACACATCTCTGGAAAAAGAAAAAATATATCAAAAAGGATAGCAACTGGAATTATCGTGGGGAACCTATGAACACGCTTTTGTGATAAGTGATTTAGTCTTCTCAGACAAAGGTAATTTCATGGCAGTTTCGGCACCTCTTTGCGACATTTTCGCGATGGTTTTTTTAAGAATATTCACCAGCTTCTCCTCATCGTGTTCTGTAGAAAAATCATCAAAATAATATTCTAGAAATACCAGGCAAATCACGTCTTCCAATATCTGAGTTTCAGGGTTTTGTTTTAACCGCTTTTTAGTTAAGAGGTCTTTGACTTTTGAAATAGTGGTTTCGTCATACCCAACCTTTTTCATTATTTCCCCGGCAATTTTAGCATGATATATTCTCAATTGACTGCGCCATTGTAAATATCCCTTCCTGTCCATAGAATAATTTTTCCGTGGCATTTCCCATCTGCCAATGTGCTGACAGCGTGCTGCCAGTTTCAATTGCTCAGAAGCTTTGGCTTCATAATCGTTGAGCTTTTCTGTCATTCGTTGTGCATATAACAATGCATCCTGAATCTCCTGACCATCGATTACAGTAATATTTGGATCTTTGCTGTTGTAGGTGTCAAATAGCTGAAAAGCATGATCAGCGCTGGTAGTTCTCATGAAAGTCGATTATTTTCAGTGTTGCAATTAAACTCTTTTCCAGTATTACAACATGCATCGAAGTGGATTTGTTAGATACCATTCACGCAGTATTATAACTGGAAAATATAACACAAATAACTATGAGTGTACCGTTGCTCTTTTGTGGCATAAGGATAAATCATGATATATTTAGGTCATTATTTGGTTGGAATTTCTATTAAATGTTATATTTAACCCGATGTATAAGGTCCTGTTAACCCACATAAGAAATACCTATCCCGAAATCACCGACGAAGATTTCAACATGATCATTAAAACTACCACCTACAAAGAGTATCGTAAAAAAACGAACATATGGAAAGAAGGTGATTTTGTTAAAGACATTGGTTTTGTAATAAAAGGTTGTTTCAGGTATTTTAATACCAATAAAGAAGGAGAGGAAAGGAATACGCATTTTGCGGTGGAAGATTGGTGGATAGGAGATTTGAATAGCATAATGAATGACGAGCCGGCATTGCAAAGCATAGAAGTTCTGGAGGATGCAAGAGTGTTGAATATTAGAAAATCAGATTTTAAATATTTGATCGAAAATTGCGTGAGATTCAGAAGGTTTACACAGAAAAAACGAGATCGGGCTTACGCCGCAACCGTTAAAAGGCTGGCAAATATAAACGAACATGCCGAGGTGCGCTATGAAACCCTACTCAAAAAGTATCCCGATGCTTTAAACCGCATACCGCTTTATCACATAGCCTCTTATTTAGGAATCAAACCGGAATCGTTAAGCAGATTAAGGAAAACCATGGCCCAAACTAAAAAATCTCATAAAGCCATTCATTAATCAGATCCTGTCGGAACAATTTTTTTGGCTAATCTTAACATAGATCAATTTTTTATTTTTCTTCTTATCCTTGGTCAAGGGAATTTGCATCGGGATTCCATTTCTTTGAGTTCTTATTAAAATTATAACAAAATAATAACCATGGAAAAACCATCCAACACTATTGAAAAAGAAGTTACACCATCGCAAATCATGCAAGTGGGCGTAGGATTTTGGGCGTCAAAAACTTTATTGACCGCAGTTAACCTGGAACTTTTTACCCACCTTACTCTTTGTCCACTCAGTGGTGAAGAAATAAAGAAAAAGTTAGGCCTTCAATCAAGGGCATTATATGATTTCCTCGACACATTGGTCTCTCTCGGTTTTCTCAACAGGGAAGGATTAAAGGATGAGGCCTTTTACAGCAATACGGAGGAAACAGACCTTTTCCTTGATAAAGCTAAGCCATCTTATATTGGTGGCATACTGGAGATGGCAAACAACAGGCTTTATGAATTTTGGGGAAACCTGGAAGAAGCCTTGAAAACAGGCGAGCCTCAAAACGAGATCAAGCATAACGGGGCTTCATTATTTGATGAATTGTATAAAGATTCACAGAAATTAAAAGAATTTATGATGGCGATGCAGGGAGCTCAAATGGGTTCATTTATGGCATTGGCAGATAAATTTGACTTTTCAAATCATGAGACATTGTGTGATATAGGTGGAGCTTCTGCAGCGTTGTCTATACAGGTTGCGCAAAAAAATCCACACATGAAATGTATTTCAGCAGATTTACCTGTTGTTCAGTCAATCGCTGAAGAAAATATTGAAAGATTCCAATTGCAGGATAGTATTTCTGCGCTGTCGTTGGATTTTTTCGAAGAACGGGAATTTCCAAAAGCAGATATAATTACCATGGGCAATATCCTCCATGACTGGGGTTTGCACGACAAAAAGATGCTCTTGAAAAAAGCATATAATGCTCTTCCTTCAGGAGGTGCACTGATAGTGGTAGAAAATGTAATAGACAACGAAAGGAGAGAAAATACATTTGGACTTCTGATGTCTTTGAATATGCTGGTTGAAACGCTGGAAGGATTTGATTTTACCGCAAGTGACTTTGAAGGATGGGCAAAAGAAATTGGTTTTTCAAAAGTTGAAATGATGCCATTGGCTGGTCCGACTTCTGCTGTTATTGCTTATAAGTAAAGATAAAATACCATGACAACCACACTGTGTTGAGTTAAAAAAAAAGGTATTTAATAAGCTTTCTCAATAGATACCGTTCTATCCAACCACCTTTAACTTAGCATCAGTTATTAACCACGACAGGCCTCCAATAAGATTCGGAAAAACCGAACTTATTGGAGAGACCTGCCTGTCGGAAACGCAGAAAAATCAATCAGAAATTTCGATATTAAGGCGCCTCAATCTGCACCATGTCTGGGTATAGAATCTTTCTACACCAATATATCCTTGATCACAATTGAATAGGCCCACATTCGGCGGATAATATTTGCAATCTACTTTCGGGTGCATGGATTTGAAAGGATAATTCAGAGTGAATTTATATGAGGGAGTTGTTACAAACTACACCTGCTATTGGGCTGAATATTAACCCGATGGGTATTGTTTGTGATTTTAAATATTTGCGTAACCTCCAAAAACCCACCCCTAACCCCTCCAAGGCGCCTACGCTAAAGCTTCAGCGACAGCGTGGAGGGGAATTTGATTCTTGTTTAAATTGAACTTGTCATATTCAATGATCGCCGGGTTAATATAACAGGATTTGTGAATTTTAATCATTTAATATTTTATGGTGTTTTACTTTTTTAAATTCGCTTTTAGAAAAGTAAAATCATGAATAAGAACAATCCACTGACGATAATAATATTGTTTCTTTGTTTTGCGGTTTATGGTCAGGATACCATAGATCTTTCCGGCCAATGGACTGTGAAATTGGAGCAACATGATGAAATTTTACCAGGACTGACTAAAGGTAAATTTGAAGGAACTATTGAATTGCCAGGCTCATTGGCTGAAAATGGATTTGGCTATAAAACCAAAGGATCGGATTTTGGAATACTTACTCCAGAATACAAATATATCGGTAAAGCCTCATATTCACGGGAAATTATTATCCCCGGTGAATGGGAAAATAATGATATTCAAATACAACTTGAGAGGGTACTCTGGGAATCAAGAGTTTTTATTGATGGTGAGGAAATTAGTAGGGAGGATGCCTTGGGGACACCCCATTATCACGAGCTTGGCAAACTTATTCCCGGTAAGCATATGCTGACGATTTTGGTCGATAATGACATGATCCACAATATTGGGGACAAGGGACATGCCTATGGTGAATACACACAAAGCATCTGGAATGGAATAGTTGGAAAAATGGAGTTACGGGCCTTTGATCCTTTAAGGATTATCGCTGTTAAAACCATCCCGGATATTGCATCAGATGAGCTCACGATAGAATATCAAATCAGCGCCACTGAAAAGCAAAAAGGAGAAATTGTTTGGCAAATTGAGCCATTAGATAGCAATGTACCTGTACTGTCAGGTAATAGGAAAGTAGATTTAACGACCGGAATAAATGCTATTTCTATTAAAATTGCAGTTGGAGGCCAGCTTAAAAAATGGAGTGAATTTACTCCTGAGGTTTACGTGTTAAAAACTTTCATAAGGGCAGGTGATTATAATGATAAATATGAAACCGAGTTTGGATACTACCAGGTGAGTCATAACGGTACTAAGATACTCATCAATGACAACCCGGTATTTTTGAGGGGCAACCTTGACTGTGTTCATTTTCCATTTACCGGTTATGTATCTTGTAAGCTGGAAGATTGGGAAAGAATATTTCGCATTTACAAAGATTACGGATTGAATCATGCCCGATTTCACTCATGGTGCCCGCCTGAAGCGGCCTTTAAAGCGGCCAATAGGGTTGGAATATATCTACAGGCAGAGGCATCCATATGGATTGACTGGTGGATGTCAGAGGACATGACCCTCAAAGGTCGCCCGGAAATGGATACTAAAGGTCACCCAAAAGGTCTTGGCTACGATAAAGAACGCGACAAATTTGTAGTCGCTGAAATGAATCGTGTGGTTGCGGAATACGGGAACAATCCTTCTTTCACCATGTTTTGTATCGGCAATGAGCTTGGCAACTCAGACTTTGATGTAATGGATAAATGGATAGCAGACCTGAAGTCCAAAGATTCCAGGCATTTATATTCTGTTTCCACAGCTCGAAAAATAGCCCCTTCCGATGATTTCATCGCCACACATTACATACAGGACATTGGCCGTACACGTGGTCTGAATGGTGCGTTTACCGATTGGGATTTTGAAAATACTTACTCAAAAATGGACATTCCTGTTATCGCACATGAAATTGGCCAGTGGCCTGTTTATCCTCATTGGTCAGAAATAGCGAAATACAAAGGTGTGCTTAAAGCGAGGAACCTGGAAGAATTTAAGTTACAGGCTGAAAAGAATGGCATAGCCGATCAGGACGTGGATTTTGCAATGGCTTCCGGAGCTTTGAACCAAATCATGTACAAATACGAAACGGAGTCATTCTTCAGGACAAAAAGCTGTGCCGGGATACAACTGCTCAGCATGCAGGATTACCAGGGACAGGGAGAGGCGCTTATCGGATGGTTGGATAGCCATTGGGAAAGCAAAGGCATTACTACTCCGGAAAAATTCAGAGAGCATTATACAACTACTGTTCCACTGCTCCGGTTTAGCAAGTTTGTTTGGACAACAGGTGAAACCTTTACGGCAAAAGCACAGATATCTCATCATGGAGAAACTGTATTATCTGCGGAGAGCAATTGGCTGGTGACTACACAGGAGGGGGAAATATATGCCCTTGGATCATTTGGCAAAAACGCATTTGAACTGGGTTCATTAAATGATTTGGGAGATATCAGCTTCAATCTGGATAATATTAAAAAAGCTCAAAAACTTTCTATTAAGGTGGAAGTGGTTGGAACTCAGTTTAAAAATAGTTGGGATATTTGGGTTTATCCAAAAGCGTCAACGCCCATAAAGAACCAGGATGTTTTGATTTCAAATGAGCTTGATGCGGGTGCACTTGAGACGTTGGCCAATGGTGGAAAAGTCTTGCTTATATCGCATAACCTGGGAACTGATGAAACTTCTGTAAATGCCCAATTTTACCCGTTATATTGGTCGTTGACATTTTTCCCGGGGCAGGGGAAAACCAATATTGGTCTTTTGCTAAAGGATGAACATCCCGCATTTAACAACTTTCCTACCTCCTTCCACAGTGACTGGCAATGGGAAACAATTTGCAATGATGCGAAGGGATTTATCCTGAATGACCTCCCGGCAGCATATAAGCCAATTGCCCAGCCTGTGGACGATTTTCATCGCAATAATAAGATTGGTTCCATCTTTGAATTAAAAGTCGGAAAAGGCGCTCTGTTGGTTTGCGGCTATAATCTTGAAGCGCAATTACCGGTTGCCCGGCAATTAAAAAAAAGCTTGCAGGAATACATGGGTTCTGCTGATTTCAATCCTCAACAATATGCAGATCCGGATTGGCTGCAACAACTACTTCCAATCATACCTAAGGCTGAAGTAGCTGATATTCCGGAGGAATTTGAAGGAGCAATTTTGTATGTAAATGCCGCAATAAATTTTAAAGAAAAGAATACAAGCAAACCGTGGAATCCACAATGGGATGAGGTAAAAATTTCAGAAAAAACAAATTATACTGTAAAATCTGATGGAGTTTGGAGGGATGATGTTGGCACGGCCTGGCATGGAAAGCAAATGCAAATACAAATCAACTGTCCTGAAGGCATGCTGGGGTCATTGTACATCTATTTTCATGATTGGGATAATAACAAAAGAACCGGCCTGCTAAATTTTGAAGGGCGCAAAGTGAAACTGGGAAAACACAATAACGGTGGTCAGTGGGTAAAATTCCACGTAATGCGGGAAGACAGCAACGATGGCAAACTCATTCTTAAAACCAAAGCGCTTACGGGACCAAACCTGATGATTACACAATTGGTTTTAGTTGCTGAGCAGGGTTAAATATCACTTGTTAAAATACTGAATTCCGGATTTTTTTGACTAAATTCCTCTGTCATTTTATTTTTTAAATATCACAGATGTGAAGGAACATTTGGCACCCATATTAATTTTTATATTTTTTCTTATAGCCCCATATCAACTGGCAGCTCAGGGGAACAGTGAGCAAAATCAAAAAGAGAAAAGCAAGATCAAAAAAGGATGGACTTTTGGCGCTTTACCCGTGATCTCTTTTGATACTGATATTGGTTTTCAATATGGCCTCCTTGCCAATTTTTATAATTACGGAGATGGTTCAAACTACCCCGAATACCGTCAATCTATTTACCTTGAGTGGTCCAGGACTACGAAAGGCAGTGGTATTAATCGATTTTATTTTGATTCAGAGCATCTCATTCCAAATGTAAGGCTAACAGCAGATGTGAGTTATCTTACGGAACAGGCCATGCAATTTTTTGGGTTTAATGGCTATAATTCAGTCTATAATGCAGCGTGGGAAGACGACACGGATCCGGAGTATGTTTCAAGGGTATTTTATCGACACGACCGGAAGATATTCCGCATTATGACCAGCTTTCAAGGTAGCATTTTGAAGGATACGAATAAGTTTCGTTGGATGGCCGGTTTCGCATATTATGATAATACAATAGGCTCTGTGGATATTGACCGATTAAATAAGGGAAAAGATGAGGATAACAAATTGCCCGATGTTGATGGTCTTTATGACAAATATGTACAATGGTGTGCTATAATGCCAGAAGATGCAACTGGTAATAAAACCACCTATATAAAAGCTGGCTTAGTTTACGACTCGAGGGATTTTGAAGCTTTTCCGACAAAAGGGATTTGGGCAGAAGCCATCTATTCGTATGCCCCGGGATTTTTAGGTGACGGAAAATTTGACTATTCTAAACTGACTTTATGGTTTCGACATTATATATCTATGGCTTCAAAAAACCTGATATTAGCATATCGGCTCAGCTACCAGGGCACAATGTCAGGAACTGTTCCATTTCATATGCAACCACATATCGTACCCACCGTCATGACGGCAGCCACTTCCCAGGGATTGGGCGGTTCGAAATCTCTGAGAGGTATAATGAGAAACCGTGTAGTCGGTGATGGGATCGTGTTTGGCAATGCAGAACTGCGATGGAAGTTTTTACAAATGGTTGTATTTAATCAGAACCTCTATTTGGGGACCAACCTGTTTGCTGATGTTGGCCGGGTTGTTGATGAAATTGAAATAGATGTTAGCCAGGAAGATATGGGTGAAGATAGCTTCGATGATTATTTTGCCCCGAAAACCGAAGATTTTCATTTAAGCGCCGGTCTTGGCCTGAAAGTAGGTCTCAATGAAAACTTTATTCTATCGATTGATTACGGGTTGGCTACTGATGAACACGATGGAAAATCAGGAACCTATGTAACTTTGAATTGGTTGTATTAGTCTTCATACCAACACTGCCCTACATCTCATTCACATTTGCAATCTAAATGGAAAACAATTAACATTGGTTTCTCCTGGTTGTAAAATCGGGAGCGCAACAATATCCAGCTTTATAATAAATGAAATCAATGGCCACAGAGCGAAATAAAATAACAATTGACACCTATAATAGTGCCGCAAAGAATTATTGGGATAAGGTCATGGATATGGATCTATATGATGACACATATGATATGTTTTGCGAAATGATTGAAAAGGAAAATCCTGATATTTTTGAAATCGCATGCGGGCCGGGTAATGTGACAAAATACCTACACTCAAAACGTCCTGATTTTAATATCACGGCAAGTGATATAGCTCCTAACATGATTGAATTGGCAAAGAAGAATAATCCAAAAGCTGACTTTCTATTGTTGGATTGCCGGGATATTGAGCGTATTGACAGAAAGTTCGATGCAATTATGTGTGGTTTTTGTATGCCTTATCTATCAAAAGAAGAGTGCGCCAAACTGATAGCTGATGCATCAAAATTGCTGAACACAAACGGACTACTATACTTTAGTACAATGGAAGATGATTATAATAAATCAGGATTTGAAACTACAAGTTTTAGCGGAGAAAGTAAGGTTTATATTTATTATCATCAGGCGGACTATCTGTCGATGTGTTTAAATGAAAATGGATTTCAAATAATTGATTTGAAAAGGAAAAAATGCCCTGAACCGGATGGCACTTTTTTAACCGATATGGTATTTATGGCAAGAAAGATTAATGTGTTAAAAACCTTCAAGGATTCGATTGCAAATGACCTTTATTTATAGAAATCAAAGAAATATCATACTAAAAATCCTTGAAGGTTTGATTCCAATAAGTATATTTTACATTATGTGCTTTATCTTCGTAAAGTAGAAATAATATGAAATCTCAATATTTATCTAACCAGCTGAATTTGTAGGATTCAGGTTTGGAAGAAACCACTCTTCAACTCACGACTCATTCGGATTTTGCAATCCGAATGGAAAAAAATTTGCAAGGAAGGGAATATTCAGAATTGTAAATCCTGAATAGCTCAGCGGAAAGACCCGCAATGGTTTTGTAGAAGATATCCTGGAGTTTTAATACTAATCTTTGATTTTTTTACGATAAAAATTTGACTATTTGACTTGCTTTTTTCTAAACTTGCTGATTGTGCAAATTGTGCTCTGTGAAAAATTGAATTATTTTATCACTTCATAATCATTGTACTGAATTCGTTTTACACCAATTGTACCGTTTACAAATCATGTTAAAAAGTTAAAATATCATGGCAACAACAAGAGATTATAATTTGTTGGGTTTGGAAAGTAAAACTGCTGTAGCCAATGGCCTGGCGGAAGCAACATGGTACACATCCCCTGTCTCCAGAGAAAATATGAGGGAGTTGCTGAAGCGGAGAAATGGACCGGCAATCAGGGATACAGTAATATGGCTTTCACTGATTACTGGATCCGGTTACACTTTTTTTATACTCTGGGGTTCATGGTGGGCTATTATACCCTATTTTATATATGCCACGTTATATGCGACCACTTCAGATTCAAGATGGCATGAAACGAGCCATGGCACTGCTTTTAAATCCGACTGGATGAACAATGCCTTATACGAATTAGCATCATTTATGGTATTCAGGCAATCCATTCCATGGAGATGGAGTCATACCCGTCACCACAGCGATACCATCATAAGAGGTCGCGACCCGGAAATAGCCTATCAGCGTCCCACCAATATCAAAGGTGTAATTTCACAAATTTTTGCTTTGAGAAGCACTCCTGCAGAATTTAAAAAAATGCTAAGTCATGCGGTTGGTAAAATTGATCCACAGGTGGGTTCTTATCTCCCTAAGACTGAGTATGGAAAGGTCTTTTTAAGAGCGAGGATTTACTTGTTAATTTATGCGATATCAATCGGACTTTCGATCTATTACTGGACCATATTGCCTTTGATGTTTGTGGGAATTCCCACCTTTGTCGGCACCTGGCTTATGTTGGTTTACGGCACTACACAACATGCGGGACTGGCAGAAAATGTACTGGATCACAGACTTAATTGCAGGACAGTAATGATGAATCCCATCAATCGCTGGTTGTATTGGAATATGAATTACCACCTGGAACACCATATGTTTCCGTTGGTTCCATATTACAACCTTCCAAAACTCCATGCATTGATCAAAGATGACTGTCCCACCCCGTATCCCAGTATATACGCTGCGTTCAAAGAGATTATTCCGGCGGTTGTCCGCCAGGCAAAAGAACCTGATTATTTTGTTCGCCGTGAGTTGCCGACACCTACCAAAACGGATACTCAACATACGCTCACTTTTGTAGGTGATGAAGTAAATCTCCGATCAAATGGTTTTATTGAAGTTTGCCCGGCAAATGCCCTGCCAGCCGGCGAGGTATTGAGGTTTGATTTTGATCATAATACCTATGCTATTTATCACACCGAAAATGGAAAACTCTATGCTACAGATGGAATATGCACGCATGGAAGTACCCACCTTGCAGAAGGATTGGTGATTGGCAACCAAATAGAATGTCCTAAGCACAATGGTCGTTTTGATGTGAGGGATGGGTCAGTGCGGCGACCTCCTGTATGCGTGTCATTACTGACCTATGAGGTAAAAATTGAAGACGATAAAATCTGGTTAAATATCCACACAAATACCAAAAAGCAACCAGAGCAAATTACAACATCCTTTAAAGTTGTGAGCAATAAAAATGTAGCAACCTATATCAAAGAATTGGTGCTGCAACCATTGAACAATAAGAAATTCGAGTTTACACCGGGCGACTACATTCAATTGGATATTCCGGACTATGATGCCAGCTTCGAATACATGGATATAATCGAACCATTCCGCAAAACATGGAAGGAAGAAAATATATTCCGGTTGCATGTAACCAACGACACTAAAACCAGGAGGAATTATTCAATGGCCAATAATCCCAAAGCAGAAGATTATTTAAGGTTTAATGTCCGGCTGGCAACTCCACCGATGGGCATCAGCTGTAGTGCAGGTGTCGGATCATCCTATGTCTTTGGATTAAAAGAAGGTGATAGTGTTAACGCTATCGGTCCTTTTGGAGATTTTCATATTAAGGATACGGATAAAGAAATGGTATTTATCGGAGGTGGTGCGGGAATGGCTCCCCTGAGATCACAAATCTCTTATTTGTTTGAAACTTTAAAGACCGATAGAAAGGTAAGTTTTTGGTATGGCGCCCGTTCGAAACAAGAATTATTTTATACTCAATATTTTGAAAAACTCGAACAGGATCATGAAAATTTCACTTTTCATACAGCGCTTTCTGAACCAAAACCAGATGATCAATGGGATTCACATACGGGATTTATTAATGAAATAGTAGAAAGTGAATATCTCGAAACCCATGCATCACCCTCTGAAATAGAGTATTATTTGTGCGGTCCTCCGGCAATGATTGAAGCAACTACCGATATGCTCAAAAAATATGGAGTAAGTGAAGAACAGATTGCCTTTGATGAGTTTTAATAAACTCAACTACTCACCCAATGTTATATTCGGATTGAATATCCGAATGAATTATTGTACATTAACTTCCGGTTTGCAAATCCGGAAGAAATGGAAACTGTCCTATTACTCCGAATCCGTTATTGCACATATACCGAGCGTTGGACATACAATTTCAATAGCCTCGCTCTTGTAAAAAACAATAGTGTGTTGGTTATCTTCTCCATCTCCTAAGCGGACTCGTTTCTTTTTACTCATCTTTTCCATATTGTTAACCGTATCCTCAAAGAAATCGGATTCATGTCCACAGTCGCATCTAAAGGATGATGGAAAAATCTCTATTGCCATTGTACGTTTCTCTCTGCGTTTTATTTTGTGTGTACTAATGCCTCACATCACCGACAGCAAAAAGCGGAGTGATGAAGGAGCAGTGCTTTCTGCGGTCCAAGTGCATGCGTTGGTTAGCTTTTTTCGTTTAGAATTCAACATGCCCAGTCTCTATATTGATCTGGATTTTCCCCTAAAGACTCTATGACTCTTGGATATTTAATATTTTCAACTGCCATTTTCTCCCTACACTTTTTCCTTATCTCAAATACCCAGTTATCTCCAAAATCAAAAATGTAATACAGCTTTAATCCCTTAATAGGATAAACGTCATTTAATGATACATTTCCATAATTACCAGAATCACATGGATTTGCAGGGCCATCACTGTAAAGGATTTTTTTATTTGTATGGCTCCTTCCTGCAAAAAACATGTAAACATGATCGTTGTCAAAATCAACTATTTCTTGAATATACGAATGAAGATCATACAGAGAAGCATTCGCGGATATTTCGATAACCCTCTCCCACTCATGATTGGAACTAAGTGTGGAATATAATGGGAGTCTTATTATGAGTGTGTATATTTCCATTTCTTTTCTATCCACAGATTAACATAATATTCTACTGTCACTAGCGACTTAAAACACAAAAATAATTGTATTCTCTGGTAAGTGAAAAACAAATTGCTTTTGATGAGTTTTAGTGAATTCCAAGCACTACTCACGTCTCATCCTGATTTGCAATTCGGATGAAGAATTTTTGTTGATAGTTTCTTCAGGGATTGTAAATTCGAAAGGGCAGAGTCCTTTGCTAATTTAAGGATTTTTGCTCAGGCCCGCTAGCCCAGATACTTCCATGTAGCTCCACAATGCTTCTCGGCATCGGTTCGAGCAACTGGTTATATCTCCTTTTCATGAAGCACAAAATGCCTTTCCGAATTAGAACTCATATGGAACTTTGGAGGAGATCCGAAATGCCAAGGTGCTTTCTTATAGTCTATGAACCATTTTCCTATTTCTTTAGATATTAGTTCTCTGCATGAGTCATTCCAGAACGATGCTTTGTAAGTATTGATTTCAGCGTCCACTCCATTTGGAAGTTTCAAATAGATTGACTCCCAAGATTTTTTGAAATACCGGTCACGGTCAATTAAACTAATTTTTATTCCGTAGCCTGCACCTGATTTGTGATGTTTCCCGTTATTCCAGGCAGTTACTTTCATATTGTTCTCCAATCTTTATACGTGTGAATCCAAGCTGACTACTTCATTTTCAATTACAACATTTCTAAATCCGATTTCTAAAGTTTTTCCGTTGGAAAATAACTTTTTGATTTCAATCGGGATGTTGCTAATATTTTGGAAAAGGTGAGTGGATTTGTCAAAGTTTTGAATGGTTTTGTTGAATCCTAACGCATAGAAACATATTGATATATTTTCCTTGTCATTTTTCAGAACTCTTTCGATATATCTCAGTGCTGGAGAGCCTTTTGAGTTTTGTTTAATCATCCAGCCATTTTGACGAATTGTTTTTATATGATTTATAATATTCGAATAATTTTTTAGGTATCATTGACGATTGGTCATTGAGTTCAACACAATAATACGTGCTTTTTTTTTGATATTTACCCATTATTTTTTTACGAGGATTTAAAATACCAAAAATTGGTACCTCAAATCATTTTGTGATTTTTTTGAATTTATATTCCCAATCTTACTTTCTAGAAAAACGATTTTTGTTTTTCTATCAATACCCTTGCCAGTAATCATAGCATCAGATTCGCCAAATCCAGAATAGCCCTTTTCCTCTTTCTTTTTTTTTGGGCCAGCTCCTCTACCAAAACTTGGCCTAAACCAAATATCATCAATAGATTTAAGGTCTAAATCCTTTTTGAGCATTTCAATAAAATGTGGCGTTAATATTGAGTAAAGAGTGTATCCATCTTCACCCGTAAGAAATATAGACATGGTTTCCTTATGTTGGTTGTTCTCAAATATAACATATTATTCTACTACCAATTTCGACATTACACTATATTTTCAACGTATTATTCGGAAAGAAAAAAATATTTTATAGAAAGGCTGCAGAGCGCTGGGTTTGCTGGTTGAACAAAATATAAATCGGAGGAAATAATGGGAAGAGTAATCCTGCATAAAGGAATGGTTTTACTGGAAATATCTACAGATACAACTATGGTTAAGGCTGGCTGGGCATGAAGACTTGCCTAATTATGCATAATTGGGCAAGTTTACTTTCCTAATTAAATAAAATAGGGCAAGTTTATTTCCCCAAATAAGTAAAAAAGTATTATATTTAAGTAAATTTCCTGAAATGAAAGCAAAATGGTTAAACAGGTTTTACGAAAACACAAATGAAAAACTCTTGCAAAAGGGGAAAGTATTTGTTTTAATGGGACCCCGAAGGGTTGGTAAAACGGAATTTATCAACAGATTGATTTCACGTTTTGATGGCAAAGTTTTTTCTGGTACAGGAGACAACCTTGATTTGAGAGAAGTATTATCATCACAGCGTTTGCAAAGGATAAATTCTGCTCTCGGCTCATACGACCTGATATTCATTGATGAAGCACAAAGAATACCTGAGATAGGATATTCAATAAAATTATTGGTTGATAGTTCCCCCGGTAAAACTATTGTTCTTACGGGTTCATCCTCTTTTGAGTTGTCGGGACAATTAGGGGAACCATTGACCGGGCGGCAGAAACAAAAAAAGCTTTTTCCTCTTTCGGTTATGGAATTGCATGAGCAGTTTGGAGGAATGCGTTTGCTTGAAATATTAGATGAACTATTAATTTTTGGCTCATATCCGGAGGTTCTGAACCAGGATAGCGAGATTGATAAAACGGAGTACCTGCATTTATTGCGCGATTCTTATTTGTTGAAAGATATTCTTGAACTTGAAAATTTAAAATATTCAGAAAAACTATTTGATTTACTGAAACTTTTGGCTTTCCAGATTGGGCACGAAGTCTCATTGAATGAATTGGCAAATAAGCTTGGTATTGCAAAGCAAAGTGTTGAGCGATATATTTCACTACTTGAAAAAGCATTTGTAGTGAAACGTTTGGGTGGTTTTTCAAGAAATCTAAGGAATGAAATAACTAAATCTTCCAGGTATTATTTCTTAGATAATGGTGTCCGAAATGCGATAATAAACAATTTTAATCCTATTGGGAGCAGAAATGATATCGGAATGCTTTGGGAAAATTTCATGGTTATGGAAAGACTTAAAAAACAGGAATATCAGCGTATGTTTTCAAACAATTATTTCTGGAGGACTTATGATCAAAAGGAAATAGATCTGATTGAAGATAGAGGAGGGAGGCTTTATGCATTTGAGTTTAAATATGGAAGTAAAAAAGTTAAAGCTCCCAGACAGTGGCAAAATGCCTATCCCGATTCAGAATTTAGCCTGGTTACGCCGGAAAATTTCCTAGAGTTTTTAGTTTAGAAACAACTGTTAAGACGTTTGGTATATGCTGAATCATTCCACCTGCTATCCCCCGCAATTATATTATCTGTCTAAATGAGGGATTTTCTTTGTCGCATCATATTTTCTGGTTTTGTGTCTCAGGAGTAGATCTTTAATAATTGAAAGGTCCATTCTATTCCTTCAAACTTATTTGCTGTTTTACGCATAACGTTGAACTCACTGGTATTTACGGAGTGAAGAGGAATAAAAATCCAGTGCAGTGATTTGTTATCCGTTTTCATCAATTAATTTTTGAAATAAAGTCAGTATTTCATTCTTAGCAATGTCCCAAACAATATCAATGTTTACGCCGAAATAATCATGAATCAGCTTATCTCTGGTTCCAGCGATTTCTTTCCACGGAATATCCTGATACTGTTCTTTCATTTCGTTTGAAAGCAATTTGGCCGCTTCTCCCAATATTTCAATATTCCTGATAACAGCATCCTGTACTTGATAATTATTCACAAAAGCATCGTATTCTATTTCTGAAGTATATGATATAATTCTTGATATAGCTTCTTTTATATCTTGAATAACAGCAGAATCTTTTCTTTTAGACATATATCAAATTTCTCTCGATGTCTCTGATAATTTCTTTAACTCGTATATTGTTAAGACCAGCTCTGGTAATTACATCAACTTTTACTCCGAACAGAGTCTCAAGATATTCCACTAAATTGATAAATTTCAATCCTATAGGGCTCTTAAATTCAACCAATATATCTAAATCACTGTTCTCTGTCATAACATCTTTTGCAACCGAACCGAAAATAGCAATTCGAGAAATATTGTATTCATCCGACAAAAAAACCAAATGCTCTTTGATTAATCGCATTATTTCGTTTTTATCCATCTTCATATCTTTTCTGTTCGGATTATGCATTTTATGGCTAACATATTATTCTACTGCCAATATCGACATGATATACAAAAATAAACCTATTATCTGGTAAGTGAAAGACCAATTACCTATGATGAATTTTAGTGGGTCTCACAGCTCATTCGAATTTGCAAACTGCATGAAGAACATTTGACTTCATCTATTCCAGATTGCAAATCCGGAAGAGCTGGACCTACTAAAAAAGATACTTTTTCAATAGATCCCTGCCTTGAACAATGGCTGCCCTGCCACTCGATTCAATTCCATACCACCCTTTATACCCAGAGTCTTTACAAAGGTTGATCATCTTGGCAGTAATTTCTTCTGTGGGTTGATTGCGATACGACATACCTCCTGCCCAGGGTAACATCTTCTTCAAATAGTTGAAATTGTCAAATTCATCACTTGGACTACGCCAGTCAGGATAGGTGCCAAAGTAGAGGTTATTGACCTCTTTCATTAGCTCCACCATCCAATCCGCATCATTAGAGACGCCACCGTGATTTTCGATGACCACACTTATTTTTGCCTGCTGGGCATATTCAAGCAACATATTATAAGACTCTGCAGCCCAATTCAATGCTTCTTTCTTATCGACATCTTTAGGGCCCCGGCAATTGGTACGGATGGTATGACACCCCAGGTAAGAAGCGATATCTATCCATTTCCGGTGATTAATGGCAAATTGCTTTCTCAATGCTGCAGTTGGTTCGCATCCGTCACCTTCAGCATCCACCATGATCAGGACCATGGAAACGCCATGATCATCAGCGTTTTTCTTCAGTTGATTCAAGTAGCTGTTGGTGGGAACTTCGAACAGGGTATTGACAAATTCTATTCCGTTTAGTCCAAAATCCTCTCGGGCGATTTTTGGAAAATCAAGGTTTTTCCATTTACCGGCTTTCATCTCTCCAACAAGTGCCCATTGCGCCAAGGATATATCATCATGTGTCATGCGTGGTGTTGCCATAGCTTTTGAGGAGGAAGTAAGTGCAGGCGCCAACAATCCGGCGGCACCCAGCATTACAGATTTTTCAATAAAATTTCTTCTTGTGTGTTTGTTTTCTTTATTTTTCATTTTTCAATATTTAAAGTTTTGTTCTACCAGTATTTTCGTAGAAATGATTTATTGTTTAGATATATAAAAATTCAAAATTATTAACCGAAAATCCTAAAGTCTATTCACAATCTCTTCGATTTACCAACTTCCGGCTTCGGACTCCTGACTTCTAGCTAAAAAAAGCTTACATCAATTTTATAACTAAGTCATGATTATAGTTCCCATCCTTTGCGATACTCCCTGGTCAGATATTTATTGGCATCTTCATCATTGGTAATTTTCATATTTACCGAATCGTATTCTATTTTTTTACCAGCCCTTAGCGCCACAGCAGCGAGATTGATGGTTTCCGTAATTGGGCCTGCGTAAATAAAGCTTCCTGGAGATTCGGTGTTGGTCTTTATGGCTTTTGCCCAGGTATTTGCTCGGCTTGTTCTTTTAGCTTCGGCAACTGGTTTTTCTCCCTGGAATTCCTTCATTTTCCGGTCCGGAATAATCCTTGGATTTTCACCTAAAAATCCACCCAGGATCTTTCCTTTATCACCCACAAGCATCAACCCTTCTGAATCTATATCCAAACCATCTTCTTCAAGCTCAGGTGGTGCAAATGGTTTCATGCCACCATCATACCAATAGAGATCGAATTTTGGCAGATTTTTTTGCTCGGGGAATGTAAACTTGAATTGGCAGGAGTAAGGGAATGCGACATCATTCTTTATGCCCCTACAAACCTGGTTTTCGACCGTTTTGTTAGTAGTACCATAAGCCTTTGCGCTAATTGGTGCAGTTTCTATCCCCAATGTCCTGAATAAAGGGAAAAGACTGTAATGTCCCATATCAGCCATGCTGCCGGCACCGAAGTCGTACCATCCCCTAAATACATTGTGCGTATAGTTTGGGTGGTAAGACCGTTCGGGTACCGGGCCCAACCATAGATCCCAATTGAAACCTTTCGGAATTTTCGGTGTATCTGTAGGATTGCTTGTCCACTGTGGCCATACAGGGCGGTACGACCAGTTATGTATTTCCTTTAATTCTCCAATAGCTCCTTCCTGCAACCAACTAAACATTTGCCGTTGATCAGGCCGGTCACTCCACGCGAGCAGATGCGTTTTGACTTTGGTATCAAGAGCTGTATTTATGGCTTTTCTGCCTTCCATCATTCGGTTGGCAATAGGTTTATGGGTGATCACATGTTTGCCCTTTTTCATAGCAGCAATTGCGATGGAAGCATGATGATGATCTGGCGTCATAATCTTTACCGCATCAACATCACTTTCCTTTTCCAGTAATCCTCTGTAGTCTTCATAAGCCGCACAGCCTTTATATTGGCCCGAAGGTTTATTTTTAGCATAGTATTTCTCCACATATTCTTTTCCAATATCCCTTCCTCCGGGAATTCCCTTATAATCCGATCCCCAATTTGAATCTTCCAATGTTTTTCTTATCCCGTTCCTGATACCATTGGCTGACCAATCCAGGTAGTTTGTGGTGAATTTGTTCACATCGCAAACAGCAACTACCTGAATGTCCGGATTTTCCAGCATTCCGGGCATTTCGCGAAGTCCCTGGGTACCACAACCGATATTGGCAACAGTTATTTTATCCGATGGAGCAACAAAACCTGACCCACCCAGCACATGTCTTGGCACAATGGAAATTGTTGCTGTTGTAGCGGCAGCCGAACCGATGAAATGCCGGCGATTCATTTTCTTTTTGAGTGTCATGTCTTAAGGTTTATAATAAAGAAATCATTTACATCAATTTTAAAAATTACTTAATCTCCATAATCCGGATATTCCTGAAATAAACCGGTGCTCCGGCATGTTTGCCCTGGAAGCCAATTTTTCCATGCGTTGGAAGCTCTGATGGTGGATTTGAAAGCCAGGAAGGCGCTTTACTACCATCAGGGTTAATTTTGGCGTCTGTAAATTTGCTTAGATCAATTTCATTGACATGCTCCCCGTTGAGCAATACATAGATCATATTATCAATGCAGGTAATGGTATATCTGTTCCATTCTCCAGGTTTTTTTACAGCAGAATGTGTGGCGGGTTTGCGACCGAAAATCGCGCCACACTGCCAGCTTTTTGGACTATTCGCCCATTTTTCATTGAAGTCATCCGCGATCTGAACTTCTACAGAATTAGGAATCCAATCATCGAGATTCGAACAATAAACTACAACACCGCTGTTTGTACCATCTGCATTTTTAAATTCCAGGTCAAGCACGAAATTATCATAATCCTTTTTTGTCCACAAGAACTGATCCTCCGTTGCGGTAAATTCACCGTTTTCAAATGACCAGATCCCTTCGGGAAATATGGCATTTGACAAATCAGTAGAAAAAAGCTCTGGCCATGATTTTGAATTCGGATGATCTTTTGGCGGATATTCCGGCTGATTATTGCAGGATACAAACAATGTAATTGTTACTAATAAGATCAAAACTGGATAGGGTAGATTTTTCATTTTTTTTAAAAATTGATATTAAACTGAAATAATGAATAGGATGATTTTTACTATTGCAATATAGAGAAATTCAAGTTCATTTGTTGGTAGTTCTTACAATCCAATACACTTAATATCTCAGTCTGAATAAAAACTTTTTACTATTTGAATTCTTGCAGATATTCAATATAAAAGAGCGATGATCTTTAATTATTATACTCTTCTCTCCCGCTTTTCAGTACTTTTTCTATTTCCTTTCTTTCTTGATTAAAAGAAGCATCAGACAAATGAATTTTTATCAATTCCAATTTTTCGTCCTTACCCTTTAAAGATACTGATCCGATATCTTCATATAAAATTTCATGCTTTTTGTCCAACAGGTTGAACAAAGATTTTGAAATTAAAATATCAGCGTCAAACTTACTGCACAAAGATTCCATCCGGGCAGTTGCATTCAAGACATCTCCTGAGTAAACAATTTCTTTTTTAATATGACCGATCTCAGCAGCCAACACAATACCGGCATGTAGCGCCGCTTTGAAAGTTGGTTGATAGCCATAATTTTTAAGAAAATAGGATTTTTTACTTTCCAATTGCTCACAAATTTTTTCATATAGTCTCAGACAATTATTATTTGTGATTCCTTTTTCCAATGGCCAGGTAAAGACAATCTCATCGCCAACATACTGGTATATTTCTGCTTTTGTTTCCATAATAGAAGTTGACATTTCATATATGGCGTCATTTAAAAAAGAGTAATAGGTGTCATTTCCCAGCTTTTCTGAGATAGTTGTTGATGCGTTGAGGTCTATGAACAGAAAAACTCTGATTTCTTTTTTTGGCTTTCGATAACTGCCTTTTAAATAATTCATCAGACGATTGGCGCCAATAAGTTTTTCAATTTGGAAATAGGTAGAAACGGTAATGGCAACCAAAAAAGCGGAAAGTATCGGGCTGGAAATCTCCTTTTCTTTGAAATGGCTCAAAATAACATTTAAATCAATTTCTTCGATTGTAACAAATGATAGTATCAATATTGAGGATAGAATAATTATGATTGAGGTTATGCCCAGGATTTTTATTAAAAACTGGAGTGGTAGTGAGATTGATACAAATTTTCGATGAGCGGTTATTTCTTCGAGTAAACCTACTAACATGCCAAAAACAAACCCCATTATAAGCTGCTGAAAGTAGAATTGTCTTGTATCAATAAAAAAAATAAGCGCGAAGAATAGACTCGAAAACAAACCGAACCTCAGTAATCTTATTAATTTATTCTTTTTTAAAATGCTGATTTTTACCATGGAAAGTTTTAATCATTTCTAATTTTTAGAGATATACTGATAAGTTAAAAGTAAAATCTCTAATTCCCGAGCATCCTTGATTTTAATAGTCTTATGATATTTTTGTTTAAAAATTTCCTGAAGTCTCCCAGGCCCGGATGCCTCTAGCAATAACCTGCTTGTTGGGTAAGTGCTTATTTCATTTTCGTTGAATGGAATATTGTAATTTTCCAGTATCCCTTCTAAATAATTGATGATTTCTTTCATTTTTCTTTTAGTTTGAGTTGTCGATATTGCTTTTCCCATTTCTTGTAAATAATGGGAAGTTCCTTATGTAAAAAACTCATCAATCCTGAGAGTTCCAAAAGCTTTTGAGCGTTTAATGAGTCTTTGTCTTCTTTTAATTTTAGAGTTTTTTCGAATAGAATACTTAGCCCAAGTACTTTTTCAATTCCCTCTTTGAAGTGGGTTATCGTGTTGGCAGGGTTCCAGGTAAAATACCTTTTCCTGTCACCTGATTTTGTAAAGTATTCAATTTTGTTTAAGCTCAGTAAAAAATTGATGCCATTTGAGGTAGCACTTTTACTTAATTTTAATAGCTCCCTGATTTCATCAAAACTGAATGAATTTTGATCGGAAACGATGAGCAAGGCTAATATTCGTGCAGCAGCAGGTTGCATGCCTTGCTCAAAATAAATCCCTATTTGCTCAATGAGTTCCTTCTGTTTTTGTGATAGCATTATATAAAGAAACGCAGATTTGTTCTTATAGTTCTGCAAAAATAGAACTAAAAGAACGTTTAGTAGCAAATATATTCCTGGATGGTGGACAAGTGGTGGAATATAGGAAATTTTAAAGAGCTATTCTCATCCAATATCACTCTTATTCATATTGAATTAAACTCGAAATATTCAGAAATACCTTTTCGTGTGGATTTGTAATTTTCAATTTCAGAACATGCTTGCCATCTGGAATTTCATATCGATAATACAGCTCATGAGCACGTTCGAGAAATGAAAGTGGTAAGTCCATGGTTTTAGATATAATACCATCGAGGTAGAACTCCACGATAAGTTTATAATTATTCAATGTTTCTTGGTCAGAAAACAGCGCATGATTATTTTCATAATCGAGATTTCCTACTCTGCCTTTCAACACTGCGCCTATTCCTTCGAACTGAATTTCAAATTCCTGATGATCCTTTTCAGTAATCTTTTTATTGATCTCAATTGTTTCGCCAAGTTTATAACCGGTAAAATTTTGCTCAAGCGGGGCTACTGTGACAAGTTGTTTTTTAATACTCACTTCCTTATCACCGATCGCTCCGCCATTTTTGACGATCATGTCCAGTGCATGTCGATAGCTGATTTCATACACATCGTTCAGAGAAGTTGTTGTATGCTTAAAATCCATATCCTCAATAAGTTTGAGTCCCTTACTCCAATAATCCGGAATATTATCATATCCCAGTATTGTTCCTAAAATAGCTCCTGAAGAGGCCGGATTACAATCTGAATCTTTTCCTGCGCGGGTGGAGATTTCCATTGTTTTGCTCAGGTCCCCATTTCCATACAATAGGCCCAGTACAACGTATGCGGCATTGATTTTGGCATCTATGTTGAAATCTCTATGAGCACCATCAGGGCAGCCAATGTCCGTGCCCCATTGTTCTTCGATGAGATTCCAATTCTTTTTCCAGTCATTTGGATATTTCTGGTGCCATTTAACCACATCTGCAATGCATTGATAAAAAGTGCTTTGTGGCGGGATATGCTTCAACGCATTATTGATTATGGAAGGGATATCATTCGAAATGAAAGTATAGCTATACATGGTGGCAATAAATACTCCTCCATAATAACCGTCTCCTGAATTCATGATGTGACCGATACGATCGCATACTTCCAGTGCACTGTTTGGCATACCGGGATTCATGATGCCTGCAAAGTCCGCTTCGATCTGAAAATCAATATCATCTGCATGAGGATTATTGAGCCAATGACCGGATTCAGGAGGAGAGATGCCATGCAGAATGTTGTACCTGCCCTGCTGGTTGGCATGCCATAGCTTATATTTTGCATTGGCGTACGCCCTGGCATGAGCAGCAGCAGGGGCTTCAATGCCCTCTTTTTCCATTACCTCCACAAAGGTCAGATCCATATAAATGTCATCATATAATCCGGGAATGTATTTCATCCAATGATACATCATCGTATCTGACCAATGGATTTCAATGCTGTCGGGAATGATTATTTTATTGTATTTAAATTCTGTCGGGCCGCCATAGGTCACGCCAATAGTTTGAGCAGCCCAGGCACCTTTTATTTTATCTTTAAGCGCGTCTTTTGAAATGGAGATAAAATCTTCATTTTGATCAGCTTCTTTAGGATTGCATTGAACAATAAATATTGATGCTATTGAAATTAGTAAGATGAACTTCAACTGAGTGATTTTCCGGGCCATAATTAAAATTTGATTTTTTTATATTATCAAATTTAACACATCCTTGAAGCTAATCAAGGCATAGGCAAATAAGGTTAGCATTTCAATTACCAACAACTTACGTTTTTTAGATTGAGAACGATATTTTTCTTCTACAGTACTAGCTTCCGGATAGCAATTTATGCAGAGCAGTGTTTGGGAAGACCAGGATTTTGGAATGATATCGTTATAAAACCGGTTGAGTAAGAATATTTTAAACAAAAAAAGACAAGATATCATCCTGCCTTTTTTAGTTTCTTTTGGATTACTTTTTACTCCAGGGAGGCGTTACACCATTCATCCTGCTATAAGCGATTAATTGCCCGAGGTGCTCATTACAATGAGACAATGCGATAAGTGCCGCAGTAGTTGTCGTGTAATCACCCGGAAATGGGAACTCAACTTTATTAGCCAAAGCATCATCTTTCAAGCTTTTGATGGCAGCAGTAATTACATCAGTTGATTGTTTCAGAGCGGGAGCGATATCTTCTTTGGTTTTCAAGTCCTGTTCCAGGGTTTCCATGTTTACTCCTTCTGGAAGTTTGGCTCCAAGTTTTGTAGCAAAGAAATAATTAGCCGAGATGACATGATAAAATACACCCGAAAATGACCTGACGCCATCTTCCGGACTCCAGTCATATTTATCTGCAGGTACGGCTTCTGCCAATTGCATAATTTTTCCGGCAGTTTGCGTGATCATTCCTGCTGTTTCATTTTGAAATTGCCCCTGGGCCATTACTGAGGCGCTGGTAAATAATGCGATAATAAAGGATACTTTGTTCATGTGTTAGTTTGTTAGTTGTTTGATTTTCGTGGAAACGTAATATTAGTCAATAAGGTTGATTCGATATTGATTAACTAAATGAATTGTCTTTCTTTCGACATTTGGAGTTTATTTTAATTGTCTTTGTCAGAATCCTGATTTTTTCCTTTTACCCAACCAGACAATAAATCCTGTAACCGGCAGTGAAGCTGCAATAAGCGATGCTAAAAATACAAGCAGTTTTCCGGGAAATGCTAGAATGACTCCTAAATGAATGTCATAGATCAGGGCACTAATGGTTGTGAAAAGGCTGGCATCTGAGTGTAATCCATGTTGAAAATGACCATTAATCTGTTTTCCAGTGTAGCGATCAAAATAAAAGTGATCTGCGTTGAAAGCAACCAATTCCGGTTCAATAACATTTACAATTATCGGGTCGGTTGCCTCGTGCGGGTTACTTATTCTAATAAATTTCGATGGATATCTTTTACGAAATTCCAATGCGAGACTATCGAGTATGGCGAACTGATTAAAAGATTCATGAAATTCTTGTTTATTGGATTTTGGTGTATCATAGACTATTTCATTTTCTCCCGTGGCCTCTTTAAATGTGTTTTTTACTACTCCAAACCCCCAGAAGATGCCCGTTAGTGCTGTGAACATCAAAATGAATATGGCGTAAAATCCCAGGACATTATGTATATCATAATTGAGTTTTTTAGTGCTGGCGCCCCACTTGATGGTAAATCGCTGATTTCGCACAGCTTTGTTAACAGGCCACCAAAGGACCATGCTGGTGATGATCATGATGAGAAATAAAAGTGTGCCCCAATGAACAATCTGCTGACCAATTTTCCCGAGCATTAAATTTCTATGAATAAATTTTACATAGTTCAACCACCCCTTATTCATGTCTTGCAGATGTACAAAATCTCCCGTGTACGGATTTATTTGGGCGTGGTAATATGTTCCCTGCCCGTAAAGTAAAACTTCGATTGTGCTTGCATTATCTCTGTAAAAGGCCGTTCGGAAATCACCGTCAGGGAATTCACGATCAATAGTTGCTTTTAGCGTTGAGACCGAAACAAGTGATTGCTGCTTTGGCTCAACTTTTTGATGGTAAATGATGGCGCTGATTTCCTGGGCCCAGGTGTAAATGGCGCCCGAGAATGCAATTACGAAAAAGAGCAAACCGAGGATAAGCCCGATCCATAAATGGATCAGACCAAGTAATTTTTTAAAGTTCATAACTGACCTATGTATTGTGATTTACTTTTTATGGCGTCTTCCGGTGTAATGATTATAAATCGGGAGATCATTTGTATTTATTGCTAAATCTAACAAAAAACGGATCACAGTGAAATTTAAGGAGCTTTAAAAATAGAGAACCGGGGAAGAAAGAAATCGCTGAGAAATCTATTTCAATGCTATCACAGTTCACTATATTTATAGAAGATTTATCTATACACCGGACTAAAAAACAGATGAGATTTTTATTAAACTTATGGATCCTTTCCGTACCAATCATTCTGACTTCTTGCTCAAATCCAAAAATGATTCATATATGTTATGATGCTGAATCTACAACAGTTTCCTACGGGGTAAATCGATTATCGAATATTCTTCAATCTTCCGGATACGTCGTTGAAAACTGCCAGAAAAATCATTCCATCTCCAGTGGAATAGTAATATTGACACTGGATCAGAAAAAATGTGTTGGGCACTGGAAAAATGTAATTCGCCTTACTGACGATCGCTACAAACCGATGCCGTATGTGAGTATGGGTCATCTCGAACAGCGATGGCCTGAGTTTAAGGCGTTTCACTGGAAGTATTTTTTAAAGGATGTGGAAGCGGATATTGAATTTGTGCGCAATACAGAAATGGGGGAATAAATTTGCTTTTCAAGTTAAAGTTTTAGTCAATCAATATTTAAAAACACTATATTGTTCGTTCATTTTATCTAAATTTAAACGCATAAAACCAGAGATTATGAAAACCTACTTTTTTACTTTTTTTCTGTTAATATCTTTTTTTTCATATAGCCAGCAATACAGGCCGGGTTTATTTTTCAGGGAGGATTTTAAGGAAACTCCAGCCGAAATACCCGTCAACCAAAAGCATATTGCAAATGATGATCTTATACTTTCACTCTATGGTCACGGGCAGGATAGTTTAAAGAAAAGTCACCACGATAAACCCATCGACGATCCATACTATCTCTGGTCGGGGCTGTGCCTGGATTCCTGGGCAGTGACTTTTAAGCATAAAAACGCTTATGCAGACCTTTCATCTTTTGCCAAAATAAAATGGCGATCAAAACAGGCAGGGTTTCACACGCTTAGGATTATTCTCAAATTAGCTGATGGCAGATGGCTCGTTAGTGATCAGTATGACGGCCCGTCAAAAGACTGGAGAATCAGGGAATTTAATGTAAGTGATATCAATTGGTGGTTGCTGGATATTGAAGCTATTAAGGAAACAAAGCCAGTTTCAGGAGATCAAATTGATTTGAGCAAGGTTGACGAGATCGGTTTCACAGATCTGATGAAGGGAGGAAAATCAAATGCCTGTTCAAGGCTCGATTGGATAGAGGTCTATGCCAATTCTATTAAAAAATGATCATTAAATACATTGTTTTTAAACTAATATAAATATCTGATGAAAAAGCTTTTTTTATACTCCATTCCATTATTCTGCCTGTCTTTTGTTTTAAATTTTTCGAATGCACAAACCATTAGCATCTTCGATGGGAAAAGCCTGAACGGCTGGCATGTTGATGTTCCGGAAATGGACAAAGATCCAAATGCCATTAATCCATTCATTATCCGGAAAGGTAAGCTTGTGAGCCTGGGCACGCCTGCAGGGCATTTAATTACCGATGCGGAATATGAAAATTATAGATTAGAGGTAAAATACCGTTTCGCTGCAAAACCCGGAAATTGTGGTGTACTGGTCTTTGCCTCAACTCCAAGAGCATTGTATGAAATGTTTCCAAAATCCATTGAAGTCCAAATGATGCACAAAAATGCCGGCGACTTTTGGTGTATAGTTGAAGATATCAAGGTGGAGGATATGGAAAAGCGTCGAGGACCCAAAGAGGAATGGGGAATTACTGAAGGTAAGAAAAGAAGAATTAAGAATCTAACAGATAATTCAGAAAAAAAAGCGGGCAAGTGGAATACCATGATTATTGAATGCCTGGACCGGCAGATAAAAGTTTGGGTGAATGGTGATCTCGTCAACTACGGATTTGATTGCACAGCGAATAAAGGTCAGATTGCGGTACAGGCGGAAGGTTCAGAAGTCGAATTCCGAAAAATTGAATTGACTCCGATTTCAAAGCTTTCGGATTAGATTTTATGGTTTTGTATTGCAAATACTATGAAAAATCGGTACGCATTACAAATGCGTGCCAGCAAGAATATATGTGAATCGCAAATACGCGCCAGCGAAGAGTTTCATCTTATTCGACAACCAGTTTTCTTCTCAACAACTCATCGTAGATCAGTAAACAATTTTCTGTAGAATATCCGGATTCAAGGTGAAAGACGAATTTTAACGGGCCTCCCTGATTTTCTTCAAGAACAGTATCCAGCCAGTCTATAAGGTCTTCTTTCGACGCATTTGTTAACATCAACTTTACCGGAGGCTCAATATTAATCTCAAAATTGTTGCCCTGCATTTCACGTATTTTGGCAATGGATGTATTTGATCCGGTATCAATTACCGTTAAGTTTTCTATCTGCGCAATCGCTTCCAGAATATGACCTGAGGGGCCACATGAATGAAGCCGGATCTTCCCGAAAACTTTCCCCAATTGTGAAACATAAGGTGTTATAAATTCAAGATACTGTTCATTTGAGATCATGGTGCCCGAGCATTCTCCCACATGGACAGATGTAACTGGAATACCCGCCAGTTTCGCAAAGTGATTTATGAGAAGAATATAAACATCCGTTATCCATTGATGGACAATATGAAGAAGATCCGGATCCAGTATGATCATCATCATGGCTTCATCCCCAATCAGTTTGAAGGAAGTTGTGATAATCCCATGAATAGTTGCCCTGCCGGAGCTATCCCAGAAAAAAGGCGGTATGATTTCCAACTCCGGATGCTCGTTTTTAAGATGAATGATTTGAGCATCCAATTCCTTAATAAACGGGTGATCCGGGATCTGCTTTATATCCGGAAGATCTTTCCCTGCAGATATATTTTTTAATGGATTGCCGGATACATCAGAATCTTTATCGTCGTAAAATGCAAACTCAGAACCCAAGACTTTAGCCAGTATCAGGTTTGGTTGAAGACCACCTACCAATACCTGATTTTCATTTGTGTAAGCTGCTTGCATCAAGTTGGCTTCCATATTATAAAGCGGATAGTTTGGAAATTTGCTATTGACAAATCCGTTCATCTTTCTGTCCTGAAGCCGTCTGTAAAGTGGATCTTTGTAGTATCTTTCATCAAATACAAAGCCTCCGTTTTTATGTAACCATCCTTTTGAAACGCTTGCCTGAAATGAAATCATATCTAAAATTCAGTTATTAATAATCTTTATAACTATACAGGTTTTTTAGTTCACAGTTCCCGGTTTGAAAAATGTAGTAGCATACCAGCACCCAGCACCCCAGTAGTTGCATTCGATTTTGCATTAATCGATTAATGCTTGCTTGTATCCCTATTTTCCCAGCCGCTCTTTCCTTCGTCAATGAAAATTTCGTGGACAGTCCTTGACACGCGTTCATCAACCTCCTCTACCAGGCGTATCCTCAGAGGATTGGTCAGGCGTTTTTGCCATTCAACAACAGGGGCATACGGTTTTTCTCCTTCGGCTATTTCATAGGTAAGATAGGCCCATTTTTCTGCAAAGAAATTACCTTTCATGGCAGGGATCATCTGCTGCATGTTTGAGGACTGAAAGGTTAGAGAAAGCGCTCGCGCCCAATAGATCCATGGCCCACCTGTAATATATAAGTACGGATTTAAAAGCCGTGATTTTGATTCCAGACCCGTATTGACATAATTTAATTGAATACCACAAAATCCAATTCCGGTATCTTTGTTAAAAAATGTAATCCAGGGCACATCATCTTCTATGAGCAGGTCGGTGAGTTCCGGCATACCGGCAACATCATAAACGATAACACTGTCTCGAACGGCGTCATACCAGGCAGCATTCGTGATGAGCTCACGTTTGAAAACAATTTCAGCATTTCTGAGTGCAATACATTCAATTATATTGTTAATCCTCATAGTTGTGGTACTGATGAAATAGGGCAAACCCGGGTAAAAATCATATCTCACTGAAGCGTCCACCTCAGGGATTTCTCTTAAATTATCCCAAACCTCAGTTGAGGCGATTACCGGTCCGGACATGAATTTCACATTGGCTGGTGGCTTCCAGTCAGCAGTATGTGTCCACGGTGTAGGCGGCGAATAAATACCGGGATTCCAATGAATTGCTCCATTGGTTTCCATACGGTGAAATAAGGGAGTATCTGGTTTGCTCTTAAGGGTGACCTGATCCAAATGGCCTGAATCCGGATGAAGGACAATGGAATACAAGCTATTGTCGATTCGAAGACCTGGCGCTTCGCCCTGAACCCTGAGATCTGTTTTGTACATTTTTGCCAGGGCGTCTTCATTATTATAATAAATCAAATAAACCTTGCTCGATTTTGCAGGTACATCGGCAAGAAACGCAACACGGGCAGTAACTGTTGGCATCCAGAGTGGAGTTTCACGGGTAGGATTTCCGTTCGCATCCGGATTGAGATCATCTTCTTCCAAAAATTTCATGATATCATACACCTGGCTTGGTACTTCCGTCAATTCATGGGTCACAGGATCAACAGATACAACCCGGATTTCGCGGGTAAGATGTACGGCTTCATCGGGGTAGAATGGAAGCAGCACCTCTACCGGTTCCCCCTTTCGATCTAATCCGGCGGATTCAGACAATACGATGGATTTATAGTTTTTCCAGGACTTGTCAAATACTGAAACACCGGATGGAGCTGTCAGCGTTTTTGTCGATGATAAAAACACATCATCCTTTGAAGCATGAACATTCTTCTTAACTCTGATTTTTATGTTTATCTCATATTTTTCGCCAGGCACCCACTTTATCCAACCGACAATGTGCGGTTTTCTATATAAAGTCCCATCTTGCGACAAGCCATAAGCCGAAGGTGTTCGATGGCTCAGCGCCGGTCTGCTCAAATCTGTAATCTCATCAGCCCGGTGTAAATTTGTAAATCGAAGTACTTTGCCGTTCACGGCAGCTTCAACCTCGATTATTGAGGGTTGGGGTAATTCTATTTCTGTTATAAAATGATAGAATGGAATGGCAGGACATGGATATCCCAGCTCAAGACTATTGATTTTCAGTTCCTTATTCTTATCTCCTTTTGCAAAGTTAGAATTAACAAAAAACAACAGGAGACATAAGGTAAAAAGATAAAATACAGGCTTTTTCATTTTTTATGTGTTTTAAATATGCGATCAATTTATTTTCTTCCTCTTAATGATTTATTTCGGTGATCAGATTTCTATTTCTCAGGGCCTTCAATCCATTTTCCCATGGACCACCGGCACCCCAAATATAGTAAGAAAAATACATCGTACTTTTCTGAATTATAGGCACCCAAGGCTGGAATTCAGCATAGTAGTGATGCGCATCCTTATTCCCCGGATCATTCAAAAACATGTGCAAAAACAAAGGTTGTGATACGGGCAATGCGCCAACGAAGGCAATATCTTCCCTGGTATCGTAACCTGCATTCCATCCTTCGCTCATATAAAATATCTGTCCCCACCTTCTTTCCGGGGTCATCCTGATTTCTTGTAATCCATCCACGGTAGGAATTGTAAATACATCTTCGGTCCAATGTCGCCTTCCTAATTCAAGAATCGGCTGAGGGCCAAGAACATTAGCGTAGGGATCTTTGAAATTTAAGGCAAAACGAACCTCCAACAGAGGTGAATTCCCGTAAAGGGTAAATGTTTTCTCCAATCTGTTCCCAAAATAATCTGTCCACATTTTTACGCGAACGAAATCACCATCTTGTTTAACAATTTCTACATTATAGATCGTATGAGTTTCCATGCTGCCTTGCCCCAGAAAATCTTCAAATCCTCCGTATGGATAATAACCTCTATATCTGAATGGGCGTTTATCATCAATTGCTTTTTCCGGCCATATTTCAGAAAATATATTGTCATTCCGGCTTTTTACGATGTATTTAATTACCCTGGCGCCTGTTGCAAGTAGGATAATTTTCACACTGTCGTTTTCCATCTGGAATTCACTAATTCCATCACCATTAATATCAATTTCTCTTACAACAGAATTCCCCTCGTTTTTCCCTACTCCTAACTGGGAGGTATATTCTTGTCCCAGGGTAGAAACCTTAACATTGTATTTTCCGTCAGGAATTTTCAATTCAAAAATCAATTCCTCATAAGAACCCTGTTCTGCTCTGCAAGTTTGTTCGCTTTCAAATACAACTGTTTTGTCATTATCCTTTTCAAATACCTGAACTTGAACAGGAAATGATGTTTCTTCGGAAAAGTTATGTATCGTAACCGGGAAGCTAACTTTGGGAGTATGGCCATATAAAAGCTGATGAACAGATATTGCCGGAGGAAGATCGAGCATAGCTAATGTGCTTTTTTCATTGTCATTCCAACTGCAATGAACTGCAATCGGATTGGTTCTTCCCATGGAGGAGGCATCCGGCTGGATTTTAAACGAATAGGCGCCTTTACTTTGAGCGGGCAGACTAAAATCCAAGGATTCGGAATCTTCAATTTTCAATTGATCCGGTAAAGTTAAAACTAATGATCCATTCATTTCATTGGGATAGGTATTGGTTACGGTGACATTCAATTCATAACCTTCCACCTCAGCTTCCAGATTGATGCGGTCTCCGAAGTATTCTTCCAGATAAACCCTGTCCAGCAATAACAATTGCAGTGCATTTCGATACTTAGCCGGACCCATCATTTTGCCCTGTGCTAAAATGCCAACCTCGCGTCTGTCGAGAATGGCGTCCCACATATTTTCCCTGGTTAGCGCCTTTCCTTTATCCAGAAAAAGGACCATACTGGCCAAATTATTACCCTCCAGCTTACCGGTTTTTAATATGAATGGCACATTCTCATTGTCTATTTGTTCCTTGTTGCCTTCTTGTGCAATATATCCGTCATAATGATAAGGGTCATCTGATTTGCTATATACATTGCGGAATACATATCCATTTTTTTGCTTTGCGAATTCAAGCCAGGTTTCTTTTGTGAACATCCTCTGATTTTGAAAACCATCATAATCATCGCATCCGTATAACTTTGAGTAACCAACATCAGTTACTATTGGCAAATTCACTTCTTTCATCCATTCATTCAATTCATCTTTAGCTAGAAAATCCATATAACCATCAAAGACAAACCAGCTATTCCCTTCATTCATGCCTTTCCCAATTATTTCCAAAGGATGACCTGAGGTAATGGTTACGCTTTTCAATAATGAATAGGCCCCAAACCAACCTTTATGCATATCATATTTTTGTATGATATTTTCTGCGTTGCTTATCAGTTGTCTGAATTTGTTTCTGGTATCATCATCATTTGAACTAACCACAAAAAGATATTTATCTTCCTTTTGAAGGAAATATGCGTCAATTCTTTTTAAGTCAGTAGAACCATATTGGTGACTTTTTAATTTCTCTGTCCAGATTTCTCGTTGAGACAAACCATTCGTCAACTCATTACCGAGTGCAGTTTGAGGATCTACAAAAACAAGTACGTTTCCATTTTCTAAACTATCTTCCAGCTCCGCCCTGGTAGGATCATCCATCAAATGATACAGATCAGAAGTTAAATTTTTAAAAAAACCTTCTTGCATAATCAACCCTGGAAACCCCATATCTTCCGCAATGTCAACCTTGCTTTGCAAAATGCTATACTCTACATTGTCCTTAGCCATTTTAAACAGATTTCCATATCGAATCCAATCCAGGTAGGCATTGTGCCAGTGATTTGTATATCCGTTAAATTGATATTCATTTACCCCCGGGTTTTGCGCAGGATTACCGGATCCTTTATATTCGAAATCATCCAGCTTTTGAGCTGAAGCCAATGATCCAATTAGTACCAAGAATAATAGGTATGGTAAAAATTTATTGATCCTAATCATAGTTTTCTGTTTATAACTATATCATAAGTATTGTCCGTGACAATCGTAGGCTTTGCGTATCAGCCTTGTGTGGATATTGCAGCTTTCTATTGTTACATGCTGGATTTATTCAGCTATCATTAACTCAATATCTTTTTGAATTTCAGTACTAAAGCCAATATATTCTTTTCGTATAAAGCCTTCTTTATCAATTAAAAAGTATTTTGGGACACCCCTAACTTTTAATTCTTTTTTAAAAACTTTATTTCCGATCAGATTGATAAAAGATAATTGTTTTAACCTTGCAAAATCTTCTGCCTTTTCAATATTATCAGTTACTATTCCAAACACATCTATTTTATCACCATATTTCTCATTGATTTTTTCTACTTCAGGTAAAGACTTAATACAAGGACTACACCATACTTCCCAAAAATCCAATAGAACAATCTTGCCTTTGTTTATAAATATTAGTTTTTCTTGGTCAAACAGATTCGCCAATTTTAATTTAGGCAATTCCATTCCAATTAAATGATTACCTGTATCTGGTTTATTAACTACTATTTCAAAATCCTGAAGTTTAATCTTTATTTCCTCAATTGTTTTTAAGACATCAGAGTTTATTTTCAAATCAGTGATGATACTTGTTTGCGATGCTTTTTCTCCCAATCTCTCATAAGAATTAGTTATTTTTTTTGGTATAAATGTTTTCTTGTCAAGTTCAATTATTTTGTAATGATTGATTACCTGAAGAGTTGGATTATCTTCGTAAAGATACTTCAATTCATAGCTGGTTTGATGCTCTGTAAGCTGCACTGATTTATAAATTGTATCTGGAAAAATAAGATTTTTAGATATCATTTGTCCGCCAGGTGATCCTAAGAATCCAATACCCGGCTCACGGATCTTAAAGTTTTTCTTTTCAATGTCAATTCTAAATTCATTATTTCCATCATATATGTATTGTTTTTTAATATCATATCTTTCTCCAAAAAAGTAAAACCCAAACAAACTATCAGTTTTTTCCCGTTCAATAATAGCCTGACCCTTATTATTCCACACGTTTCCACTCGTAAATGTATCTATTTGTTGAATTTTATATTCCGCTTTTTTTAATTCTGATAAACTATTTGAATAATTTTTGAGAACGGTTTCAACATTGACATCTTTCTTTTTTTTACATCCAAATGCAAAGGCTAGTATTAAAATAAATAAAAATGATTTCTCCATAGTATTTCTTTTATTGCAAGTATTATAATTAATCCCTCATCCTTTTTAACTCTATCTTGTCGTAATCAAATTCATTTTTCTTAAATCTTTTAAACCATTTTCCCAAGGGCCACCGGCTCCCCACATATAAAAGGAAAAATACATTGTACTCGATTGATATATTGGCACCCAAGGCTGAAACTCAGCAAAATAATGATGTGCATCTCCATTCCTTGGATGATTCATAAACATATGTAAAAATAAAGGCTGATCTACAGGATAAGCCCCTATAAAAGTAATATCTTCTTTAGTATCATAGCCCGCATTCCATCCTTCCTTTAAGAAAAATATCCTGCCAAAGTATCTTTCAGGTTGCATTCTGTACTCATGCAATCCATCCAACTCGGGCACTGTATATACATCTTCGGTCCAATGTTTTTTACCCAGCACAAGGATTGGTACTGGAGCGATTACGTTAGCCTCCGGGTTTTTAAATGTCAATGCGAAACGGACTTCAAGTAAAGGCGAATTTCCATAAAGGGTGAATGTCTTTTCTAACCTGTTTCCAAAATAATCCGTCCACATTCTCACACGCACATAGTCTCCTTCTTTTTTCAATATTTCAGTTTCGTAAACCTGGTGAGTTTCCATACTGGCCTGTCCCAGAAAATCCTCGAATCCTCCATAGGGATAATATCCTCTTTTTCTAAAAGGGCGCTTATCATCGATGGCTTTCTTTGGCCATATTTTAAATAATGCATTGTCCTCTCGGCTTTTTATTATGTATTCAATTACACGTGCACCGGTTGCTAAAAGAGTTATTTGAACACTGTCATTTTCCATACGGTATTCATCAACCCCATCGCCATTCAGATCGAGTACATGTACGTATGATTTTCCCTCTGCTTTTCCGACACCCAGTTGCGAGGAATAATCCACCCCCAATGCGGTCACATTTACCTTATAATTCCCAGCGGGTAGTTCCAGTTTAAACATCATGTCCTTAAATGTCCCCTGAGAAGTTTCACAAATTTGTGATGTATTATAAATTACTTGTTTTCCATTTTCAGCACTGACGACCTGTACTTTGACGGGAAAAGAAGACTTATCTTTAAAATTATGAATTGTAACAGGGTAGTTTACTACTGGTGAATGAGCGTATAAAAGCCGATGAACCGATATCGCCTGAGGTAAATCGAACATAGCCACCGTGCTCTTTTTTCTTCCATTCCAGGTAAAATGAATAGCAACAGGATTTGTGTTTTCCATTGCTTCCGGTGTTGGCAATAAGGGAAAATGAAGTGTTTTAGTACTTCTTTCAGGAAGGTTAATTGAGACTGAAGAACTATTCTTTATGCTAAGAGAGGAAGGTAATGTTAATTCCAACGTACCGGGAATTGATTCCGAACCGGTATTTGTAACTGTCACCTGTAAATCGTAACCCTCCACCCTTGCTTCCAGGTTTATCCGGTCGCCAAAATATTCTTCAAGAAATTCCCTGTCCAACAACAGCATTTCAAGTGCATTGCGGTACATGGCAGGCCCCATCATTTTGCCCATTCCAAGTATCCCGACTTCTCTTCTGTCCATAATAGCAGCCCACATGCTCTCCCGGGTGAGTGGTTCGTCCTTTTCAAGAAATAGTACCATGCTTGACAACGCATTCTTTTCTAAACTACCTGTTCTCAATACAAACGGCACATTCTCCCTATCAATTTGCTCCTTATTTCCTTCAGTTGCCAGGTAACCATCATAATGAAATGGATCAGAAAGCGTATCCCATACATTCCGGAAAATATAACCATCCTTTTTGCATGCATAATCAATCCAGGATTCCTTAGTGAATAAACTTTGATTCTGAAATTCATCCCAATCTTTGCATCCGTAAATGGGTGAAAAACCCACATCTGTTATTACAGGAAGATTTACTTGTTCCATCCATTCGCTGAGTTCGTCTTTGGCCAAAAAATCCATATAGCCGTTAAAAACAAACCAACTATTGCCTTCATTCATGCCTTTCCCGATTACTTCTAAAGGATGTCCCCCCATACTTGTTACACTTTTCAGTAAAGTCTGAGCGCCAAACCAACCCTTATGCAGATCATAATTGTCGATTACTTCCTTTGTATTATTTATAAGTATCTTGATTCCTGCTCTCGTTTTTGCATTTGATGAGCTGACAATGAATAGTTTCCGGTTGTCATTTTCAAGGCAGTAAGCATCTGCTCTTTTCAGATCCGTCGCACCATATTGATAGCTTTTCAAACTTTTAGCCCACTCCTTATCCGCCGGAAATTTTGCCATAACTTTTTTCCCTGTCACTGTTTTTGGGTCAATGAAAATCAATAAGTTTTCTTTTGCTATAGAATTCTCCAGATCAGCCATACTGGGATTGTCCAATATATCATAAGGATTGGACAAAAGGCCATTCATAAAACCTTCTTGCATAATCAACCCTGGAAAGCCCATATCTTCCGCAATGTCAACCTTGCCTTGCAAAATGCTATATTCCACATTGTCCTTAGCCATTTTAAACAGATTTCCATATCGAATCCAATCCCGGTTTACATTGTGCCAGTGATTTGTATATCCGTTAAACTGATAAGCATTAATTATCGGGTTTTGGGTAGATTTTGAGGAACCCCTGTATTCAAAATCATCCAACTTTTGTGCTGAAGCCAATGATCCGAAGAATATCAGCGAAAAAAATATGTAAAAAGGTTTGTTATTCGTAAGCATTGTTTTCTACTTAATTGAAATGTAGGGTGAATTGAATTTTAACCACAGAGGGCAACAGAGTTTGAATACACAAAGGAGACACAGAGCTAATATCCATTTACAACACGTTTAATCCCATTTTTTAATTGTAGGACATTAAAATTAATTAGTAATCCCAATCTGCTTTTTGCCAGTTTTAGATATGTTAGTGTTTGTGCCAGATGAATGTCGTTCAGTGTATCAACTGATTTAACCTCTACAATTATACTTTTTTCCACAAAGAAATCAGCTCGGTATCCACAATCGAGCTTTACTTCTTCATACACCAATGGCAAGGGTTTTTCCTTTTCAACAAATAGTCCACTTTTTACCATTTCATAATACAAGCACGCTGTGTAGGCAGATTCCAGTAAACCTGGACCTAACGCTTTATGGACATTTATTGCACAGCCTATGATTTTTCCGGTAATATCATTGTCTTTCATATAACTTTGCTCTGCTGCTCTCTGTGTAAAATCTCTGACTTCTCTGTGGTAAATAATTTGAGCCTCAATAGTTACACCAAGAATCTTAATAAATTTATCGTGTTGTAATCAAATTCATCTTTCTCAGATCTTTCACACCATTTTCCCAAGGTCCACCTGCACCCCATAGATAGTATGAAAAATACATGGTGCTTTTTTGAAAAATCGGTAACCAGGGTTGAAACTCTGTGTAATAATGATGTGCATCACCATTCCTGGGATGGTTCATCCACATATGCAGGAATAAAGGTTGATCTACAGGGAAGGCACCGACAAATGTAATGTCTTGTTTAGTATCGTATCCCGCATTCCAACCTTCTTTGATATTTAAAAATGCATGCCCATAATATTTTTCCGGCTTCATGCGCAATTCAACAATTCCATCCGCATCTGGAACCATAAATACGTCCTCTGTCCAGTGTTTCTTTCCCAATTCAAGAATTGGCTGAGGGCCTAACACGTTCGCTTCAGGGTTTTTAAAGGTTAAGGCAAACCGTACTTCCAATAATGGTGAATCTCCGTAAAGTGTAAAGGTCTTTTCTATACGATTGCCAAAGTAATCTGTCCACATTCTCACGCGAACATAATCACCATCCTTTTTAACTAATTCTGTATTGTACACCTGGTGAGTTTCCATACTGGCCTGTCCCAGGAAATCTTCAAAACCGCCGTAAGGATAATATCCTCTTTTCCGAAAGGAGCGCTTATCGTCAATGGCTTTCTTTGGCCACAACTTAAATAGCACATTATCATTCCGGCTTTTTACAATATATTCAATTACCCTGGCTCCTGTAGCTAATAGCGTAATCTGGACGCTGTCATTTTCCATGCGATACTCCATAACACCATCGGCGTCTAAATCTACTTCATAAGCATAAGGTTTGCCCTCTGCCTTACCAACTCCCAGTTGCGATATGTAATCAATTCCCAGCGCCGACACCTTAACTTTATAGTTGCCAGTAGGAACCTCCAGGTCAAACTTCATGTCCTGAAATGTGCCTGTTGCAGCATTGCAGGTTTGTGAGGTTTTAAAAATTACTTTCTTTTCATTATCAGCGGCTACGACCTGTACTTTTACAGGGAAAGAAGATTTGTTGGTGAAATTATGGATCGTAACCGGATAGCTCACTTTTGGCGCATGAGCATATAAAAGTCGGTGTACCGAAATCGCCGGAGGTAAATCAAGCATAGTCATGGTACTTTTCTTTTTCCCATTCCATTTATAATGTACAGCGACAGGGTTAGTATTGTCCATTGCTCTTGCTCCGGGTTGCATGGTGAAATGATGAGTGAAGGAATTTCCCGCAGCGAGATCTAATGAAACGGAAGATTTTTCTTTTACTTTCAATCCTTCGGGAAGCGTCAATTCTAACGTTCCGGAAACAGCAGCATTCGTGGAATTTGTAATGGTTACCTGCAAATCATAGCCATCGGTCACGGCCTGAATATCAATGCGGTCGCCAAAATACTCTTCAAGAAATATTCTATCAAGTACCAGCATTTGCAGGGCATTGCGAAAGATGGCTGGCCCCATCATTTTCCCTTGTGACAATACGCCCACTTCTCGCCGGTCGAGGATGGCCTCCCACATAGTTTTTTGAGTTAATTCTGTGCCTTTTTCAAGAAACAGAACCATACTCGACAAGGCGTTATTGGCTAACATTCCGGTTTTTAAAACAAACGGCACATCTTCATTATCAATTTGTTCCTTGTTCCCTTCGTTGGCAAAATATCCGTCATACTGATAAGGATCCGCAACGGTGTCCCAAACCTGGCGAAACACATAACCTTCTTTTTCTTTGGCAAATTTGACCCATGATTCCTTGTCGTACATTTGCTGTATCTGAAAACCGTCATAATCTTTGCATCCATAAATCTGGGTGGCCCCCACATCTGTTACTATGGGAAGTTTCACTTCTTTTACCCAGTCGGCTATTTCATCTTTTGATAGAAAATCCATATAGCCTTCAAACACAAACCAACTGGCGCCTTCATTCATGCCTGTTCCAATCACCTCAAGCGGATGCCCATCTGTACATGTGACACTATTAAGTAGTGTGTATGCTCCAAACCAACCTTTGTGGAAATCATAGTTGGTGATAATTTCTGTAGTTCTTGTGATGAGTTTCTTTATTTGGTCACGTGTTTTCTCATCAGACGAGCTGACAACAAATAGTTTCCTATCACCATTTTCCAGATAGAAAGCATCTGCTCTTTTAAGGTCAGTCGCACCATACTGATGGCTCTTTAATTTTTTGGGCCAGTTATGATCTGATGGAAGTTTTGCTATGACCTTTTTACCTGTCTCTGAATTTGGGTCAATAAAAATGAGCACATTTTCTTTTCCTAGGACTTCTTCCAGATCCGTCTGACTGGGTTGATCCAAAGTGTTGTAAGTATCAGACAACAGGCCATCCATAAATCCTTCCTGCATGAGCAGTCCGGGAATACCCATATCCTCAGCAATATCAACCTTGCTTTGTAGGATTGTCTTTTCCACGTTGGGAACAACAATTTTATACAAATTACCATAGCGATACCATGTGCTGTAGGTATCATGCCAGTAATTGGTATAACCATTAAATTGATACTCGGTATTTACCGAATTTTGCAGAGTTGGTGATTTATCAGTTTTATATTTTAATTCGTCCAACTGCTGGCCGGATGTTACAATGCTGAATGATAAAAACAAGATGACAAAGACGATACTGCGATGATAGGTTGGGCCCATTTTAAGTGATTTAATGTTTATTAAAAAAATGATTAATGTTTAATTCGATTATAGTATTTCAGAAATAATAACTGCTATTCAGAAAAAGATTTTATTATAAAAAAAATAAAGTGTACTCAAGTTAAATACAATTTCACTAGGATTCAAATGATTAAAATTACACTTATAAAGATGTGGAAATTTTCAGTTATGATAGATCGGAAAATCTGTTGCTTTCCTTTCCTGTCGTAGTGAATATATTAACCCGGCGATCATTGAATATGACAAGTTCAATTTAAACAAGGATCAAATTCCTCTCCACGCTATCGCTGAAGCTTTAGCGTAGGCGCCTTGGAGGGGTTAGGGGTGGGTTTTTGGAGGTTACGCAAATATTTAAAATCACAAACAATACCCATCAGGTTAATAGTAAAGGCGTTGTGGCAAGTTTGTAGCTCGACCCAATACGAAATCAAACATAGCCTGTTCCAACTGCTCATCACCTTCAATGTAATTAATACTAATTTCATGGGGCTTTAAATTGGGCGGGGAAAGGTTGATCTCTTTTCTTTCAAGATTTTGTACTGCCAAATATTTCAAAGAATAATTAATTTCAATTAAATTGATTTTATCGGTAACGAATTGAAATTATTGAATTAAAAGGATAAACAACAAGTCAATCATTTATCCTTTATGACGGTATCTTTAAAAATAAACAGATCAAAAAAGCCTGATTTCTTGGAAAAGTATCCTGCAAATGAAATGTCAAAACTGAAGGAGATTGAGATCATCAATCAAAGCAAGAAGGATATACGCAAATTCCGCGTACTCTACGACCACTACTTCCCGGCAATTCTTAATTACGTGTATCAAAAGGTTTCAAACAAAGATGTAGCTTCAGACATCACTTCTCATGTGTTCCTGAAAGCCATGACCAACCTAAGTAAGTACAAAATACAATCGGTGCCATTCTCGGCATGGCTTTATAAAATCGCCTTTAATGAAACCATGCTCTACTTCAGAAAATCAAAAAAAGCAAGAATTGTTTTGCTGGATGAACCGTTGATTGACGGACTCCATGAAGAAATTCAGGATTTCACGACAGAGTCTATCTTGCAATTAATCGAACAAATGGTCGGGAGGCTCAATGCTGTAGATTTCGAACTGATTACCTTGAGGTTCTACCAAAACAAGTCATTTCGCGACATCGGTTTTATACTTGGCTGCACAGAAAACAGTGCCAGAATAAAGTCTCATCGAATAATCAAAAAAATGAAAAAGGAACTAAGTAAAAGAAACGGCCATGAAGAATTATAAAATAGTATATAAGCTCCCGGAAATTTCGCTTGAGGAATCGATCCAACTGGCTGATTTTGATCAACTATTAAATGCTTGCGAGAAAGGAGCCGGACAAACGAATTGGAGGGGCATTGCGCTGAGCATGGGAATATTTGCGGGAATAGTTACAATAGCAATTTATGGATTTTTTATGTATTCACCCGACGCTGAAATTATAAAACCCCAATCTTCAGAGGAGGGTATTTTTCAGCAACCACAAACTCAGGAATCAGGGTCAAATCCAGAACCCGGCAAAGCCACCATTGCTTTCGATGAAAGTGATGATAAAAAAGAACGGGGCCGCATTTCTGAAAATGAAAAAGAAGTTAACCGTGAACTTGCCAATCACCAGAAAAACTCCATTCCCAAAACACATTCAGAAGTGATTGATAAAAAGACCACTTTCATAGAAGCAGCGCCCATTGATGGGTTCCCGGCACTCTACGGTTATTTTGATAAAAACTTGAAATACCCTGAAGAGGCCCTGGAAGATAAAGTGGAAGGAAGTGTAATCATCAGGTTTGTAATAGATACGTTGGGAAATCCTACAAAGCTAAAGGTAGAAAAGCAACTCGATGATCTATTGGATAAAACAGCGATAGAGTTAATTAAAAACATGCCAAAATGGAAGCCCGCCTTGCTAAACGGTGCACCTATTGAGAGTACCCATCGCATTCCGCTATTTTTTAATGTAGAAGAAAACCAGGAGCAGAAATGAAAAAAGCAATCCTATTATTTTTCGCCTTCAGCATGAGCTGCTCTATTGCTTTTTCGCAGCCGTTTTATGCGTCAGAAATAGCACGATTTGAAGGTATAGAACAAATCAATGTAAAATGGGCCGATATGAACAATGACGGGAAGCTTGATGTGTTGGGGTTCAAATTGGCGGATGGTCAAATTGACATTTTTGTGCTTATTCAAAAAGACACCACAGATTTCCAGTACCGGCAGTTGCTCCTGGATTCACCTTCAGATTTGGATTTTCAACTCAAGGATATCAATCACGATGGATTTATAGATATCGTCTATCCGAAATCCGGAGAGCAAGAATCCCTTGTTGTTGCGCTGAATCGTGAGGGGCTTAATTTTGACTTGCAGGAAATTGATATTCGGGCAGAAGCGTTTATTATTTACGATGTAGATTTTGATGGAGACGAAGATTTTATTGTAAGCAGTACGGATGACAATAATGCTTCTTTTGTCACCTGGATTGTGCAGGATACTTCTTTTCTTGAGATGAATAAAATAATGAATATCTCCCTTGCCTCGGCCTCCTATTATTTGTCAAATGAGCATGTCATGGCTTTTGTCCATCATGAAGCAGGTAATTTGAACGATGAACTTGTCAAGTTTTCATTTGATGATGATTCAATAAAAATGGATAGTTTCGCTGATTTCCCAATGATTAATTCTGTCGCTACCGGCGATTTAAATAAAGATGGAACCATCGATTTTATAATCAATGCCTCTGAAGATGATACGGTTAAGGTCAATTATATTTATTACCAAACTCCCAGCGGATTCGAGGTCGATACCACAACCTTAACGAACCTGAATAGCCCCAATTTTTGCCTCGCAGATATCGACCTGGACGGACTTGCGGATATTTTATCCGTCAGTCAGGGCGAGCAGGATTCAGTGATTTTTCACAAAAATGAGGGAAGTCAACTATTTTCGGGGGACAGCAGTTTTTTCGAAATAAACGTTGGCTTTATCAATCTCCCGGCTGACATTAATGACGATGGAGACCTGGATTTACTATCGCTGACAAGCGCGAACGATACCATTATAATATATACACAACTCAACCAAACAACCATTTATAATAAAGGCCCCGAACCCGTGTATATCCGCCCTCCCCTGACCATTTACGACCAGACTTTTTTTTCCTGGCAAAAAACAAGTGATGATCACACCGATTCGGCCTCAATAAGCTATGAGTTATTTCTGCAGAACGAGGCGACGGGAGCGTACCATACTATGCCGGGATATGACATGGATACCACGAACAGAGTTGGTTTTAGAAAAGTTGTTGGCAACGGATATCAATGGTTTGACAACACATATACGGCAAATCACCTTAAGAATGGCAAATACTTTTGGGGTGTAGTCGGGGTTGATAATGCCTTTTACGCATCATCCGATATCAGAAAATGCAAAGGAGGCCCTTGCCACAATTACTATGTACCCGTCAATTGCTTTGATCTGATTGTTGAAGATACTACCGTATGTTTCAATTCAGATATTACCCTCAGTCTTGGCGATGAAAATGATTCGGTTTCCTGGTTTTCAGTAAAAAAGGGCTTTTTGTCAAAATCACCAGAATTGACTTTTAAAGCGCTGGAGCCTGATACCATCTATGCATATTATTTACCCAAAATTCCATGCGACGAAGAAACTGATCGTTGTGTATTGAATTATTCTTTGGCGGTCGATATAGAAAAGAGGGATGAGGAAATTTTAGTACCATTCACCGTTTGCAATGATTCCACTAATGTAATTTCAGTAATTGGGGAATGGGATTCTGTCAACTGGTGGTATAATAATAAACTCGTAGCATCAGGAAATGAAATTATCCTGGATTCGATACCTGAATTTCCGCTGGTGGCCGAAGCTTTTGATTCGCTGATTTGCCTGGTTTACGATACCCTTGAGCTAAAGTCGAAGGATAAAATATTTGATCCGGAGGTATTGCCAAACTCTATCGCCGCTTGCAAAGGTCAACCCACGCAGATCGATATTTTCTCTTCCATAAATATAGAAGCATTAGATTTTTTCTGGAGCCCTCCCGAAGTATTTGATGATTCTAATATACCAAATCCGGAGATTACTGTAAATGATTTGGATAAGATTGAATTAGTTATTGTTGAGGATAATTGTTTTGTTGATTCGGTAGATTTTTTACTTGAAATCAATGAATTACCAATTGTGACGACAAATGGCGACCAGGAAATATATCGCGGAGAAAGGGTGAGGCTCGAAGCTGATGGAGCCGAAACTTATTCGTGGTCTCCAGACATTGGATTGGATGCGCCAAACTCGAAAAACACATGGGCCTCGCCTGTTTCTACCACCAAATACAAGGTGCGCGGAACAGATGGGAATAGTTGCTCTGCTGAATCCTCATTGCTTGTTTTGGTAAAAAGGTCGGTATTTGTGCCAGACCTGTTTACACCGAATGGAGACGGAAATAATGACTATCTCAGGGTTTACGGAGAAGGGATTAAAGAGATTTCGTTTCATATTTATGACGAAAAAGGCGCGAAAATTTATGAGCTAAATGCCAACTCGCTAAATCCCGGATGGGATGGGAATTATCAAGGCAGAGAATTGCCGGGCGGAACATATTTCTGGACGGTAAGCGGTCAGTTTATTGACGGGCAATCTGTAAGTTATCAAGGCAAGAACAAAGGCTCCGTGAGGTTATTGAGGTAGTATGCAGCTGAGAATCACATTTATCATAGTATTATTCTTTGGGTCAAATGCATACGGGCAATACCCATATATCAATCATATCGATTGGATGAAACCGCAGATAAACCCGGCTGCCCTGGGAATAAACAGAACAGAAAATATTTTGCTCAATTACAACCGTTCGTGGATTGCCAGCGAGGTGAATTCGAACCTCGCCATTCTCCAGTACGATCGCGCCATTATATCCGGGAAAAATAAAAATTGGGGAGGTATCGGCGTTTCACTGGCCAATGAAAAAGTTAATTATAAAGAAGTGTTCAACAGGTTTCAGGCAACAGTAAGCGCTGCCTATGCTGCAAAGATCGGGTACAAGTTATATTTGAATTTTGGTCTGCAAGGTGGGTACAATGCCGACAAAGTGAACAATTCAGGGCTGTTGACCGGGAGCCAATATGTGCCTGGAATTGGTTTTGATCCCGGGATAAGCAACCAGGAGCCGGGAATGAATTTGAATGTCGATTATTTTGGGATAAGTACAGGCGTGTTTTTATACCAGGCATCTGAAGGCATCCTGCCGGATAATTATGTTGGATTATCAATTAAAAATATGAACAGGCCGGTAAATTCATTTTATGAGAACAGCTCACGCTTATCGCCCCAGATCAATGTGATGGGAGGAATAAAGCTTCTGGAATCCAAGAAAAGCAAACTGTTGGTCGAGGCCCTGTTTTCCAGTTCCGATCAAAAAGGAAACCTGACGATTGGCGCCGTTTATGAAATGAAGTATTTTGGAAACTCCACGGTTGGTGCAGCCGATGCATCTCTACGATTGTTATCCAGATATTCTATCAATAATAAAATTCTTATTGGGGGGCAGATTTGCTATGAGCGATTTGTAGTTGGATTTACCTACGATATAAAAACCAAAGCTACCGATCGGTCGTATGAAAGTGGTTTTGAGATTTTGATGGGCTTGAACAGGAAATTGAAGCGTAGAAACCGGAAACAAAAAAAACAAACGGCAAAATCAAAAGTGACCGGCAAATCTGTAAGCGCCGCTCCACCGCAGGATACCATCAGAATTGTATCGGATGAGATCGCTGAAACTTCTATTGATTCTATCACGGTAGAAAAGGAGCACACAGGCAGCGCGAATGTGGGGCAAGTTATGAATAATCCACCACTTCAAAACAAGATCTATTTTGAGTTTGCATCAAAGGAAATTACAGAAGTATCGACAGAGCGTCTTCGGGAATTGGTGGTTGAGTTTTATCGTTCAGGTAAAAACAGGATTGTTGTGACCGGGTTTACAGATGACATCGGAAATGATAAATACAACCGGCAATTGTCATTGAGCAGGGCAAGGTCCGTGAAACAAAAGTTAGTAGAATTTGGGTTGAGCCAGGATCATATTACTATAGATGGCAAAGGGGAAGAGCGCCCACTTTATCCGAATGATTCTGAGGAAAACAGGGCAAAGAACAGAAGGGTAGGAATTACTTTCTATTGAGTGTTTAGCAACTATTGTTCATGGTTTATACCTGCCTGTTCGCCAGAAAAGCGTCTTACCAAAACCTTTATTATTCCTCCAACCGGTATCCAACCCCATGCACATTTTTAATGGTTACAGATGGATCGGGGGCGAGGTATTTTCTTAGTTTTGAAATAAACACATCCATGGAGCGGGCTACGAAATACCCATCATCTTCCCAGATGGTTTTCATAATTACATCGCGCTCAACTACCTGGTTTTTATGCTGTACCAACATTTTCAATAAGCGGGCTTCTTTATTGGTGAGTTTGGTGGCTTTTCCATTTATGGAAAGTAGTTGATTATTAAAATCAAATTTGAAATCACCGAAAACAAATTGAAAGCTTTGATCAGATGTAGTTGGCCGGTCATACACCCTTTTCAGTACAGCCTCAATCCGCAACAGAAATTCTTCCAGGCTAAATGGTTTGGTGATATAGTCATCCCCGCCGAGTTTAAATCCCTTTATCCGGTCATCCTTCTTGTTTTGGCGGTAAGAAAAATTATCGGGATTTTTTGATTGTATTTCCTCACATCTTCGGCAAGGGTAAAGCCATCTTTGAAGGGTAGCATCACATCAAAAATGCAAAGATGATATTGTTCATTGTGGAAAGCCGTCAGGCCTAAGGCTCCATCCCTGCAAAGCCGCACGGCATACCCCGACATTTCCAGGTTGTCCTTGAGCATGTACCCCAGGTTTTCATCATCTTCGACAAGCAGTAGTTTATATTTTAAGGACATCTATTTGAAAGGAAGATAAATGTCGAATTGCGAGCCGTGGTTTAATTCACTTTCGAGCGTAACCGTTCCCCTATGTGCTTCAATGACGGTTTTCACATAACTCAATCCCAGGCCAAATCCCTTGACATTGTGGATGTTTCCGGTAGGGACACGGAAAAATTTATCAAACACATATTTTTGAAAATCATCCTTGATCCCGATCCCCGCATCTTTAATTGAGATCAAAAGGCCCTCTTTTTCATTCCTTGTAGAAATGCTGATTTTAGGCCAGTCTTTCGCATATTTTTCGGCATTGTCCAGCACATTGTAAACCGTATTGGTCAGGTGAAACTCATCGGCGAGAATTTCCGGATGAGCGGCGTTCAATTCTATATTTAGCATGCCTGTTTTATCCCTGATCCGCATGTCAATACTTTCGGCCAGCCTTTGGATGAGTTCATGGATATTGACCACTTTTAAGTCAAGCCTGAGCTCATGCGTATCGATAGTCCCCATTTGCAATACTCGTTCTACCTGTACTTTTAATCGCTGATTCTCACTGTGGATAATATTGAAATAACGATGCTGCTTTTCCGGGTTTATTTTATTCTCTTTTAATGCCTCACTGGCCAATTCAATATTTGCAATCGGAGTTTTGAACTCATGGGTGAGGTTGTCAATGAAATCTTCTTTGATCTCGGCAAGTCGTCTTTCCTTCAACAAGGTGAGAATGGCATAAATGAAAAATGCCACCATGAGCAATAAGATTATCGTAGAGAAAATCCAGATTTTTAGTTCACCTGCGATCACGGAAAATTTATTGGGGAAATAGACAGCGAAATTACTCTTTTCAGTGTTTGGATTGGGATCATTAGCATGATCGATCTGCCACTGAATGGTTGCCGGGATGTACGACCCATACACGAGCGTGTCGTCTTTGGCTTTGTAAATGCCCAATTCATAATCTGCTTTGATCTGTCGAATGCCCAATTCTTTTTTCAACAAGTTGTCCAGCAATTCCGGTTGGATGGGAACATTGAGCTCTGCAAAATAGAAGTTGGAAGAAAGCTGCCTGATATGGGTTTCTGTTGGTTTTACTGCAAGGTCTTCCGCCACTATGGAATCGGCAATATTTTTTAGCGCGATCTGGACCGTATGGTTAAACTGCCGGTCTTCAATATCGAACGCACGCTTCAGCCAAAATCCCTGCACAACGAGGAGGCCCATCATCACAACGGAACCAAAAAGGATAATACGCCGTAGATTTTTTCTTTTCATATTGCAATTTTGTTAAAAGCCATACTACCATAATAGTAAATAATGAAAAGAAAATAAGTATCTGTCATCCCCTTTGAATTTTTAATTATCGTTTAAAACTTCCCATTTAACCATTCTATATATGGTTTCGGATTGTCACCTTTATAGTTAAACGAAGCTATAAATCGATCGAAAATAGGTTGATATATCTGATAATCTTCCTGGCTAAAGGCTGCAAATGAAAATACTAAAATTGAATACTCCGTTTCCATATAAACTACTTCCTCTTTATATCTATCACCCAATTTGTCAAATGAATACATTTCTGAATTAAGAATCCCTCCTGACGAACCGACGTCAATTTTTTCATATGAGAATTCCGGATATTTTTTTCGAAAAGTATTTAAATCAGCCTTTACGAATGTGCTTAACTTTTCGTCAATAGACTCTTTGTCATATCCCATGGCATAGATATAACTTTTATCCTTTTTATCCTTATCTCTTATAGCATAAAAAAAAGAAACCAATCCAATTGTAGATGCGTATTTCTTGTCATTTACCCAACCTTTTGGCGTTTCAATTGTGAAAATATGTTGATCTCCATAAATCACATTTATTTCTGGATTCGATTCTGTCTGTTGTCCATTGCATGGGAACGAGAATAATATGAATACACAAAGGATAGTTTCTCTCATATGGTATTATAAGTATTACAAAACAAATATATAAACTATAAACGCTGAGCGGTAATTATTTAACATTTCGTTAACATCTTTTTACATCATTTTAACTCTTCGGGTGGAAGGAATCAATAGCATTGCCATTCATAATTCAATGTCGTTTAGTTAAGCTCCTACTATCCCTCTCTGGAGAGGGTGAAGGGAGAGGTAATTAAATCAATCTTCTTAACTAAACGACATTGATACATATAATTTGATCCTCCATGCGATATTTCAATAGAAGAAATAAACTGTTTCTCATCATAAGCCTCGTATTAATATCCATTGGCTTTGTGTGTATGAAACTGGAAAGCGGCGAATATGGCCTCGGTTTCCTGGCTCTGACCATTGCCCCAATCCTGATAATCTCAGGCTACGTCATGGGATTTATATCCATTTTCCATGGCACTATCCATTGGAAAAAATGGAAATCACAAGTACCATTTATAATCAGCGGATGGATGGTGTTCTTCATCTCTTTATCAATCTATGCGCTCACGTTGGAGGAAACTGCAAGTTTGTGGGATTGCGCTGAGTTTATTGCCTGTGCCTATAAATTGCAAGTACCACATGCACCGGGAGCGCCACTTTTCCTTATGATCGGGAAGATATTTTCAATGCTGTCTTTTGGAAACAGGATGGAAGTTGCCTATTGGGTAAACATGGTTTCTGCCACGAGTAGCGCATTTGCTGTCATGTTTACATTTTGGTCGGTCGTCATGCTGGGGAGGAGATTGAAATCGAACGCAACAGCTTTTTCTTTGATTTTGGCAAGCGCGGTTGGGGCATTTGTCTTAGCTTTTTCGGATTCTTTTTGGTACTCGGCAGTTGAGGCAGAAACCTATGCAATGGCCACGTTGTTTGTGGCAATTATCTTTTGGGCAATATTAAAATGGATGCAGGAGAGAGATAGGGTTGGTGAAAACAAATGGTTAATATTTATCCTGTATTCGTTGGGATTGTCTGTGGGCGTTCATCCGATGAGCCTGCTGGTGCTGCCCGCCCTGGCGTTGATTATTGTCTTCAAATATCATGATTTCTCATGGAAATATCTTTTGATCGGAACTGGGTTGGGCGCGATTTGCATATTGTTTCTCAATCATGCGGTCTTGTTTGGCCTCCCGGATGCGATGAAGTATTTTGACATATTTTTTGTCAACAGCATGGGGTTCCCTTTTTACAGTGGCGCCATTATATTTTTCATATTATTGATCGCCCTCGGTGTTTATGGTTATAATTGGAGCCTTCATAACGAGAAGAAAATCATAACCCTTTCTATTGTTGGTCTCATGTATTTTCTGCTCGGATATTCTTCCTATTTCATGATCATCATCCGCTCCCAGACCAATCCATCCATTGATGAAAACAACCCTGAAAACCTCGTATCGCTTGCTTCTTACCTAAAACGCGAATCATATGGTAGCAGACCTTTTTTATATGGACCGAATTTTACGGCAAAAGTAAAGTCGTATAAACAAGGAAGTCCGGTTTATGTGATGGGGGAGGATAAATATGAAATTTCAGATTATAAAATCGAGTATAAATATGATTCATCTGATAAAACCATTTTCCCGAGAATGTATAGCAATCAACCAAACCATGTGGATACCTACCGGCAATGGACAGGATTGAAAAAAGGGCAAAAGCCTGCTTTCATGGATCATCTGAGCTTTATGTTTAAATATCAGATTGGGCATTCGTACCTGAGGTATTTGATGTTTAATTTTTCCGGCAGAGCGAGTGATATCCAACATGCAACATGGGTGAGCCCATTGGATATTTTCGATAAAATACCATTGTCATGGAAAGAAAATAAGGCACGGAATAATTTCCTGATGCTGCCATTGCTTTTAGGAATTATTGGTATGTTTTTTCAATATAGAAATGACAAAAAAGGATTTTGGGATGTCTTGGCGCTCTTTTTATTCCTTGGGCCGATTCTCGTTTTTTATCTCAATGCCACCCCAAACGAACCGCGGGAACGGGATTATATCTATGTGGGGTCTTACCTGGCTTTTGCGATTTGGTGCGGGGTCGGGGCCATGGAAATTTTGGCATTTATAGAAAATATAAAACAGGGCAGATACAGGATCGTTGGTGCGTTGACACTTTTAGTGCCCTTGCTTATGTTGACGGAAGGGTTTGATGATCATAATCGATCCGGCAGGACTTTGCAAGTAGATCACGCCAGAAATACCCTGGTGAGCTGTGCGCCAAATGCCATCTTATTTACAGGTGGGGATAATGACACATTCCCCTTGTGGTATGTGCAGGAGGTAGAAGGATTTAGAACGGATGTGCGGGTAATAGTTTTGAGCTATTTCAATGCCTCCTGGTACATCGACCAAATGCGCAGGCAGGTTTTTGATTCTGAGCCATTGCCATTTTCGTTAACAAAAAAGGATTACAAACAAGGCGGATTAAACGACATTTTGCCCTATGTCGAAAATCCACGCGTGAAGGGTGCGATCAATTTGAATAAATACCTGGAATTAATCCGCTCAGAAAATAAGGTGTTGCAAGTATCGCTGTCAGGAGGAACCAAATACAATTCAATTCCGTCACGAACCTTTTATTTGGACATCGATAAGGATTTTATTTTATCAAAAGATATGGTGCCACAGAAATATCAAACCCATATTTCGGATAGGTTAGAAATAAGTTGGGAAGGGAATTTCATGGAAAAAAGTGCCTTTTTGGTGCTGGATCTCATCGCCAATAGCAAGTGGGATCGGCCACTTTATTTTAATATGACTTCATTAAATTCCATTTCCTTGAACCTCAAAAAACATGTGTTGCAGGAAGGGCCGGTATATAGATTATTGCCCATAACCTTGGAGAATCAGGGCGCTATAAATACGGCTGTGATGTATTCGAACCTTATTGAAAAATCCAATTATCATGACCTTAACAATAAAAATGTTTATTACAACCACGAGGATTATCAATTGCGAATTCTTCAGAACGTCAAATCAAACTACAATGCACTGGCTTTTGATTTATTGAAAAATAGTCAGACAGAAAAGGCAAAGGAAGTTGTGAATTTTTTATATGCAAAATTTCAAAAGAAAAACATAAGGTTAGATCATACGGCGATCGGTACAACAGAATTGCTTTTCCGGTTGGAAGAGACAGAAAAGGCAAAACTATTGGCCGGAAAGCTTTTCGACAAGGCCGAGGATTTATTGGAATATTATAAAACGCAAGATCAATTGGGCTCCATGGACGGACAGTTGCAATTATATACATTACAGCAATTGCACAAGCTGTATCTGCAATATGGTGAAAATGCACTGGCCGACAAGTGCTCATCGAAACTCAATCTTTATCTATCTTCTTTGTAACAACTGGCATAATTCACATCCATAAATACTTTAATCTGCAATAGCCAAAGCTTATGTTTGGGAAGTATTATTTTTGATGGTGCATTAACATAAATGCGGCGCGACACTCAAAACTATTCACCGAAGATGAATGTGATCAAGTATTATTTCCTGCTGTTTATCATTTCTTTTAGCTGCTCAAAAACTTACAAATCCAACTATGAATTTGAAAGATTGCTTTGTGAATATTCGGAAAACCCGATCAATATAGATGTGAAAAAGCCACGGTTTTCATGGCTTGTTTCATCAGCAGAGCGAGGGCAATATCAAACGGCATATCAGATATTGGTGGGCAGCGAAGAAAACACTTTAAGCCACGGCAATGCAGAACTATGGAATTCAGGCAAAGTTAATGCTGATGCAACCACACACATTGCCTATGAAGGCAGCGAACTGGAAAGCAACACTCACTATTTTTGGAAAGTAATTGTCTGGGACAGACAAGGCAGACAGCATGAAAGTGAGATAGCGCGATTCGCCACCGCATTTTTATCAGAAAATGACTGGAAAGCAAAATGGATTGGCGCCAACGATGCCCCCGAACCAAAACCCGATAAGGGTTTTTTCATGAATCAAAAGGAAGAAACCTCATATCCGGATACTGTTAATCACAATGGCCGATCGGTTTTACTCAGAAATGAGTTTGCGGTGGATAAAGAAATATCATCTGCAAAGTTATACATCATCGGATTGGGGTTTTATGAAGCGGAGATCAATGGCAGCAAAGTGGGAGATTTCGTTTTGACACCTGCTAAAACGCCTTACCATAAACATATTTTATACGACACCTACGATGTTACCGACTATGTAAAACAAGGAGAAAATGCCATCGGGATCCATCTCGGCAATGGCTGGTACGACCCGTATAAAAGATGGTGGCAAGAATACAGGATGCAATGGTTTGGGTATAAAAAAGCGCTTGCTCAATTGCATATTACATATTCCGATGGATCGGAAACTATAATTCACACAGATGAAAAATGGAAGACAAGCCGTGGCCCGGTTTTGTTCAATTGTGTGTATGACGGTGAGATTTATGACGCCAATAAGGAAATGGAGGAATGGAGCATGCCCGGCTTTGATGACTCGGATTGGAAACCTGCAACTCTGATGAATGCACCCAAAGCTCGTTTGATTTCACATGCAATGCCTGCAATAGAAATCAATGAAATCAGGAAGCCTGTTAAAATCACAGAGCCAAAACCAGCCATGAAAGTATATGATCTGGGACAGAATTTCACCGGATGGGTACGGCTTACGATGGTTGGTAAAAAAGGAACCAGGATAAAAATCAGGTTTTCGGAAGAGCTTTATGAAGATGGCACGTTGAATTTCACGTGCAATGAAAATGCAAAAGCTACAATTGAATACGTACTAAAGGGAGGAGGAAGTGAAACATATGAACCTCGATTCACATATTTTGGATTTCAGTTTGTAGAAATTACTGCCGAAGAAACCCTCCCTGAAATCACTGACCTTAAGGGTTGTGTCATCTATTCTGCAAATGAAACCATCGGTGCGTTTGAAAGCAGCCATGATTTGATCAATAAAATGCACCATGCTACAGTTTGGTCACAAAAAAGCAATATGCTCAGCTATCCCATGGATTGCCCGCAACGGGACGAACGCCTGGGCTGGATGGGAGACGCCCAGGTAACGGCAGAAGAGGCGATGTTCAATTTTGATATGGCGCTGTTCTACAAAAACTGGTTTAGGGGAATCCGTGCAAATCAGGATAGTAAAACCGGCGATATACCCATCATTTCGCCAAGGCCATACATCCGCGATGATGTCGTGGAGTGGAGCAGTACTTTTATCACCATGGTTTGGAATAACTACATTTACTATGGCGACCGCCTGGTTTTGGAAGAAAACTATGAGGCGATGAAGAGATATATAGATTTTCTCGGAGAAATATCAGAAGGTTATATTGTGCCAAAAGGCTGGATCGGCGATTGGGGAAGCATGGTTGCAGGATGGGAAGAGGGCGAACCGGAATCGATTCCCACAGCCTACTATTTTTTCAATGCGACCATTTTACAAAAGATAGCCAAAGTTCTTGCGAGAAAAGATGATGAACAGCACTTTGTTACCTTGGCGGCATCCATAAAAAAAGCATACAATAGGAAATATTATCATCCATCAACCAATGATTATAATGATGGCAGTCAGATGGCCAATGCATTTCCTTTGTACCTTGGTTTGGTGCCTGAAGAGGACAGGGAGGCCGTTTTAACTAATTTAATCCATGACATTGAAGTAGAAAATGATACACATCTGACGACCGGTGTGCTCGGCACAAAATACCTTATCGATGCCTTGTCGATTTCGGGAAGACCGGATGTCGCCTGGTCGCTGGCTACTCAAACTACCTTTCCGAGTTGGGCTGAGATGATGAAGCGCTTCAACACCATGTGCGAATTCTGGACCTTGAAGCAATCTCACAACCATGTGATGATGGGAAGCATTGATGCCTGGTTTTATAAATCGCTTGCCGGGATTCAGCTAATAGAGAAAAATCCGGCATTCAAACAATTCATAATAAAACCGTTTTTTGCAGAAGGGCTCGATCATGTAAATGCTTCTACCAAAACTATACGGGGCAAGGTAGCCTCCGAATGGGTGAGAACCGAAAATGGTTTAAATCTCCGTGTGGAAGTTCCGTTTAATTGCACGGCAATTGTCCATATTCCGGCAAGCGAGGAAGTTGAAATTTTAGAAAGTGGAAAAACCCTGGATGAAAATGAAGATGTTGAAGCAATTGAATATAAAAACGGGTATAGGATTGTACAAATTCCATCAGGTAATTATCTATTCAGTTATTGATGAATACAAGAAGAAATAAGGGGGGAGCCTAAGCAGGGAGCCTGACTTTTTTACTCCTTGCTGGTACGTGCTTGTAGCTCGTACCGAATAATAACTATGGGATAGACCCATGTCAATAAGTTAGGCCCAGAACGTCATTGGTAGGAACGAAGCGATCTCTAATTTGGAGCATTTGGGTTCAATTATACAGACTGCCACGCTACGCTCGCAGTGACGGAAACATTAACTTACCAACATGGATGGGACAGACAGGCATCAAAAATTCATGCCTTGCTGACATTCAAGCCTGAAATTATTTTATACCAGATCAATAGAATTAATAGTTTGGTGATCTGCAGAGGCACAGACCGCGGAGAAAGCGATCTACAACCACGTGCATAAATCTCATTAAATGTGTTGAAAGTCCCCTATATTCCTTAAATTAAGCTAAAGATATAATGTGGCAAAACCTCATGGGGTTTTGCGAATTGTATGCCAAAAAAGGATAAACCATAACATTAATAGTATGAAAGACGAGAAGAAAAAACTCACATCAGTATCGGGAAGACCGATAGCGGAAAACCAAAACGTAAAAACCGCCGGTAAAAAAGGGCCAATGCTTTTAGAGGATTTTTGGTTCCTTGAAAAATTGGCTCATTTTGATAGAGAAGTGATACCTGAAAGAAGAATGCACGCAAAGGGTTCGGGGGCATTTGGAACCTTTACCGTTACGCATGACATAAGCAATTACACTAAAGCAAAGTTGTTTTCTGAGATTGGGAAGAAAACGGATGTTTTTGTTCGATTTTCAACTGTTGCCGGGGAAAGAGGTGCCGCTGATGCTGAAAGAGACATAAGAGGTTTTGCCATGAAATTTTACACCGAAGAGGGCAACTGGGATTTAGTTGGGAATAATACGCCCGTATTCTTCTTAAAAGACCCTTATAAATTTCCGGATCTGAATAAAGCAGTAAAACGTGATCCTAAAACCAACTTACGGAGCGCCAATCACAACTGGGATTTTTGGACCTTACTGCCAGAAGCCCTACATCAAATCACCATAACCATGAGTGAGCGGGGTATTCCAAAATCTTACAGGCACATGAACGGCTATGGAAGCCACACGTTTAGTCTCATCAATGCGAATAATGAAAGGTGCTGGGTGAAATTTCATTTTAAGACAGCTCAGGGAATTCAAAATCTCAGTGACCAGGAAGCAGAAACAATTGTTGGAAAAGACAGGGAAAGTCATCAAAGAGATCTATTTGACGCCATTGAAAAAGGCGATTTTCCTAAATGGAATTTAAAAGTTCAAATCATGCCGGAAGCAGATGCAAACGATTATCACTTCAATCCTTTTGACCTTACCAAAGTATGGCCACATTCTGACTATCCTTTAATTGACGTTGGGGTTTTGGAGCTGAATAGAAATCCTGAAAATTATTTTGCTGATGTAGAACAAGCTGCATTTAACCCGGCAAGCGTTGTTCCGGGAATTAGTTTCTCTCCAGACAAAATGCTTCAAGGCCGCTTGTTTTCTTATGGTGATGCTCAACGTTACCGGTTGGGTGTAAATCATTATCAAATCCCTGTAAACAAACCGAAATGTCCTTTCCACAATCCTCATCGCGATGGCGCTATGCGCACAGATGGTAATGAAGGCTCAACCATACACTATGAACCAAATAGTTACGGACAGTGGACTGAAAGTAAAGAACATGCTGAACCTGGACTTGAGTTGGAAGGAGCTGCTTTTCATTATGACCATAGGGAAGATGATGATTACTATACCCAGCCCGGAAATTTATTTAGAATGATGACGCCTGAGCAACAACAGACTCTTTTTGAAAATACCGCAAGACAAATCGGTGGAGCTGAAAGATTTATACAAGAAAGGCATATTGCTAATTGTCACAAAGCCAATCCTGAATACGGTAAAGGTGTTGCAAAAGCACTGGGAATTAACCCTGCTGATATAAAATTGTCATAATTTAAAACGGGATACAATTAAGGCCAATCTGCATTAAAATGCAGATTGGCCTTTCGTCAGATCTAATTCTTCAATGATCGAATTAATTTTTAATTATCATTTCAACCGCTGAAAGTAAATTCTTAGCAGTAAAATTTGGGTTGCACTCCACAGTATTATCATCGGAAATCAAAACGGTTTTCAACCCCATTTTTTGTCCGCATTCTATATCTCCTTTCCGGTCGCCGATAAACCACGAACTTTTAGGGTCAATATCAAATTTTGCCATGGCTTTTTCAATCATGAGCGTCTCTGGTTTGCGCGAAAGTGATTCCGAAAAGGATGGGTGATATGGGCTGTAGTATATTTTATCGATCAAATTGTGTGTTTTCTCCATGAGGATTTCATGACAAACGTGCATCTGTTCCCTGGTGTAAATTCCTTTGGTAATTCCTGCCTGATTTGTGATAACAACAGCCAGATAACCGGCTTCTTTTATTTTTACAATAGCTTCGGGAACACCTTCAATAATCGAAAAATCTTCCGGAAGAAATGTGTAATCTCCTCTTTCAACATTTATAACACCATCTCTGTCAAGAAAAATACATTTATTCATCAGCTTAAAATAAATCTGTTAGATAAATTCTTTTTATTTGCATTTACAATCGAAAACGCAAATTATTGACGTTTTTGAAAAGTTCGGAGATTTATACCATTAATTGGAAAAATAACTTAAAAATTAACGTGGCCGATAGTCTGATCATCATTCCTACCTACAAAGAAGAAGAAAATATTAAATCCATCATAGTGGCAATTTTCGCGTTGAGAAAAGATTTTGATATTCTCGTGATTGATGATAATTCCCCTGATGATACCGCACATATTGTCAAGGATCTGATACAAAAATTTCCGAACCACCTCTTTATATTGGAAAGGGCAGGAAAGCTGGGGCTGGGTACGGCATATATTGAAGGTTTCAAATATGCACTGAATCATCAATATGAGTATATTTTCGAAATGGATGCGGATTTTTCTCACAATCCAAAAGATCTCGAATTGCTGTATAGCGCTTGCGCGAAAAAAGGAAATGATCTTGCTATTGGATCCCGTTATGCCTCTGGCGTGAATGTCGTCAACTGGCCAATGGGCCGTGTTTTAATGTCATATTTTGCCAGCATTTATGTACGGGTGATCACAGGTATGCCCATCAAGGATTCCACGGCGGGTTTTATTTGCTATCGCAGGAAAGTGCTGGAAACCATAGATCTGGAGAAAGTGAAATTTGTTGGTTATGCTTTTCAGATCGAAATGAAATTTACCACATGGAAATTTGGTTTTAAAATAGTTGAGGTTCCAATAATATTTACAAACCGTGTTTTAGGTGAATCCAAAATGTCAACGGGGATATTAAATGAAGCGGTTTTCGGCGTAATGAAAATGAAAATCCGAAGCTTTTTTAAATCATATAACCTGGCTAGTCAAAACGAATAGACTTGATTGGCGTAATCCTGGAGATCACCATTGTCGGAATGGTCAATACAAGGGAGACCATTACGAAAATCAGCATGTTTAGAAATATAATAATGCCCCAATTCCACTCGATCGGGACAAATTCCATATAATAGCTTTTGGCATCAAGCGTAAGAAATTTGAATTTGTATTGAGCCAGGCCAAAGGAGATGCCGATGAAATTGCCAAGCAACAATCCTTTAGTTATGAGTTGCATGCCATTATAGACAAATATTTTTCTGATGATTTTATTGGTAGCGCCAAGCGCCTTAAATACGCCGATCATCTGGGTTCTTTCCATGATAAGGATCAGCAGGATGGAAACCATATTAAAACAGGCAACAAACAAAGTGAGGCTGAGGAATATGACTACATTCCGGTTCAGAAGTGCAAGCCAATCAAAAATTTCAGCATATTTATCACTTATTTTTTCAATATATAGCTCATAACCAACAACATCTTCAAGCTTTTCCTGGTAATAACCTACCTGCTTAAAATCATTTAAAAAAATCTCAAATCCACCAACGAGGCTATCGGGCCAGTTGTTGATTCGCTGCACCAGCCTTATGTCTCCAAAAATAATTTTTTCATCAAAATCTTCCATTCCTGTTTCATAAATTCCGCTAATTTTCAGTTTTCTGACGCGCGGAGGATCCTGAATGAAATATATCAAAGCATCGTCGTTGACATTAAGATCCAGCTTATCCGCAATATTCTGGCTGATCATTATTTCCATGGAGGTGGATTTATCATTTAGCTGAATAAATGCCCCATCTGTTATATTTTGCTCAAATTTCGTAAGATCAAAAGTATTGGAAACTCCCTTGAGAACGACACCCTCTACTTCTTCATTGGCTTTGAGCAAACCGGCTTTATTGGCATATTCCTGAATGTGATCGATATATTTATAATTAGCATAATTATTGAAAAGTGCCATATTTTTTGAGATCGGATCTTCCTCATACGACCGGCTAAGTGTAAATTTTGTAACCTGTAGATGTCCACCGAAGCTGAAAATTTTTTCCTTGATATTATGCTGAAACCCCTTCAGAATCAGAAAAGAAATAATCATAATGGCAAGACCTACACCAATACTCACAATGGCAATTTTATGAATTGTGCTTGAGAAAGAATTGGAGTTCTTTTGACTGATTCTTTTCGATATGAAATAAGATAGGTTCAAGAATATGCTTATTTTTATCCCGTTTTAGGTAATTCACTGCAAAATAATCAATCTGGTATGATAAGAGGCTTTTTTTTACTTTCATTTTTATCATTTTTTTCCATGATCGGCTGCAAGGCGGGTAACGATGATGGGAAATTTGAACTTGGCGCCGAGCGGGTCGCTTTATATCTCCATGAAATAGAAGGAAAAAATGTGGGTTTACTCGTCAATCATACTTCCATGATAGGAGACACGCACATAGTGGATTTTTTGGTTGAAAAAAATATTGATATAAAAAAAATATTCGCCCCAGAGCATGGATTTAGAGGTGTAGCAGATGCAGGAGAGTTGGTCAATGACAATATTGATGAAAAAACCGGCATTCCCGTTGTGTCTGTTTATGGCAAAAATAAGAAACCTTCCAGCGAGATGATGGAAGGCCTTGATGTGGTGATTTTTGATATTCAGGATGTGGGCACAAGATTTTATACCTACATCAGCTCCATGCATTATATGATGGAGGCATGTGCTGAAAACGACATTAAGATGATTGTATTTGACCGCCCAAATCCCAATGGCAATATCATTGATGGCCCTATACTTCAACCGGATTTTAAATCATTTGTCGGGATGCATCCTATTCCGGTCGTTCATGGTCTGACGGTCGGTGAGCTGGCAGGGATGATCAATGGGGAGGGGTGGCTGAAAGATGGCGTGAAATGTGATTTACAGGTAGTCCCCATGAATAATTATAAACATTCAGACAGCTATTCGTTGCCGGTAAAACCATCACCAAATTTGCCCAATGACCAGTCTGTAGCACTATATCCCTCTCTTTGTTTTTTTGAAGGCACAAAGATGAGCATTGGACGAGGAACATTTTTTCCGTTTCAGGTCATTGGTTATCCTGATGAAAAATTTGGAGAAAGTACTTTTATTCCCAAATCAATTGAGGGAATGGCAAAACATCCAAAGTTTGAAGGACAAAAGTGTTATGGAGTGGATTTGAGAAAAGTACCAAGACCAGAGAAAATAGAATTGAGTTATGTAATAAAATTTTATAATCTATGGGAAGGTGAGGAATCCTTTTTCACAAAATATTTCAGTACCCTTGCGGGAACAGATCAATTGAGAAAGCAAATTGAAAGCGGAATGTCTGAAACTGAAATAGAAGCGACATGGAAAATTGATCTCGATGCATACAAAAAACTCAGATCAGGTTATTTGTTGTACAAGGATTAGATTTAAATAAAATGGGTTCTAATGTTATCTTAATAGAAATAGATATTAGTCCGAAGACAGAAGTCAGGAGTCGGAAGTTAAATTGTAGAATTATGATACTTCGGTTTTCTGACATTCAACTTCGATCTTTATAAAATAAATTTCACCAAACTTGCTTGTCACAGACGGGTTCGTTGTAGAGCCATAAAAAGGTACTGAAAAGGACTTATACAATTTTGAAATATTTAAATGAAAGACTTAAGAATTGTTTTCATGGGTACGCCGGAATTCGCCGTCGAAAGTCTGAAAAAGCTTTTTGAGGGTGGATTCAACATCGTAGCAGTCATCACAGCACCGGATAAACCAAAAGGTCGCGGACGAAAACTGGCATTTTCACCGGTTAAAGAATATGCGCTTTTGCAAAATATTCCAGTACTTCAACCCACCAATCTGAAATCAGTTGAATTTAATGAAGACTTAAGAAGTTACCGTGCAAACCTCCAGGTTGTTGTGGCCTTTAGAATGTTGCCGGAGATGGTTTGGTCAATGCCGGAGTACGGTACTTTTAATTTACATGCATCTTTGTTGCCGCAATACAGGGGCGCCGCCCCTATCAATTGGGCGATTATTAATGGAGAAACAGAAACAGGTGTCACCACCTTTTTCATCAAGCATGAAATAGATACCGGAAGCATTATTCTTCAGGAACGAGAAGCTATTTCAGAGCATGACAATGTTGGGACACTGTATGAACGGTTGATGCTAAAAGGAGCAGGGCTCGTATTAAAAACCGTGGAACAGATCAGGGATGATAATTATACCCTGAAAGTACAGTTGCAAACAGATGATTTGAAACCTGCCCCCAAACTTTTTAAAGAAGATTGTGGAATTGACTGGTCTATGTCTTCAAAAAGGATCTATAACTTCATACGCGGATTGTCTCCATATCCTGCGGCATGGACAAAAATCGGAGATAAAACGTATAAAATATTTGAGATTGAAATCGTTGAAGAATCAATTGACGGCGTGCCCGGATCTGTTGAGAGTGATGGAAAAAAATTACTTTTAATTAAAACCGGTGATGGAGCCATCAGAATAACTGACCTTCAGCTTCAGGGTAAAAAGCGAATGAAAATAGAGGACTTTTTTAGAGGAAATAAAATATGATTAAAATAATTATGGCTGCAATAGCCAATAACAATGTAATTGGAAAGGATAATAATTTGATATGGCATCTGCCGGCGGACCTTAGGTTTTTTAAGCAAACAACCAAGGGTCATACGCTCATCATGGGCAGGAAAACATTCGAATCCCTGGGAAATCCTTTGCCCCACAGAGATTCCCTGGTGATTACCAGAAATAAAGAATACACCTCAGATGGCATAACAGTCTTTAATACGCTTGAAAGCGCACTTGAATATTCTGAAAATAAAGGGCTGGAAACTGTATTCATTTTGGGCGGTGGTGAAATTTACCGGCAGTCCATGGAAATTGCCGATAAGCTGATCATTACTGAAGTTCATGAGGCGTTTGATGGCGACACTTACTTCCCGGAAATAGATCCGGAAATATGGGAAGAGACCAGCAGGGAAGAACACAATGCCGATGATAAGAATAAATATAATTTCGCTTTTGTTCAGTACGAAAGAAAGCAACAGAGATGACAAAGCTCATCAATAAGACTATTTGGATAACAGGAGCATCTTCAGGAATTGGAGAACAATTGACCTACCAATTGGCGAAAAAAGGTAATCGATTGATCATCTCAGCGAGAAGAAAGGATGCATTGGAATTAGTGAAATCCAACTGCGATGATACCGCCCAGGAAAAAATTCATGTTTTACCACTGGATCTATCAAAGGTTGATGCCTTAGACGATGCCGCTAAAAAAGCCTTTGAAATCCATGAGCGGATTGATGTGCTAGTAAATAATGGAGGTATCAGCCAAAGATCGCTTGTCAGCGAAACCGGTTTCGATGTGGACCGGAGATTGATGGACGTCAATTTTTTCTCAGCGATCAAATTGACCAAGCTGGTTTTGCCCGAAATGATCAAAAACAATAGTGGACACATATTGATTACAAGCAGTTTAGTTGGAAAATTCGGAACTCCTTTAAGATCATCTTATTCCGCGTCCAAACATGCACTTCATGGATTTTTTGAAGCGCTAGCGGCTGAGGTATGGGAAAACAACATATTTGTAACCCTCTTTTGCGGCGGCTATATCAAAACCAATATTTCTATTAATGCCGTAACCGGAAATGGTACAACCCACAATTTAATGGACGAAAACCAGTCGAATGGAAAATCCGCTGAAGATGCTGCGAAAGCCATGATAAAAGCTGTTGAGCAAAACAAAAGAGAAGTCTATTTTGGAGGTAAAGAAGTAATGGGCGTTTATCTAAAAAGATTTATGCCTGGTCTTTTTGCAAAGATGATCAGAAAAATGAAAATAAGGCAGGTTCAATAGCATAACAGATTTCAAATAAAAGGTTACTAAAGAAAGATCGAATTAATTAAACTATATCACTTAAAGCACCGGATAAGGTAAATTTTTACAATTAGAAAATGGACGATGAGCTTGATGGGTAAAGGATTGTTTATTTGTATTTTTTTAACTTTCGGTTTTAACCGGATATTACCTGCACAAATCGCTAATATTTCGTCAGAAATTCAGGACAAGGAAATCCACCCAAATATCATTGTCGTAAAACTTAAAACCATTGGTAAATCCAACGGACGAACAGTATATTCTAAAGACACTCAACTGGATAAAATCAAACAAATTATTGATTTTAAAGAATACTACCAGGTTTTTGCATCAAAATCCAAAGCCAATGCAAGAACTGAAAGTTCACATCTGCAAAATATTTATAAAATAAAATTAAAACCAAATTCAAATATCCATAGTGAAATAGCAAAACTTCAAAACCTGGATTTTATTGAGTATGCTGAACCGTATTTTCAGCATAAACTATTGCTGATCCCCAATGACCCCCAGGCAGATCCCGATGGAGGATTGCAGGATTATCTTGCCGTCATTAAAGCTTATGAAGGTTGGGATATTGAAAAGTCTGATTCAACCATGGTTATCGGAATTGTGGATACCGGTGTGAATATGAATCATGAAGATTTGGGGAATATTGCATTTAATTATGCAGACTCGCTCAACGGTGTGGATGATGATGGAGATGGATATATCGATAATTTTTATGGGTGGGACATAGCTGATAATGACAATGACCCTACAGCAGACGGGCATCCTCACGGAAGCTCAGTTACCGGACTTAGTTCGGCAAAAACGAACAATGGAATTGGCATGGCAGGCGTAGGATTTAATAGTAAATATCTTCCTGTAAAAATTGCTGAGACAAGTTCGAGAATTCTGATAAATGAATATGAAGGCATTATATATGCTGCTAATCATGGATGTAAGGTCATTAATTTGTCGTGGGGTGGCGCTGACCATTTTTCAAAATATGGCCAGGATATTATCAATTACGCCGTACTGGAAAAGGATGTGGTAGTGGTTGCTGCAGCCGGGAATACCCATGATGAACTCAATTTTTATCCGGCGTCATTTGAAAATGTCCTTTCTGTCGGAGCTACAGATATAAATGACAACCTGGCTGGATGGGCTACCTATAGCCATCATATTGACATTATGGCTCCCGGTGAAAATGTTTATACTACCAGGAATAATGGAGATTATGAAATCAATACGGGATCATCTCTTTCAGCGCCTCTGGTGGCGGGGGCAGCAGCTCTGGTAAGGGCTCATTTCCCGGAATTATCAGCGCTACAGGTTATGGAACAGTTGAGATCTACCGCTGATGATATTTATGCAATTGGGTCCAACATGGATTATTTTGGACTGCTTGGCAAAGGCCGTCTCAATGTCCAAAGTGCGTTGAATAATATTCTGACACCTTCCATTCGCTTGAGTTCTTTTCAATATCAGAGCAATCACAGAGACTTGATATTCCCCGGGGATACGGTAAATGTGAATTTAATTTTCACAAATTATCTGCGAATTGCGGAAAATGTAACCATCACTATTTCAAATCCCTCCAATAATGTCAGTATGGAGGCGGATAAAATTTATATTGATAGGCTGGAAGCACTTAAATCATATGAAGACACGGAGAATCCTTTGAAGTTTATCGTTAATCAAGAATCAGCCGCTGACGAGAGATTGATTTTCAGAATAGATTATATCGGGAATAACTATTCGGACTTTCAATATTTCGAAATCAGAACAACGCCCAAATACTTTGATATTACTGATGGCAAGCTGACAGCAACAATAGCAAGCGACGGAGATATTGGTTATGATGAATCATTTGTGAACCACGGGAATGGTATCAATTTTAATGGTGCAAGGATCGCTGAACAGGCCGGTCTCATTATAAGCCTGGATTCAGCACATGTTATGGATAATGTGATCAATGATTATGGAACTGGCACAAGAGATGAGGATTTCGTAAATGAAACCTATGCGAAGTTATATGATAATTCCATTGCAGATTTGGATGCCAGATCTGCTTTCAAACCAAAGGATACCGTGCTTTCTAAACTCAATATAAAGTTAGAACAAAAGGTGCTCACCTGGGAAAACAATACTCAGGATGGATCCGTCATTTTTGAATACAGAATTATTAATAATGGCGATTCCGCTCTAAACGGCTTAAATACAGGTCTGTTTGCAGATTGGGACTTAGGTGATTATAATTCCAATGAAGCCGGATGGGATGCCGATTATAATCTTGGATATGTTTTTAATAAATCAAATATTGATCTTTATTCAGGCCTTGCAATCCTGACAAATCAAAACCCATCTTACTATGCGATCGATTTGCGCAATGAGAACGGAAATACAGCAGATTTTGATACGATATTTAATGATATCGTCAAGCATAAATTTATTTCTACAGATAATAAAAAACTGACCGCTGGAACCGTTGGCGCTGGCAATGATGTGGCTCATATAGTGGGTGGAAATAAAATTGATTTGGCTCCCGGGCAAAGTATTAAAATTGCATTTGCCATGCTCGCGTCCAATTCACTTGATGGCTTAAGGTCTGCATTGAGTTTGGCAAAAGGGCACTACATAGATTATCTTAATGACGCTCCTCTGGCAGAGACGTTTTATGCCTGCAATAGCGATAGCGCAATCATCGATCCCGAAGGTGAATTGTATGAGTTTTATGAAGACCTCGGATTGACAAACAGGCTGGATAGTGGAACAATATTTAAAACTGATCCGGTTCTGATGGATAAATTTTACTATGCCATCAATCTAGATAGCGGGTATGCGAGTGATATAATGAAATTGCAAGTAAGCCCGGGAAATCCAACTGCTGATTTTAATTTTCCTGCCGATACCTTCCTGATAGAACAGGGGAAATCCGGGGAAATGGTTATTGAAAACACCAGTATTTTGAGCAATGGTTGGTATTGGGACTTTGGAAATGGCTATAGCAGTATCGTGAAAAATCCAACAGTAATTTACGATCAACCCGGAACCTATTCGGTAGAGTTGATTGCCGAGAATCGATACGGTTGTGCGGATTCAATTTCGCAGGAATTGTTGGTAGCGGTGAGGTCAGAGCGAGCGGTATTGGAAAATCAAAATATTTGCAAAGGAACAAAAGCAACACTTTCTGCATTAAATACAAGTGAAATAAATATTTATAAAGATAAGCTTCTGACGGGATTGTTGTTCAGTGGCAATAGCTTTGAAACAGGGCAAATTACCAATGATACAGCCTTTTATATAACGAACACCTTTGGAGAATTTGAAAGTGTCGCTTCAGAAATACAAATATCTGTCAAATACCCGGAAATGGGAATTGAATATCAAATTGATACTTTGAATCTGAATGAGAAGTATGTGTTGAATATATACAATTCGCGGGGGCAAACAGACCCAATTTTATGGATGGTGAATGATAATTTTATAAGTGACAAACTTTCATTTAATTATGCGTATTCTGATAGTTCTTTTGAAATCTCCCAGATAAAAGTTGATGCTGAAGGTTGTAGAGACACCTTAGTTACGACCATCTCTCCGGAATACAGCACCTCGCCAATACTCAAAGATGTTGAAATTTGTAAGAATACCGACGTACTCATTCAACCGGAAAATGGAACGCTTTTTTATTTTTATGATGATGCAAGCATGAATAGCCTATTACATAAAGGTACTTCCTTGTACATAGATAATATTACCAAACCGGTCACTTATTATGCAACAGGGGTGGATGGATTTTTAGAGAGTGCTTCAGCAGCTATTAATATTTCATTAGATCCGGTGAAGGCCATCATTGAAGCAACGGCAGATACCATTTTTCTGGCGGAAGAAAACACAGTTGAGATTTATAATAAATCCGTAAATGCAAAAGAGTCCTTTTGGATTGATCAAACGGGTGCTTTTGATACCACAAAAAATTTGGTGAAAAGCTACGATGATATTGGTGCGTTTGAATATACGCTTATTGCTCAAAGCTCAAATGGTTGTCTGGATACTGCGACGTACCAGATTCTGGTTGTAAACATTACCGGGTTGGAAGATTCGGATTTACATCATTTGAATGTTTTTCCCAATCCTACATCCGATCTATTGACCATCGATTTAGGGCAAAGCATCTACGGAGAATATAGATTTGAATTGCTGGATATTTCCGGAAAAACAATTCAATCTTTTGTCATAAGCAGTGACGAATCATTCCATCGACTAAATTTCTCAGGACTGAAAAATGGCATTTATTTCATCAGATCAATAAATAATGCAATTCCAATTACCGTCAAGGTGCTTAAACAATAAAATTCTTTTTTTAATATCCCACTTCTATTTTTCCGGTAAATCCATATATAATTTTGAAAAATCGGACATTATAGAGGATATTGTGCGGATTTTATGAATCACACAATATGTGTAATATAGTTAATAAGTTAAACATATAACTGCTCTCAGAGTTCATGTACTGTCACATACTTGCAATCATTTCTGATCGATTGAATATTCACAATAAAAATCACTTTTTACCCATGGAGATAATACATATATGAATGTTGTAAATGCCGAATTAATCACTATAGGTGATGAGATCTTATACGGACAGACCCTTGATACAAATGCTCATTGGATGAGTAGCGCATTGAGTGAGATTGGAATTAAAGTAGTCAGAAGAACCACTGTTGGAGATCTGGAGGCGGAAATTTTAAAAGCGCTATCTGAAGCTGAATTGAGGACGGATATAATCCTGATCACCGGTGGACTTGGTCCTACAAATGACGACCTTACCAAGCCTTGTCTTGCAAGATATTTTGATTGTGAAATTGTGGTCAATGAACAGGCATTGAAAGAGCTTCAGAAATATATGGCTGGCAGAGGACGTGAATTAAATAAGTTGACGAGACTCCAGGCGTCCTTACCTGAAAAATGTGAGATGGTAAGTAATGAGCGGGGAACTGCTGCCGGAATGTGGTTCAATAAATCGGGGAAAGTATTTGTTGCCATGCCAGGGGTTCCAGATGAAATGAAGCATATGATGAAGCACAAGGTGATTCCACGTCTGAAGGATGAATTTGAATTGCCGGTAATTTATCATAAAATAGTCAGGCTTGCGGGGATCGGAGAGTCATGGCTTGCTGAGAAAATTGAATTATGGGAAAATGCACTTCCCCGCAATGTCAGGCTGGCTTATTTACCGACCTACGGAGATATAAAAATGCGTTTGACAGCTACCGGTGAAGATTTAGAAATTCTAAAAGTACAGGCAAATGAACTTGTCGATCAGCTATTACCTTTGATAAATGATTACGTATATGGTTTTGATGACGAAACACTGGAAATTGTGATTGGGAAAATGTTGATAGAAAGGAATGAAACGCTTGCCATAGCTGAAAGCTGTACGGGGGGATATATTTCTCATAAAATTACTTCAGTTGCCGGAAGTTCGGATTATTTCAACGGCTCAATAGTTCCATATCAAAATGAGATGAAAATCCGGAGACTTGGAGTTAAGGAGGCAACTTTGATAGATCATGGAGCAGTAAGTGAAGAAACTGTCATTGAAATGGCACAAAATGTCAGGGAGAAATTCAGGGCAAATATTGGCCTGGCATCCAGTGGAATTGCCGGTCCTGGTGGAGGTACTGAGGAAAAACCAGTTGGAACAATTTGGGTAGCATGCGCAGATGAGCGTGGTTTTATATCAAAAAAGCTACAACTTACTCAAGACAGAGCAGTGAATATTCGTTTATCTTCAGTAGCTGCGCTGAACATGCTCCATAAAAGATTGCTGAAAAACGATTGAGAAAAGTAATGAAAAATGTTAAATTGACATCTTCTAACTAATTCTGATTTAAAAAGAGAAACTGATGGCTCTAATTGAGATACTTATGCCTCAAATGGGAGAGAGTGTGATGGAGGCGACAATCATTTCATGGTTAAAAAATGAAGGTGAAAAGGTTGAAGCAGAAGAACCTTTACTGGAGGTAGCCACTGACAAAGTGGATACTGAAGTGCCCGCTATCCAGGAAGGAATCATCAAAGAATTTTTAGCCGAAGAAGGTGATATTGTTCAGATTGGAGCTCCCATTGCTATATTAAGCACAGATGCTGTTGAAACCAATATCTCTCAGAAACCTCATGATAATAGTTTGTTCAAAGAAAAAAAAGAGTATTATTCTGATGGAATAAAATCAGAAACATCAATAGCAGAAGAGAATCCGTTGGTAAAAAAAGAAGAAGTTGTACGTGCAATCGAACCAATAAATGCTTCAGTTACGGACAGATTTTATTCACCATTGGTCAAAAAAATCGCTAAAGAAGAAAATATTACCAGTGAAGAGCTCAACGCAATTGCCGGCAGCGGGAAGGATGGCAGAGTTACGAAAAATGATATTATCAGCTATTTGAAAAAGAGGAGAATCAAAAGAGTGTATTTTGATTCCAATGGGTCTTCGATTTCTCAGGTAAGATCCGCTGTTGAAAAGGAGACAACTATTCCGGTACCAATTCCACATGAAGATGACGAAGTAGTCGAAATGGACAGAGTGCGTCGTATCATTGCCGATCGGATGGTGGAATCTCGCAATATTTCTGCCCATGTGCATTCGTTCGTGGAGGCAGATGTAACAGAAATGGTAAAGTGGAGAGAAGATGCAAAGGATCGTTTTTTGAATGAGCTCGGAGTAAAACTCACATTTACACCGATTTTTATCGAAGCTCTGGCCAAGGCCTTACAGGATTATCCAATGATGAATATTTCCGTGGATGGTTATAAAATCATCAAAAGAAAGCATATCAATATCGGTATAGCAGTTGCATTACCCGATGGAAACTTGATTGTTCCCGTGGTTAAAAATGCTGATCAACTGGATTTAGTAGGTTTGGCAAAGCTGGTAAATGATTTTGCTGACAGAGCAAGAGAAAACCAGTTGAGCATTGACGAAATTTCAGGATCCACCTATACACTTACGAATGTGGGTTCTTTTGGAAGTACAATGGGAACACCTATTATCTTACAACCGAATGTAGGTATATTGGCAATCGGGGTTATTGAGAAAAAGCTTTCTGTACTGGAAACGAAAGAATATGGTGATGTAATCACTGTTCGTCATAAAATCACCCTCTCTCATTCTTATGACCACCGGGTAATTGATGGCGCCCTTGGGAGTTTATTTGTAAAAAGAGTAGGAGATTACCTGGAGAATTTTGATACTTCCAGGAAGTTTTAAAATTATACTTTTCTATTTGGCAACAACTTTAGGATTCTTTTTTAATGTATGTCAATTGTTTTTCATAATTCGACTTATCCATAAAAACCATAAAAACCAACAAATGAATCTTTGTCCAAAAAATTCACATTATTCCACACGTTGGTAAGCCTGCTGTAAACCTATATTAATCATTATTGCAATTCCAGAGGTGAATTTATTACTTTAGCAAGGTGGTAGAAAGTTTTTGAAAGTGCGGTTATTGGGCATCTTTAGATATATAATTTTATGAATCGAGTATTAGTATTGGGGACCGGATTTGTAGTTAAACCCTTAGTCGATTATTTTATTGATAAGTGTAAATATGAAGTACTTGTCGCGAGTAGGGATAATAATCATTCGGGGCTAATTATTGCCGGAAGATCCCTGGGCAAAAGGGTATTGTGGCTTGCAACTCCTCCTTACGAGGAGTTAGATGGAATGGTAAAAGATGTTGATCTGGTGGTGAGTATGATACCCCCAAAAATGCATGTTATTGTTGCTAAAGCATGCTTAAAACACCAGGTGAACATGGTGACAACTTCATATACCAGTCCTGAAATGGCGGCATTGGATAGTGAAGCAAAAAAGGCAGGAATCATTATTTTAAATGAAATCGGAGAAGATCCCGGCATAGACCATATGGGCGCTATGCAAATGATAAATCATGTTAAAGTAGAAGGAGGTAAGATAATTTCCTTTAAATCATATGGTGCCGGTATTCCATCCTTTGAACATAATAATAATCCTTTCGGATATAAATTTTCGTGGAGCCCCGGGGGATTGTTGATAGCTACTCAAACTCCTGCAGACTATATACAAGACGGACAGAAAATAGAAGTAACAGGTAAGGATTTGCTTGAGAACAGTTGGTTGGTGGATATTGACGGATTGGGGACATTTGAGACATACCCAAACAGGAAGAGTTCTAATTATATCAAAGATTATGGCCTGGAAAATATCCCCAATTTTTATAGGGGATTATTACGGCATCCCGGTTTTTGCAACTCCATCCAAAGTATGAAAGATCTCAATTTGCTCAATAATGAAAAAAGTCAAAACCTGCAGAATTTAACTTATAGACAATTTACGGCGCAACTAGTTGGAACAAATGACAATAATAATGTTAGACTAGAAGTGGCAGACAAATTAAACCTCAAGGTATCATCAGATATTATAAAGCAATTGCAATGGTTAGGGCTTTTTGATGATGAACCAATTCCTATCAGCAAAGGCACCAATTCAGATGTACTTTTGGAGCTTATGCAGAAAAAAATGACATATAGAGATCACGAAAAAGATATGATTATTCTTCATAATGAAGCAATTATAGAATTTGAAAACCGTATGGAAAAGAGAATGGCAACGATGAAAGTGGAAGGTAGGCCATTCGGTCATTCTGCAATGGCAAGAGTAGTCTCACTTCCTGCAGCCATTGCATCCAGATTGATTCTTGAAGGCACGATTCGGTCTAAAGGTGTTTTCAAACCAATAACCAAGGAGATATACAAGCCGGTTTTAGCTGAGTTAGCAGATAATGGTTATAAGTTCGAGTATAAGACAAAGGCAATTTGATTATACAATTTTTATAAATAATTTATTTGTTATTTAAATAAAGATTTAAAATCGAAATTTCAACGACTAATCCTCATTTGCCGGTTTCCCAATAGTCGCAAGTATTCCACCATCCACATACAAAATATGACCATTAACGAAATTTGATGCATTTGAAGCCAGAAAAATCGCAGCTCCCTGTAAATCATTGGGATCCCCCCATCTTGCCGCCGGAGTTCTGTTGATAATGAAATCGTTGAATGGATCACCTTCAACCCTGATTGGGGCTGTAAGTGGAGTTGCGAAATATCCGGGCCCTATACCATTTACCTGAATGTTGTGCTTTGCCCACTCGGTAGCCATATTTTTTGTGAGCATTTTAAGGCCCCCTTTGGCAGCAGCATAAGCGCCGACAGTATTTCTGCCAAGTTCACTCATCATAGAGCATATATTGATGATTTTCCCATGACTGCGGTTGATCATGCCTTTCACCACGTTTTTTGACACGACAAAGGGCGCTACGAGATCAATGTCGAGCACATCTGAAAAATCACTGACGCTCATTTCTACCAGTGGAATACGCCTGTTTATTCCGGCATTATTTACCAATATATCAATCGGGCCAACCTCTTTTTCTATTAATGTTATATGCTCAATAACCTGATCTTCCTTTGTGACGTCAAAACAGTAACCTGTAGCAGTTATCCCGGCAGATTTATATTCATGGAGGGCTACATCCATTTTAAACTGTGAACGCCCATTTACTACAATTCTGGCTCCCGCATTCCCAAGCCCCATAGCGATTGCCATTCCCAATCCTTGAGTACTTCCCGTTATAAAGGCAACCTTTCCTTTTAAATCAAATAATTCCAGTGACATGGTTTGTTACATAATACATCAATCTCTAATCAATCTTCATAGATAAGACCTGCTCAAATCAGGCATTTAATTCTGCATGAGAAAAGCCTTGATGAATACATTGAGGTCTCCATCTAAAACATTTACAACATCGGAGCGTTCCACGCCTGTTCTGTTATCTTTCACGAGTTTATAAGGGTGCAGAACATAATTTCTGATTTGGGAGCCAAAATCGATCTTCATTTTAGAACTTTCTACTTTTGCTCTCGCCTCGTCCTTCTTATCAATTTCTATCTGGTAGAGCCGTGATTTAAGCAAATTCATGGCTTTTTCCTTATTTTGAAGCTGCGATCTTTCTTGCTGACATTCCACCACGAGCCCGGAAGGTGCGTGCCGTAAACGTACTGCCGTTTCAACTTTGTTTACATTTTGCCCGCCTGCCCCACCTGACCGGTAAGTTTCCCAGGTGATATCAGCGGGGTTTATTTCTATCTTGATAGAATCATCAATCTCAGGGTATGCATATACAGACGCAAAGGAGGTATGCCGTCTTCCTCCTGAATCGAAAGGTGAAATCCTCACCAATCTGTGGACGCCAATCTCTGATTTCAGATAGCCATAAGCAAAATCGCCTGAAATCTCAAGCGTCACAGATTTTATTCCCGCAGTATCTCCCGGTTGATAATTAAGTTGCTTGACATTCATGTTATTTTTTTCACCCCACATGATATACATCCTCATCAGCATCTCCGCCCAATCCTGACTTTCTGTGCCGCCGGCGCCTGGATTTATTTCCAGTATCGCGTTGAGTTGATCTTCCTCATTGCTGAGCATTTTTTTGAATTCCAGCTCTTCAAGGATTTTTACAACTTTATCGAATTCAGTATTTATTTCAGCTTCTTCTACTTCTCCCTCTGCATAAAATTCATAGAGCGTTTCCAGATCTTCATACGCTGAATTGAGTTTATTAAAACTATCTGTCCAAACCTTTTTAGACTTAATAATTTTCATGATTTTTTCAGCTTCTTTCGGGTCATCCCAAAAACCAGGCTGGGTAGTGAGGCCTTCTTCCTCTTCTATCTCAATAATTTTATTATCGTAGTCAAAGATACCTCCTCAAGGCGCTAACACGAGCCTTCAAATCTTTCAATTGATCTGTTGTCATAATATTAATTTAAATTCATATATCTAATTCGATATTTGCCCCCCAACTTTACTTTTTTGGGATTAAGCAATTTTAGTATGGTTCCTCCAAGAAAAATTATCCCGCCAACAATCCATACTTCTTTTTCAAAAACCGCATCCTGCCCCTGAACTACCACCTTATTAAAATTGTCAATTACTATATATCCAATTCCGGCGACTTGAGCGTATGTACCAATACTATAAATATTTAGGCCTGTAAATCGATGCCCTTTTATGTTCACCTGTGAAATTTCACGATATAAAATGTTATTATAATGAAATTCTATTGATGAGTCATTCAATGCCACTATTTGATCCGTCCTGAAGAAATTCTCACCTTTTAGCTTAAAGCTTATTTCATCTCCGGAGCTGTATTTTATCTGTTTATCCGTAAGTGTTTTTTCTACTACAATATATTCGCTCTGACCTTTAGTCTCATGAGATATAATTGCTAAAAAGAAAGCGCAACCATACGAAAAAGTGATAAACCAGGCCGTCATTAGTATAAAATTTATTTAAATTTTATAAATCCAACCGTGTTCGTCCTCCTTTTTTCCGGTTTTTATATCATCTAGTTCTTTTAATATTTTGGAAGAAAAACTGTCTGGTTTGATAGATGGTAAACTATAATCATTTTGATCATCTCCAATAAGCTCAATATTTGCAATAGTAGCAGCTGTTCCGACTCCAAAAGCTTCCTGAACTTCCCCCTTCTGAAGCGCTTCGACAATTTCCGTTACAGGTATTTGTCTTTCTTCTACTTCCATTCCCCACTCTCTTGCAAGAGTCAAAACACTATCTCTGGTAATACCTTTCAGTACCGTATCACCGGTGTTGGCGGTAAGAAGTTTGTCACCAATGACGAACATTATATTCATGGTGCCCGCCTCCTCGATGAATTGGTGTGTAGCACCATCTGTCCATATAAGTTGGTCATACCCTTTTTGCTGAGCGAGCATGGCAGGGTATAATGATCCCGCATAATTGCCGGCTGCTTTGGCATATCCTGTTCCTCCCTGAACTGCCCTGCTAAATTCCGTCTCTATTTTTACTTTTAATGGTTTAGAATAATAAGGCCCAACAGGACAGGTAAAAATGATGAATTTATAATTTTTAGAGGGTTGGATTCCAATATATTCATCCAGTGCAAAAATGTATGGACGGATATAGAGCGAAGTATTGGGTAGATCCGGGACCCAGTTTTTATCCAATTTCAAAAGTTCGGTAAGCCCTTCCATAAAGATTCCCTCTGTGACTTCAGGAATGCACATTCTTACTGCTGATTTATTGATTCTCCGGAAATTCATTTCCGGCCTGAAAACCAATATTTCCCCGGATTCACCTCTATATGCTTTAAGGCCTTCGAACACAGATTGGCCATAATGAAGGATTGCTGACCCGGGAGTAAAACTTAGCATATCATATGGCTCTATCCTGAAATCCTGCCACGAGCCATTATAATAATCAGCAATATACATATGGTCAGAATACACTTTCCCAAAATCTATATTATTGAAATCTATCTGGCTAAGCTTCGATGTGCTGACCGGTTTAATATTTATCTTAATTGTTTCTATCATTGTCTTGATACTGAAAAAAAGTGAGGTAAAAGTACGAAAAATCAGCTCAATTTCAATGAATTATCCTCTTGGCTTCCATGGAATTTCTTCAATGCCCAGATCATGTCCCTGTTTCCTTGCAAGTACAAAGAGATAATCGGATAGCCTGTTCAAATACCTTACGATGATTTCTTCTATTTCTTCCGATTCAGCTAGTTTTACAACCAATCGCTCGACCCTCCTGCATACTGTTCTTGCAATATGCGAACTCGACACCAGTTGACTGCCGCCGGGTAAAATAAAATTTTTCATAGCCGGTAATGTTTCATTCATCTGGTCAATAGCATTTTCCAGGGCCATAACATCAGCTTCTTCAAGATCCGGTTTGAAATCTTTTGATCTTGCTGTTTCGGCAGCGAGAGAAGACCCGATGGTAAATAGCCTGGATTGAATGTTTCTTATGATTTTTACTCTCGCCAAATCAGAATCTAAGTCACACACCATTCCTAAAAAAGAATTCAATTCATCAATGGTACCATAAACCTCAATTCTTTCATGACTTTTTACAACGCGGGTACCGCCGAGCAAAGATGTTTTACCCGAATCTCCTTTTTTGGTATAAATTTTCATTAAACGGCAGGCTGCTGCAATTTTTCTGAGCGGAAAATATTTTCATTGATATTGTCTGATTCTATTAAACCATCACGCAATTTAACAATTCGATGGGCATAGTGCGAAATGTCAGCTTCGTGCGTCACCATGATGATGGTATTCCCGTTTTCATGTAGATCGTGTAGAAGACCCATTATTTCATAAGATGTCTTGGAATCGAGGTTTCCGGTTGGCTCATCAGCTAAAATAATGCTGGGGTCATTGACAAGTGCCCTGGCAATCGCAACCCTTTGTCTTTGTCCACCCGAGAGTTCGTTTGGTTTGTGATCGGCCCTGTCCGCTAAACTTACACTTTCTAAAGTAGCCATGGCTTTTTCATCTCTTTCAGATTTCCCATAACCGGCATATATCAATGGCAGTGCAACGTTTTCCAGTGCGGTAGCTCTTGGTAAAAGGTTAAATGTTTGAAAAACAAATCCGATTTCTCTGTTTCTGATTTCAGCCAGTTCGTTTTCCGTCATATGACTCACATCCTTTTGATTTAGAATATAAGTACCTGCAGTGGGTGTATCAAGGCAACCAACTATGTTCATTAATGTGGATTTTCCGGAGCCGGATGGCCCCATGAAAGCGACATATTCACCTTTTTTAATTTCTATAGATATGGACTGCAAGGCATTTACAGTCTGAGTACCCATTTGATAGATTTTTGAAATTTCTGATGTTTTAATGATCGTGCTCATGCAATCAATTGATTTACTTTTCTATTTCACTGTGAAAGCTACAAGAAAATGGATTAATAAACTAAAATCAAATTTTATTATGTAAACGGATAAAAAGACTACAATACCACCGTAAAATATTGGATGAATATTTATGACCTTCCTGCTTTTGCTTTGAATTCAATATTTTTATGACTCATGCAAAATAAATACAGAATTAATTTGAATATTAACAAGATGTAAAACACAATTTGATTTTTTTACATCCTTGTTATATCTTTTAACGTCAAATAAAATTTTATCTCATAAGAAGTACGTTTATTTATGGGATAAAATTAATTTAAGGAAAATTGCTATTCAGATGAAACTATTATTTGTGGTAAATCCCATCTCTGGAGGAAAGAACAAAAGTGCCTTCCTCTCAAGCGCTGAGCAAATGTGCAAGAAATATGGTATTGGCCTTCATTATTTTAATACAACTGGAGTAAATGATGTAGTAAATTTAAATAATGACGTGATGAATTATTTACCCGACAGGGTAGTTTCTGTGGGAGGAGACGGAACTTCACTTATGACTTCTTTGGCGCTTCTGGGAACTAATGTGCCTTTTGGAATCATCCCGATGGGTTCCGCAAACGGTATGGCCAGGGAACTTGGTGTTCAGTCCGATCCTGTTTTGGCTTTACAAGACTTAATTATGTCCAAAATTATTGTTCCATTGGATTTAGTAAAAGTCAACGATGAACACCATTATATTCATCTTGGTGATGTAGGCATTAATGCTTCAATGGTCGAAAATTTCACCAAAGAGAATGGGCGTGGGTGGATGGCCTATGCCAAACATTTTGTGGATTCTGTAAAAAATGCTCATCTATTTGATGTCAGTGTAGAAATAGAAGATCAAATATTTAATCATAAAGCTTATGCAGTAGTGATTGCCAACACCAGGATGTATGGTACTGGTGCAATTATTAATCCAAGAGGAAATCCTCATGATGGCCTGTTCGAAATTGTTGTTGTACTGCAGAATGATCTCTCCGGGATCATCAATCTCGGCTTGACAGCTATTACAGAAAAAGCTTTTGATGCGTTAAAAGGTTATTACGAAACATACCAGGTTAGCCATGCGAAAATAAAATTTAAAGAACCCAAAATGCTTCAACTCGATGGTGAATTGATTGGTAAAAGTGATGAAATAGATGCGGAAATTGTGCCTGGTGGAGTACAATATATCAGCACCAATGAAAATGTCTTTGTAAAAGATTTGTAAATAATTGGCGTACCTCTACGCTTTGATGAAAAAAAAACAATTCTTGTCAATATGCAACTTTTTCAACAACGGGGAGCTCGCGAGTGATTCCTAATGAGCAACAAAGAAATTTCAGTGGTTTAAATAAAATCGCTTCGACATCCAAACATATAATCAATGCATTTTATACAGTATTCCAGATGGAGGATATTTGATTCTTAAATTTTTGCTTTTCATACCCTATTCGGTTAGATTTACCGTCCTTCTCAAAAGAGGGTTACATTTTTCAGAATATTTTTTTTTAACCAGGAAACGCTTAATAATTATGAAGGTATATGATGAGCAACATATTAAGAATGTGGTATTGATTGGCGGGGCAAAAAGCGGCAAGACTACTCTTGCCGAGACAATGCTTTTTGAAGCCGGATTATTAAAAAGAAGAGGAACCGTTGAAGATAAAAATACGGTTTCTGATTATCATGATATTGAGCATGAGCGCGAAAATTCAGTTTATGCAACATCTGTTCACACAGAATGGCGGGGTTTTAAGATAAATATTATCGATACTCCAGGATTGGATGATTTCATGGGTGAAATAGTTTCATCAATGAAGGTGGCAGATACATGTATTATGATGATCAACTCTCAAAATGGCGTTGAAGTCAGCACAGAATTAATTTGGAATTATGCTGATCAATTTAAAAAACCAGTGATACTTGCTGTCAACCAGATCGATCACCCAAAATCGAATTTTGAAACAACTATAGATTCAATAAAAAAGCGTTTTGGCAATCCCGCAATTCTGATGCAATATCCTTTGAACCAGGGAGAAGAATTTGACAGCATCATCGATCTTTTGAAAATGACCATGTACAAATTCCCAAAAGATGGAGGCAAACCTGAAAAACTTCCAATTCCAGATGAGGAGATTGAAAGAGCGGATGAATTGCACAATGAGTTGGTTGAAAAGGCTGCTGAAAATGATGAAGATCTCATGGAGCTTTATTTTGAAAAGGGTAGTCTGGATGAAGATGAAATGAGAAAGGGATTGAAAATAGGTATGTTGAAACACGAAGTTTTCCCTATTTTCTGCTTGTCGGCTAAAAAAAATATGGGAAGTGGTCGAATGATGGGTTTCATCGATAATGTTGCACCATCTGCTGCTGAAATGAATCCGGAGATCACAACTGAAGGCGAAGAAATAGCCTGCGATTCCAGTCAGCCAACATCTTTATTTGTATTTAAAACCATTGTAGAGCCATTCCTTGGAAGGATTACTTATTTTAAAGTTACCTCCGGGGTACTCAAAATCGGCCAGGATCTTGTAAATAATCAGAATGATACAACTGAAAGATTTAATCAGTTGTTCATAATGGATGGCAAAAATAAAAACAGCGTAGATCAATTAGTTGCGGGTGATATTGGTGCAACAGTCAAACTTAAGAACACTCATGCAAATCATACCCTACATGAGAAAAGTGTGAGCTTTGCAATAGCCCCGATGGAATTCCCGGCTCCGAGGATTACTTCCGCAGTTAATGCAAAGGATAAAAATGATGATGAAAAGTTGGCTGAGGCTTTACGGGAAATTCATGAAGAGGATCCTACTACAATTTACGAATATTCCAGGGAACTGAAGCAATTGCTATTACATGGCCAGGGAGAATTACACTTTGCAGTTACCGAATGGAAATTGAATCATGTTCATAATATTGAAATAGAATTTTCAAAACCCAGAATTGCTTATCGCGAAACAATTCAAAAAGCTGCGTTGGCTGATTACAAGCATAAAAAACAATCGGGGGGCGCCGGTCAGTTTGGTGAAGTTTATATAAAAATTGAACCGTATTATGAGGGAATGCCAGAACCAACCGAGTTTAATGTAAGAGGTAAGGATGAAATTCAATTGGAATGGGGAGGTAAACTCATTTTTTATAATTGCATAGTAGGTGGTGTTATAGATGCCAGGTACATTCCTTCAATATTGAAGGGTGTTATGGAGAAAATGGAAGAGGGTCCTATCACCGGCTCTTATGTTAGAGATATCCGGGTGATGGTTTATGATGGGAAAATGCATGCGGTAGATTCAAATGATATATCATTTAAGATTGCCGGGGCACAAGCTTTTAAAGCTGCTTTTATAAAAGCCGATCCGAAAATTCTCGAACCAATCAATGATCTGGAAGTTTTGGTTCCAGATGAGTTGATGGGAGATGTCATGACCGACCTACAGGGCAGAAGGTCCATCATCCAGGGCATGGATAGCAAAGGAATGTATAAGGTGATTTTAGCAAAAACTCCATTAGCCGAGATGTATAAATACACGACTTCTCTAAGATCTATTACCCAGGGTAAGGCGAGCTTTTCTACCAAGTTTGCTGAATATTCGCCAGTTCCAATGGATATCCAGCAAAAATTGATGAAAGAGACACAGGCAAAAGAAAACCAGTAGATTTTGCTGATCCTATCATGACAGAGATTATCATTTTAGTAAATAAAATCCATTGGATTTTAAGTATGTAATTTTTTAAAAGCCATCAGAATTTTTTTTTCTGATGGTTTTTTACTTTTAAATATATTTGAATCAAGTAATTTAATACATTTGTTAAAAAAAATTATACCTATGAAATCTTCCACAAAAATATTATCAACTAGTATCATTTTTGCCATTTTGTTTTTTTCTCTAAACGTGGTCTCAGCCCAAAATAAAGTTGAAGTAGAAATTGATCCTTTCGATAAAGTCAAAGTTTCTGACAATCTGAATGTTGTATTTATAAAAGGAGAAAAAGAGGGTGTCTCCATCGTTGCAGAGGGAATAGGATATGATAAAATTATCACAAAAACCTCGGGAAGAGAATTAGTAATTAAGGTAAAAAGTGGGGTTTATAAAAATTCAAAAATAGATATAGAAGTAAATTATATAACATTGAGATCTATAGAAGCTGCTAACAAAGCAAATGTTATGTTCAATGAAAAAATTACCGGGGATGAATTAATGATCAAAGCATCCAGTAATGCAGTAATCATTGTGGAAGTAGATATTAAAGCAGTAAAAGCCTCTCTTTCTAATGGTGGCAGAATCGAAATTTCGGGTCGTGCAGATCTTCAGGAAGTTGATGCAAATTTAGGATCCAAGTATAATGCCTTTGAATTTGAAACTGAGAATGGATATATAAAATCAAATACCAAGGCCAATGTAGTTGTATGGGTGAAAAACATCCTGGAGGCTTCGGCAAATTCTAAAGGTGTACTAAAGTATAAAGGAACTCCAGCTGAAGTTAAATCAAAGACCACTCTTGGAGGAAAAATTAGCGGAGACTTGTGATCATTACTTAAATATTAGAATTTATAATAACCAGCTCATGTTATCGCCATCCTTAAATATTTGCGGCGGTTTCCCATGAGAAAAGACCTTACAAAATCCTTTCCCCACAAAATACAATCTGTTGTGCTCAAATCTTAACAGTGAACCCTCAGGAAGTCCTGCTACATAGATAGTTTTATTGATGGTGATAAACTCCTGAATGCGCATCTCCCTGCTTTCACCACCATGGTTAAGTATTGGGAACCTCTAATAATTGATTCTGAGTTTTTCACTTTTGTTCCAAATTTTGAAAGCAGTCAAATGAAATTGAAATATTTTATTATGCTTTTATTCTAATTTTTTCAATCTATTGATTATCAATGTTTTAACGTTTTTGTT
>JAJRQT010000012.1 GCA_024280115.1 Bacteroidota bacterium | reverse complement strand
TACTGAGTTTTTCCAACCTGAATTCTTCGGGAAATAAACTGTTTGTGCCAGTGGGTTTGTATATTTGTGCCATCTAATATTCTTTGATGCTAAGATAACACATCTATCTGAATTTCAATAAGTTAATTTTAGATATCCCCAAAAGTGAACTTCCTACAACTTGAAATAGGTATGTGAAATACGCAATATTCTTAAAAAATCTATATGATTATCTAATAATTTCAATAATGATTACTTTAGTATAGAAGATATAAATGATTAATGAATTTATCACGGCATTATTTAAGGTGTAGCACACTTATTTTAATTTTTGTTTTTTTTCACTCGCCCGGAAATACTGTTTCTTGGGAGGATGAACTCACTTTAGAAGATCAGGGAAAATCAATTGAAAATATAATTGAAATTCATATTTCAAGGGTAGAATATCAAAATGTTAAGATAATTGATGGCACTAAAATATCATTGAAAAAACCATTGGTAATAATAAATGGCGATAGCATTTCTTCAAAAGACATACATACAAGGGGGAAAAGTACCTTAAACTTCAGAAGAAAAAGTTTCAGTTTTAGTCTTGAAAAAAAAGCAAAATTTCTCAATAGAGACCAAACAATGTCAATGAAAAAATTCTATGCCATAAGCCTATCCATGGATAAAAGTTACATCCGAAACAGGCTTGCATTTGAAATGATGGAAGAAATACAACTTTTTGAACTATTTTACTCTTACTGTGAACTACGAATAAATGATCATAGTGAAGGAATATATTTGATCGTAGAACGACCGCAGGATTGGGCCATGAAAAAGAAAAATTCTCCGTTTGTAATCCGTAGAGGATTTAATCATAAAATCGATAAGATTAAAACCAGTGAAAAAATTGACAAATCGGAGACTAAAAATTATAAGAATTATTATTCCCGGATCTATAAGTCTTTAAAAAAATATGAAGGCCGGGAGCTCTATGAGGTTCTGTCGCAATGGCTCGATGTGGAGGTGTATATGAAATGGCTCGCATTTAATTTCTTTGTTCGAAATGGCGACTACACAGATGAGGTCTATTTTTGTATTAATCCGGCGATTGATAAATTCATGATCATTCCATGGGATTACGATGATATTTTTGCTGCCGTACCACATGAAGGAATGCATGGAAAGAAAAAAGCAATTGGAGACAAATTCATTTTTTCATCGGAAGATTTACTGGACAAAAAAATAGTCAATGACCCATATCTTTATAAGGAATATTTAATTCAGCTCAAGAAAGTGCTCTCCCAACTATCTAGCGCTGCATTAAAAAATGTTTTTCAAAATACATATGCGGATTTATTTCCATATTATTCAAAGGAGGATATTATTGATATGTCACAATATGATCAGCATAAAAATGTAAATTTTGAAACATTGGAAATGGATATGAACACTTTATATAACCAACTGATAATATCCAGAATCAGTTTTTTGAGCAATCTAAAGGAAACTACATCAGATGAATAGCCATTTTATTAACTGAGAAACACGGGTAATGAGAGAAGAATAGTTACATGAAAGCAAGAAGTTGAAATTGAATTCTAAAAAATAATATTGAAGTTATGAAATATAGAAAATTTGGTAAAACAGACTTAAATGTAAGCGAAGTCGGATTTGGCGCCTGGGCCATCGGTGGCCCGGCCATGGCTGGAGATATCCCGATCGGCTGGGGTGATGTCAATGACAAAACTTCAATAGAAGCCCTGAAAAAAGCGCTTGATCTCGGTATCAATTTTTATGACACTGCAGACTTTTATGGCCTGGGGCATTCCGAAGAGCTTATCGGAAAACTTTGGGGAAACCGGGATGATATTATTGTGGCAACAAAAGTTGGCCACAGGCTAGATGCTGACAATAAAATCTACCTCGACTACAGCAAAGAATATGTGATACAAGCATGTGAACTAAGCCTGAAAAGATTGAAAAGAGAAACCATCGATTTTTATCAATTACATGCTGCCAAACTGTCCCATCTGGAAAATGGTGAATGCATCGAAGCCATGCAACTACTTCAGCAGCAAGGGAAAATCAGGCATTGGGGTCTGTCATTAAATACTTATGATCCGGAGCCTGAAGGTAACTATATGATGGAAAATGATTTTGGCTCCGATTTTCAACTGGTTTTTAACATCATCAATCAGAAAGCGCTTCCTCTTATGAAAATGGCCTCCCGGAATGGCATGGGTGTCATCGCTCGTATGCCGCTTCAGTTTGGGTTATTGACCGGTAAATTCAGCAAGGATTCGAAGTTTCCGAAAACAGACCACAGAAGTTTTCGCCTGAATCCTGAAGTTTTAGGGCAATCACTTAATGACCTGGAATCTGTTTGGCCCATAGCTAAAAATTATGAAATTGGTTTAGATTCCTTTGCTTTAAGTTTTATTCTCAGCCATCCCGAAGTTTCAACTGTTATTCCCGGAATAAAAACGCCCGAGCAGGCCATATCGAATTCAACGGATATTATAAAACTGAAAACTGCAGACATAAACCAACTGCATGATTTATATGGAAAACGATTTGAAAATTTGCTTCAATTAATGAAGGAGAAAGGTTAGTAAATGTAAATACCATAATGACTTGGTTTATTGGGCTGTGAGCTATGAGCAATAAACTAAACGTGAATAGCTAAAAGCTAAAATCGTTGGTGTAAAAATTGACAATCTTGTCAAAGGAAATTTCAACGATTGATAGATGGCACGTGGATTTTTAATAATTATATTTCTCCACATTCATAAAATATAATTTCTATCTATGCTGCGAAATATACTATTCCAACATATTGAGAGACGGTTAAATATGAAATGCAAATATTTAGGGATCACATCGTTTTTATTTCTTTCCACAGTTTCCGGATATGGGCAATCAGAGGATAAGCTTGGCAGTTGGTTTATATACAATGGGTTTTTCAATTTAAATCCGAAAATTGAACTTTTCTTTGAAACCCAAGTGCGAACATGGGAAACCTTTGGCAACCCGGAAAACTTTTTCCTGCGCCCATATTTCAACTACAATTTCACAAGTAATTTCCAAACCGGCTTAGGGCTCGAATATCACAAAACCTGGACCTATGCAGAAGATCCCGACGACAAACAGAGTTCGGATGAATTCAGGATAACCCTGCAAAGCATGTTATTTCACAAAATAGACAGAGTTTCCATTCAGCACAGGTATCGTTACGAGTTCAGAAATGTGGATGGTGACAAGTTGCAGCGAACCCGGTACAGACTACAAGTAACGATACCGCTCAATAATAAAAGCATGGAAAAAGGCACGATATTTTTGAATACTTTCAATGAATTTTTAATTGATACCGAACCCAAATTGTCATTTAGTCAAAATCGATTTTACGTGGCGGGAGGTTATCAGATCACTAAAGGGCTCAATTTCCAGTTCGGTTATTTGACCATCTCCAGGGCCTCCACGGTACATCGAAGATTGCAGTTTTTCATTACACACAAACTTTACTTTTACGATAAGTAGAGCATTGATAAAATCACTTAGCATTTCCCGGGATTCCACCCGTAGGTATCTATTTCTGAATAAACACGGAAATAAAATCCCCACCGTAATTCGCTACAAACATCCGGTTATTATGGATGAAAATGTCCGTTGGTTTATCAAAATGGTCCGTGAATATTTTCAGAAGGGTGCCATTAAAATCATACATTAGTACACGATTTCCATGAAAGTCGGTGATATAAATACGGTTGGGACCAACTGCCAATCCTGTGGCCACTCTTATATTTTCTTTCCAACCGATTACTTTCAGTACCTGGCCATTATAATCAAAAACCTGAACTCGGTTGTTGTAGGCATCTGCTACGAAAATTTTATCCTCAAACAAGGCTACATCCGTTGGATAGTTAAACTCTCCATCGGCATGACCATTTTTTCCAATAATGATCGTTTGTCCATCATATATTAATATCAACCTGTAATTGTAAAAATCCACAATGGATGCTGTATTTCCCATCACATCTATCCCTGCGGGGGCGTCCAATTCAATATCGAGTGGCATTGCGATGAGATGTTCACCTTCAAGTATGGTGATTGTATCTCGTAAGAATTCCGGAATGTAAATTTTGCCCTCCTTCAGAACTATGTGCATCGGTCGAAGCAGATCCGGGTAAGTCTCCACTAAATTCCCTTTCAAATCCGTCATGATCATTCTGTTACGATCCACATCAGTCAGCCACATCTGTTCATCTGTCACAATTATACCCAATGGTTTTATATCATTCAGCTGAATGATCTCTTCGAATTGCCATTCTTTTTCCGTTTGACAAGAAATAAGCAAAACAAGTAAAATAAAATCACTTCCCTTCATCAGTAATTTCTTCAATTTTACGGACAGTAAATCCAGCCTCTTTTACCTTTTTACGAATAGTTGTTTCCGAAATCGTTTTTCCATCAAGAAGAGTCAACAATGTGAAGGCATTTTCTACATCAATTTCAATTTTTTTTACGCCTTCTATCTTTTTCAACTTCTTCTCCAAGCCGTATGCACAAAAGGGACATGACAGACCATCTACCTCTACTTTAATAATTCCTTTAAGTTCTGAATTATAGTCCTGTGCTTGTGCATGTGCTCCAAGTGCACAAATACAAATAATCATCAAGTTTGATATGATACTTCTCATATAGATGTTTTAAAAGATTAAAATTCTGATTCCTATTCTTAGACTATAATTTGTTTGTTGTCCTTCAGTGGAAGGTTCGTCTAAAGGAAGTTGAATGCCCGATTCAAAAAGCAACTTCCTTCCAGCAATGTATTGAATACCTGGTGACAAATGCAAATTATTGCCAATGCCATCAAAAACGTAATTCCCGTTCAATTCCAAAAACAAATTAAGTTGTTTGGGAGGATATTTTTGTGGCAATAACGGATAACCAAAAGCCAAATTGTATAGGAGGTTATCTGCAAGTCCGTTGGAGGTCACATTATATGCTATCTCTCCGTAAATGCCGTATTTAGTCGTAATGTATCCGGAAACCAATCCTATAGCAGTTTGATAAGCCCTTGAACCAAGGGGAGGATTACCTTTTGTGTTTCCTGTAGGAAAGGATTCTGTCACCTTTATCAAGGTACGAAAGGTTTTTCCTTTGCCATCTTTCTGATGAATCTGAAATTTAGCATAAAGCTTTAAATCACCGAATCCAAATCTACTTTCTGCTCCTTCTGGCACTTTATTTACAAAGGGAGCGATCACACCCATCTGCCATTTGGAAGTGATGTTATAAGGAACAATAATAGGATGAATGTACACTTTAGCATTTTCTTTGGAAATAAAATTGCCAAATGTCCTGATTCCCCCACCATCCAAACCAAGCATGATTGGCGTATCGGTGAAAATTGGTGGCCCCTGTGCATTTGCATTATTACTCCAAAGCAAAATCATCAAACTCAGGATATAAAAGCTGCATTGTTTTTTCTTATCCATTCATGAGGTAATTTAAAACAGACATGATATGTGAATAACATGCACCACACTTTCATTTGTCAAATGTAGTATGGTTTCAAATTATGCCTGACCAATTCCAGCGTTTACCAAATCCTGTTTTGTAATGCCTCTGTCACAACAATCGAGTAATTTTCCATTGACAACCACGGATGGCACCTGATTGATACCATAGGCTACCATCTTATCTGTGCATGTCTTTTCTTCGCACTGTTTTACCAGATCATAAATAATAATTTCGCAGTTTTCACAGGAGGTTTCCTTTACCAATTTCACTACAGGATCACATACAGGGCAACCCGCCGTGAAAATTTCTACTTTTCGTTTCATAACTCTAAATTTTTAAGTCATCCAATTGGGAAAACAAGTTGCTATTAATGCTTGAATCCCCGCCTTCCGGCGCTGTGTCAATAAGTTAAGAAAATGACCTGTTCGCCATGGTTTGTGTCTTCACAAACCATATATTTCGGTCTGTGAGGACACAGACCGAGGCGCTATGACGATCAAAATTCCTTAAAATATTGATATTGCTCTGCCAGATTTCTATGATTTAACCAAGCGTTGTGGCATAAGAATTTTCATATTTTCTATCTTGCTGAACACAAGCGAGGCAGGCTTGAAAGAGAGAACGTTATTCTAAGTTCATACAGGATGATTTTCACGATATTCATATTCTCTTTCTTCTCCTCCGCTTCGCAGCCACTAAAGCTTTCAGCTAACGCGGTAAAGCTTCGGCGGACAAACATTCTCACATTGTATCATTCTTTCATTCCAGCATTGATTTATTCTAAAACAAAGCTATGACGGAGGGAGGGGTGGTTGCCAAATAAAATTTCATTTTTTCTTTTCCGGTTGCTTATTTTCTGAATTATACTTTTCTAACCTTTTTTCAATTTCAGATATTTCCTGCATTTTATCGGTCAGCTCGTCAAGTTTAAAAAATGGGAATTGTTGCTGGATGTATTCTATTTTATCTTCACTGCCACAATTACCAGGGCAGGCTTCAACTGTATTTACAATTTTAATAGCCAACGCTTTGCGATATACTTCATCCAGCAATAGATAGTGAGCTTTGTCCAGCCCTTTTTGTGCAGCTTTAAACTGAACCAGGATTTGCTCTGGATCTTTACCTTCGGCCAGCATTTTTCCAATGCCTTCAACCTGGCCTTTAATGCTGTTCAATCGGTTTATAATATCTTTAGTAAGGTCTTTTGGTAACATTAGTTTAATTCTGTTTTTGAAATTAACTGCCAACGATCAAACGCCCCTTTTTAATCCTCCATAAAAATAGTGGTTAAATTCTCCTGCTTTCCATGTATGGGTTTTATGCTATTATTTTCAGTTCTTACCCTCACAGATATATTAACACAAATTTTGACTTGCGGTTTTCAATATTTCCATTTATTCACCAAAGCCACTAACGATAACATTACCGGTACCTCCACCAATACCCCGACTACCGTTACCAGGGCAGCAGGTGATTGTAAGCCAAATAGCGCAATGGCCACAGCAACTGCAAGTTCGAAGAAGTTACTGGCTCCAATCATGGCAGCAGGGGAACATATAGCATGAGGAAGTTTCATCCATCGCCCGCCAAACCACGCTATAAAAAAGATAAAGTAAGTCTGAATAACCAATGGCAATGCAATTAATAATATTACAAATGGATTTTCAATGATATTGTTGCCTTGAAAGGCAAATAGCAGCACGAGTGTGATCAATAAGGCGAAGATAGAAACTGGCTTGAATTTGGGTAGAAATACATTTTTAAACCATGTCACGCCTTTTTTTCGAATTACAATCTTTGTGGTGATATAGCCTGCAACTAATGGAACTACGACAAATATCAGTACGCTCGCAACAAGGGTGTCGTACGGGATTTCTACATTAGTTATGCCCAATAATAATCCAACAATAGGAATAAATGCAACCAATATGATCAGATCGTTTACTGACACCTGGACCAATGTATAATTGGGATCCCCATCTGTCAGGTAACTCCACACAAATACTATAGCAGTACAGGGGGCGGCGCCGAGCAAAATCGCACCAGCAATGTACTCGCCGGCCTGCTCAGGAGAGATGAATGCTGCATATAATTTAGTGAAAAATAACCAGGCAAAGAACGCCATCGTAAAAGGCTTTATTAACCAGTTTATCACTAAGGTCAGTATGAGCCCTTTGGGGCGTTTCCCTACATTTTTAATGCTTGAAAAATCTATTTGGAGCATCATAGGATAGATCATAAGCCAGATGAGTATTGCCACAGGAATATTTACATTATAAATTTCCAGTTGACTTAAAAAATTAATATTATCACCGGCAAAATGCCCTATCGCTATACCGCCAGCTATACACAGTGCTACCCATATTGTCAGATATTTCTCAAAAAATCCAATTTGCTTTTTTTGCTTATTCATATTAAAAAATTTACTATTCTAATTGTTCATTATACGGTTTTAAAATAACTTTTTGATTTCATCTTTTACCCAGATAAACTCATTCAAAATGAATTCTTCAATTCCAGTAACAAGAGAAGGATCATTAATTTCTATATGAATTTGGCGTGTTAATTTACACATAAATTCCCTTCAATTTTCTTAGATGCCTCCACACATTGTGGTCAAAAAGTTCCATTATTTATCGAAATAATTTTAACATGATTCGATGTATGATACCAATCGCTGTACATGTTTCTTTCATTGCCAATACGACCTTTTCATTTATTTTTTCTGAGCTTTTAGTTCGTCAGAGAAAAATTATAGTTCCCTACCAAAGGGTTGCAAACAACCATAAATTATTTGGCTCCGATATCAATCACTTGTACATACGACCAATAAATTTTTTTAACATTTGTTGTTGAGATCAATGTTTATTTCATCTAAAAAAATCTTCGAGATGCTTTTAAGTTCATCTACTTTTTCCGGGTTGAGACAATAATTCATTTTTATTCCTTCAACGTGGCCTTTGATTAGTCCTACCTTTTTTAATTCCTTTAGATGCTGGTTAACAGTAGTTCTGCTCAACGGCAAAAAGTCCGAAATATCCCCTGTAATGCATGTTTTTGTTTCGGAAATATACCTCAGTATTGCCAACCTCGCAGGATGAGCCATAGCTTTAAAATATTCAGCACATAACTGCAAATCACTATCGAAAAGTTTTGTCTGCGCGTAAACCATAGTTAATATTTTATGATGTAAATATACGTCTAAATAATTAATGACGTAAGTTTACGTCATGTTTTTCAACCTATTTAAATCAACGGAAATCTTTTATTGATTTATAGTGTAGCAGGCAGTCCTTATGCTAAGTTTTGCTGTACTGGTCATTTTCAACTATGATCTTGTTTTTAAGAGGTTTCTTTATTTAAATATTTCTTAGAAACCAAAATAGTAAGACAAACCATATACCAAATAGTAGCATTTTATCTTTATGTTATAACATTTGGATTATTAATATTTCTTTTTATATTTGACTTGAACTAAACCAATTATTATATGAAAAATGTATCGTTTTCCCACCTTGTTATTATTTTATGTTTCATAGGACTATTTTCCTGCGGTAGTAAGGATGATGATCCAGGCTTAACTGGTTGTTCTATTGCCTGGGGCACTGAATTACAGAAGGAATTATCTGCCATAACTACTGCAGCTTTAAATTATTCCACTGATGATAGTGCAGAGAATTGTACTGCACTTAAAGCCGCTTATCAAGGTTATATTAACGCCTTGAAACCGTATGGCGGTTGCGCAACGCTTACCGGAATAAACAGAACCAATTGGGAAAAAGCGGTGAAAGAAGCTGAAGCCGAGATAGCTACAATATGCTAATTGTAAATTCAGCCACGCTTTAGCACGGCATTTACCCATTACCCTACCACCTGCTTTTAGTATCAGGTAGACTTTAGTGTCGTCATCAGAATTAATTATTCGGAGACGTTTAGCAAAGAGATTAATGTATTCTTAACATCATCTCTTTGCTAAAAACAATTTTTTATACCTCTATATAAAATGACTGAGATTCCAGTCATGACAACTCCAATTTCTGTTTATAGGTTCAATAAATTCCACTTCATCCCAGTTTGGAACTATTCAGGATATTTTCTCTCTGCATAAATATAAGTACACTTCTTTAGAGACTTCTTGTAGGTCTCGATTACAAAAATGTTTGGATCAAAAATGAATTAGGGAATTGATTTAATTTTAATCATTTTAAATAAGTTTAACACATGATGATATAGTTGCTAAATAAGCTAATTGTGCTATCTTCATAGACCCATAAAGAATTTTAATTAATTAATTTTTTAACCTTGAAATAAACATAATACCATGAAAAAAATAAGTCGAATATCACTATCAGGAATTTTGCTTTTGCTCTTGATTTTATTTGTTTTAACAGAATGTTCTGATAAAAACACAGAAAGTAAAAAAACCAGTTCTAAGGAAAATGTAACAGTGAATAAAAGGCAGTTAAAACATGTGGTGCTGTTCAAATTTAAAGAGAGCGCTACTAAAGAAGATATCAAAAAAGTCGAACAGGCATTTTCGGCGTTACCTTCAAAAATACCGCAAATCCGTGGCTATGAATGGGGAATAAACAACAGTCCTGAAGGTCTTGATAAAGGTTTTACACATTGCTTTTATTTAACATTTGATAGTGAGGAGGATAGGGCAATGTATCTGCCGCACCCTGAGCATAAAGCATTTGGAGCTGGGTTAGGCCCTTATCTTGAAGATGTTCTTGTCGTTGATTATTGGACCGATCATCGTTAATTAAATTATTAGGTTAAAACATAAATATTAGTATTACTTTACACTTTATAAAAAAAGTTTTTAAATGAAGTTGGGGCTTTCTATTAAAAGATTTTTCCTATTACTAATTATACTTTTATCTGGTTTATCCAGCTTAAAAGCCCAAATGATCCAAGCAGATAGCCTGATGATAAAAGTTGAACAATTTGGTAATTATCTTTTGTACAAAAACCATGATACTACTTTTATCAAAAACTATAGCGAAGACTTTATTCTTAGAATAGTTGCAGTAAATAAATTTAACTATTTCAAGATCAGTGATAAAAACCGCAATTCCAGCATTAGGTACAGACCTGACAGAAGAGTGAATTTGGGCTTTGGAGTTTCGTATAAATGGTTTGCACTTGACATAGTATTTAATGTTGGGCTTACCGAAGATTCGAACTTTGAAAACAGTAAATTTTTTGATTTTCAGGCCAACATTTTTAGTAGTAAACAGTTTGTATCCGGATACATAAAATACTACTATGGGTACCAAATAATTAATTTTACCGGTATTACAACTCCTGATATTCAATTTTCACCAAACCGTGGTGACGTCCGTACCATCAACCTTGGTATGAATTATTTATTTGCTTTGAACTATGATCAATTTTCATTAAAAGCACCGTTTATCCAAAATGAAATTCAACTCAAAAGTGCAGGAAGTTTTTTATTGGGTGCTGGATTTAACCTCTATATAGTTGATTCTGATTCTTCGATCATTCCATCGGTTGTTCAGGATGATTTTGATGAAAAATTATATTTCAGAAACTTGAGCTCATTAAGCGCCTATGTCAATTTCGGATATATGTACACCTACATTTGGAAGAAGCATTTTTTTGTTACATTGGGCCTGATTCCAGGATTTGGAATCAATATGGGAGATTTTCAGACTGAATTCAGAAAACCATTTGATACGCACTTATATTTTGGCCTTAACTCCAAATCTTCCATAGGTTATAATGCAAAAAAAATTTTTATGGGGATAAATTTGCTGGGCGATATATACAGTATCAGAATTGATAAAAAACTAGCAACACAGGTAGGTCATGGGAAATTGAAGTTCTTTGTTGGCTACAGATTCGGGCGTTCCTGATTTTATTGATGAAATGTATTTCTACTCAAATTTAATCTCCGGGGAATTTGGTAATAATTTATCGATGCTTGTTCTAATAATTTCAGATGAATTGCAAACTGATAATATTTCGAAATTATCTCCAAACTCTTTCAGCACCTGTCTACAAGCGCCGCATGGAGTTATTGGCATTTCTGTTGGTGTATAAATCACTACGCTTTCAACTCTGAATTTTGAACCCTCTGCGGATATTGCTTTCGATACCGCGGCTCTTTCCGCGCATATGGTCAAACCATAGGAGATATTCTCGATATTACAACCCGAATAAACCTGACCACTCTCACTCTGTAAAACACAGCCAACCCTGAATTTACTATATGGAGCATAGGCATTCTTGCTGACCTCCTGGGCTTGTTTAACTAATTCACGTATATCCTTCTCCGCCATATTTTTTTTACATTAAGCAGTCCAAAGGTCCTCCATCTCCTCAAGCGTTTTACCTTTCGTTTCAGGGACAAACTTCCAGACAAACAGCGCTGCCATAATACCCATTATACCATAAATCCAGTAAGCAAAACCATGATTATATTGGTTATTTAGCCAACTGTTATCATTCATCATTGGGAAGGTCCAGGATACAACCAGATTAGCCAGCCATTGTGCTGCAACAGCGATGGACATTGCCCCTCTGATTCTGTTAGGAAAAATCTCGGCAAGCAAGACCCACGTAACCGGTCCCCATGACATTGCAAATGAGGCAGTATATAATAGCATAAAAATCAAAGCCCCATAACCTACTGTTTCGAAATAAAATGTAAAACCCAGGGCGATCATGCTAAATGCCATCCCAATTGCTCCGATAATTTGTAAAGGTTTCCTGCCGTATTTATCAACGGTAAATATGGCTAGAATTGTAAATGTCAGGTTGACGGCACCGACAATGATCGTTTGCAAAAGCGAGGACTCCGTACCACTTCCCATACTCTTGAAAATTTCAGGAGCGTAATATAAAACCACATTAATACCAACAAATTGTTGAAATACAGAAAGAAAAATTCCTATAAATACCAACAACCAACCGTAGGATAACCACGGAGCATCTTTAATTTTCAAGGAAGTTTTAATCTCTTCAAGAATACCTTTTGAGTGTTCAGGACCATTCAGCTTGTTTAAAATGCCCAAAGCTTTCGTATCCTGATTTCGCATAACCATATATCTTGGGGTTTCCGGAACAAACAATAATAAAAGCAAAAATATTCCAGCGGGTATCGTTTCAGATGCAAACATCCACCTCCAACCAACGGTATTTAACCAAATCTCATCTCCTTGTCTCGCAATGAAATAATTGACAAAATAAATTATCAACATCCCAAAAATGATTGCAAATTGATTCCACGAAATAAGTTGTCCTCTTATTTTTGGAGGAGCAATTTCAGCAATATACATCGGCGAAAGCATGGAAGCCATTCCAACTCCAATTCCTCCTATTATTCTATAGATAGTGTCACTAAGAAAACGCATCTCTCGTTTTTGCAATATAATTATTTTAATATTTTATTGCACTCTTAATTTTCTGATTTCTGATGGATTTCGAACTAACTTTTAGCTTTTCCATTTCTGAACCAAAAATAAT
>JAJRQT010000011.1 GCA_024280115.1 Bacteroidota bacterium | reverse complement strand
CATGTATTTGCGACTCCCTATGATTGTTGGTCAGGCAGGCCTGATTGCCACCATTGGGATCATTGTTGTTGCGCATTTCATTTCCATTACAACCGGATTAAGCATATCTTCTATTGCAACGGATAAAAGAGTCAAAGCGGGCGGTATATATTATATGATTTCAAGGAGTCTTGGATTACCCATTGGCGGTACTATTGGTTTAGCGCTTTTTGTTGGCTTATCATTTAGTGTCAGTCTTTATCTAATAGGATTTTCAGAGAGTTTCCTTTCCTTTTGGGGATATGAGATCACGAAAGATAACATTCGTATTGCAGGGAGTATTATCCTTTTTCTCGTCACTACGATTACGTTTATCAGCACATCCCTTGCAATAAAAGCTCAATATTTCATTATGGTGGCTATTATACTTTCATTGGTGTCCATATTCTTTGGAAGCCATGAATATACACCTGATGCCCCTTTGCTTAAATCTACCCAATCTGCTGTACCGTTAATGGTTTTATTTGGCATTTTCTTTCCTGCCGTTACAGGATTCGGAGCGGGAGTAAGTATGTCCGGGGATTTAAAGAATCCTAAAAGGTCCATTCCAATCGGAGCTATGTCTGCGATTGTCATAGGCCTTGTTATCTACATTGGTTTAGCTTTTTTCTTTTCATTCACTGTAGATGGTAATCTACTTGCCAATGATAGCGACGTATTATTAAAAATATCATGGGTGCCAGAATTAGTAATAGCCGGAATTTGGGGAGCCACGCTTTCTTCTGCAATGGGGAGTATTTTAGGTGCGCCAAGAATCTTGCAGGCTACTGCTGTTGATGGGATATCTCCCCGATTTTTCTCAAGAAAAGTAGGCAAATCCAAGGAGCCTAGAAATGCATTGTTACTTACTTTTATCATAGCTGAAGCGGGAATTCTTATTGGAGAATTGGATGTAATTGCACGGGTGGTATCCATATTTTTTATTACTACCTACGGATTTCTGAATCTTAGCTGTGCCATTGAGCGGTGGACCAGCGTCGATTTTAGACCGGAATTTAAAACTCCGATCTGGGTGAGTTTACTTGGCGCTATGGCTGCTTTTCTTGTAATGATTCAGCTCGACATCCTGGCGACGGCTGTATCCTCCGTAGTGCTTGGAGTAGTATTTTTATATTTAAAAAGAAAGGAACTTACCCTGAGGGGAGGAGATACCTGGAGTGGGGTTTGGGCATCCCTTGTAAAATCTGGTCTTGAATATTTAAATGATAAGACAGTCCCCAACCGCAACTGGCGGCCAAATATCCTGATGTTTAAAGGAGCTGTGGAAAGCAGACCCCACCTGCTTCAAATAGGCAAGGATTTAAGCGGAAAGCTGGGAACGCTTACTGCTTTTGAACTAATACAGTCAGATGAGCAATCGGCAATTAAGTCGGATAAAAAGCTTGATAAAGATGATGAAAAGGAGACAGGTCATTATTTTACGAACAAATATACCACCGATGACATCTACAAAGGGATTGACGAGATATCGAGAGTATATGGATTTTCCGGAATAAAGCCGAATACCATCCTGATGGGGTGGACAAAAAGCGAAAACCGTATCAAAGAATTTGGCAACCTGATCGCCAGCTTTAATAAAAGTAAGCTGAATTCCATTTTTCTCAATTTTGATGAAAAAAGAGAGTTTGGTGATTACAAAAGTATAGATATATGGTGGAGTGGTGAGGGCAGTAATTTATCCTTTGCCATCAGCATCATCAGGTATCTGACCGGTGGTACGCTATGGAAAGATGTGAAGATAAGACTCTTTGTGCCAACGGAGAACAATCTGCTTACAGAGCGGGTTTATACCACCCTGGAGAGAATCATCGATCAATACAGGATTAGTATTGAAATAGTGGTTGTCAATAATTCCATTGAAAAATTATCGGTTTACAAACTCATCGAAAGGGAATCTGCTTCGACTGATCTATGCATCATTGGGTTGGCAGATCGCAGATATTCAAACATTGAAAAAGTAGTAAATGATGTCAATAAGCTGCTGCCAATGTTGGGTTCTGCTCTGCTCATAAATGCTTCCAATCTATTTGAAGAATATGACCTGGACCTTAGAGAATCGACTACCGCTGTTGTTGAAAATGAAAAAACCGAGCTTGCTCATATTCCACAATTTGCCTTTCCAATCATTGTAGAAGAAATCAATCGTTTAGATGGTGAAACAACGGAAATGGTGCACAAATTTTTTGAAAAAACCTTTCTTCCGCACTTCCTTGAGTCAAATGATTGGATTCAACATCTAAAAGAAATTATAGAAAATACTACTCAAAATTTTATAAAGGCCAATGAGATTGAGGATACATTTAGAAGGAATAAGGCTTTTTTTAAAATTAAGAACGAGTTTTATTTCAAAATCACATCCATATTTGAAAAGAAGCAAGCCTATAAATTTAAGGAATTAAAACATCTGACAGAAAAAGGTCTGAAATGGTATCTGGAGGAGATTAACCAAAAAATATCGGCCATATCAAAAAGCTATCGTATTGAGCATCCAAAAGTCAGTTTTAAAATTAATAAGGGGGATGCATTCAGCCTGAAAAGATATAAGATCCGGAAAAAAATTACTTATCTGCTTTCAAAGAAAACCATTCCGGTTTTTGTTCAATATAAAAGGCTCAGTGAACATTATTTAAAAAACCGTCAACTAATTGTTTTGCACCAATTACTATCAGATTTTGAAATTTGGTCTTATAAATTTATAAATGCGCTAAAAAACCAAATCAATGCCATCGACGATTATATAGACCAGTCGGGATATAATTTCGTGAATAAAAAACTAACGAAACTTCAAATTGAAAAAGAAAAAACAAGGTTGTTAAAAGACTTACAGCTTGTGGAATTAGATTTAAAAAATAACCAAGCCAACATCACCCATAATTTGTTAGCATCTTTCCGCGATGAATTAATCGGTATGGGTTATGATCTGGAGATAATCAATGTAAATACCCTGACAAGACAGAAAGACGATCTTAGTAAAATTGTTGGAAATGCCAGGAAAAGTATCCATCAATTTTCAGAGCAATGGTATGATAACGCTGTGCTTCATTATAATAAGCTTGATGCGGATGTCATCATGACTTCTTTTAAAAGCAGGATTCTGAAACTTGTAGATGATTACAAATCAGACATTAATGTGAATTTTTACCAGAAACTGAGTCAAAACCTAAAACAATTAAAAGCTAAAATAGAAGCTAAAACGGATGATGCTGAAGCCCTGATTGCATTGAAAATTGACTTCACTTCTGTTAGCAGTATTAAGGTCTTTAAAGAATTTGAAAAATTAAACCAAGAAGTTATTAAATTAATCGATTCTTTGCCAAAGGAGATGGCTTTGCCCCGGACCGATGAAAACAACAAACACAGCCTTGAAGCTGTAGCGATACCTATTTCTAAAATCAGCAGACACTTTTTCGAGTCGCGATTCGTTGGCCAGATTGCTGACAGGCTTGAAAAAGCTGAAGAAATTGTAGAGAGGCTCGTACTTGAGATTAACGATCAAATGAATCTGACGAGGTTTAGCATTGACAATCTCAGTTCGGAAATGGATATCAGCAATCAAACCAAGGATTCAATAATTGATGACATGTTTGCATTTTTGGATTTGAAAAGTAAAGAAATTCAAGAACTGTATGATGATATTTGTCAGCAATTCGAAAATGCCCTTGAGGAAGCATTTGATCCGTTATTATCTTATAAAATCATTGAAAGCTCCAAAGCTTTCACAACTCAGTTGCGCGATTATCAAAGCAGGCGAATCAGGGATATTTTCGGCAATAAATTTAAGACCATCTATTCGTCTGTCATGTCGCAATTAGCCAAAGTATGGTACAAAAAAAGTGAAGGGGTTTTGCTTGCAAAAAGATTGGTGGAAACGGAGAGAAATAAATCCAGGAATGAAAAAATCCTGGATTTTGTAGAAGATGTAATCCCGTCAACCAAAATAATGAACAACATCCCCCATTATTATAGAAGCCTGTTCAGTGGCCGGTCAAACATTTCTGAAGAGTTCTGGGTAGAAATGAAACAGGGACAAGAGGCTTTCAACAAGGCAATAGAGCGGTACAGATCAGGTATTAAAGGAGGTATAATCATAACCGGTGACCGAAATTGTGGAAAGACGACTTTATGCCAGTATGTATTGAAAAAACAATTTAAGGATAAGCAGGTTTTCCATGTTTTTCCACCTTTAGAGGGTTCAATTAATGTTGAAAGTTTTGAACGGGAATTGGGAAAGGTTACAGAAATTCCAAGAAGCAAATCGGAAATTTACGATACCCTTCCTCATGGTAGTGTCATTGTATTTCATGACATGGAGCTTTGGTGGGAACGATCACCAAAAGGTTTGGAATTGCTTAAGGAGATTATTAAAGATATTGACCACTATAGTAAATCGCATCTTTTTGTAATCAATATGAATATTTTCGCTTACGATTTGGTCAACAATGTGCTTAACCTTCAAAATCATTTAATAGGTGTAATTCAATGCCAGCCTTTTGATTCTGAAAACCTCAAAACTCTGATAATGAGAAGACATCAGTCGAGTGGATTAGAATTTGTATTAGAAAACAGATCTGAAAAGAGTATGCCTCAATTAAAAATGGCAAAGCTTTTCACCAGGTATTTTGATTTTACTAAAGGGAACCCTGGAGTTACACTCAATGCGTGGCTTAGCAATATAAAAGAATATAAAAACGAACAATTGCTTATTAGCTATCCGAACAGTCCGGACATCGAAATTCTGAACGATATTGAAGATGAGGCGACTACGATTCTGCAACAGATTGCCTTTCATAAACGTATGGATATCGATAAACTCAAGCGTGTTTTTACTAAGGATGAGGAGGAGATTGAGGACGCTCTCAGGCCCCTTAGACTCAATGGCCTTGTTGTTGAAAAATCGGAAGGTGTCTTTGTGATCAATCAACATGCAGAACCTCAGATTGTTAAAATGTTAAAACAAAAAGAACTGTTGTGAGCATATTAGTATTTACTTTCCTTACGATATTTTTTCTGGCAATTAATTTTTTGTTCAGAAAAGGGATAGTTGGATTTAAGTTCAAAGGAGGTGGCTTACATAAGATATATCGATTTTTTCCAATAGCAGAGTTGATTTTTTGGTCTATATATTCCGTTTGGTCTGCCAATTTTATGTTTAAAGAAAGCAGTTATCTGCTATATATAAATATCCTGATCATAACCCTTTCCTTTGTTTTGTTTTCATGGTTTTTCATAAAAGATTTCATATCCGGGGTACAAATAAAGTCAAGGTTTGATTTTAATATCGGACAAAACTTTAAGTCAGGACAGTTTAAAGGTGTTATTAATAAACTGGGGTTACTGATAATGGAAATAAAATCTGACAATGGCAGTGATTTTAAAATTCCCTATTCTCAAATTGATCAAAAAACCATAGAGCTTAACTTTCTGAAAAAGGGTGGGGGAGAGAGTACATTTGTAGTAGAAATTGACAAGAAGTTCGATGAGGAGGCCACCGTAAATAAACTTACCGAACTGATCATCAATGCTCCCTGGTGTTCGTATAAATCGCTACCGGCTATAACTGTAACTGATGCCAACAGTAAGCTAAAAACCTATGAGATATCATGCGTTACTACTGGAAATAATGGGGCAAGACAACTGAAAGAGCTTATTGAAAAGGAGTTTGGTTTATTAAAGAAGTAGGTTTTACATTCTGTTACTATTATAAAAAAAACAATTCGGACGACTATTATAGTTATCTTTAAAAACATTTATTGTTATTTATCGATTAAACAATAACCTTTGTTCTCATTAAGAAATTAAATTTTATCGTGGAATCACCTCATAGAATGGCCAAATTACAGGAAATTGAAAAATGGTTCAGTGCCAACTGCAAACAAGTGATTGTAGCTTTTTCCGGTGGCGTTGATTCTTGTCTTGTGGCTTTCCTTTCCAGAAAATTTCTTGGGAAAAAAAATGCATTAGCGGTTATCGCAGATTCTCCGAGTTTAAAGCGTAAAGATCTTGAAATCGCAAAATCCTTTTGTGAAGAGTTTGATATAAAACTTGAAGTCATAAATACAAGAGAACTTGAGAACCCAAATTATGCATCAAATCCTATAGACAGATGTTATTTCTGCAAATTTACTTTGTATGATGAATTGAAGGCTATTGCAGAAAGATTTCCCGGAACGGATATATTAAATGGTCAAAATTTCGATGACCTCGGAGATTATAGGCCGGGGATTAAAGCAGCAAAAGAGTATAAAGTTTTAAAACCTCTGGCTGATTGTAATTTCACTAAAAGTGAGATTCGGGAGTTGGCATTACATTTTAAGTTACCAACATGGGATAAGCCCGCAAGTCCATGTCTTAGTAGTAGAATCCCCTATGGACAGGAAGTGACTATCGAAAAGCTCAGTCAAATTGAAGAGGCGGAAAATATGTTGAATACACTGGGTTTTGAGGATGTAAGGGTGAGGCATTTTGGAGACAGGGCAAAAGTCGAAGTTCCTGCTCATCAATTGGAGATGTTAAAAACATATGAGGATGTCATCAGAAAAAATATTATAAACATAGGATTTGAAAAATGCGAGGTTGACGAGGAAGGGTTGGTATCGGGAAAATTAAACAGGGAAATAGCGTGAGTAAAAATTTCAAGATAGACTACAAAAGAAAAGAGCGGATTGGATTTCAGGAGGTTATTTTTGGGGCGTCAAAAACTATAGAACAACTTGATGCTATCGTTGAGGATTATCAGAAAAATAAGCAAAGTGCACTAATAACGAGAGTTCAAAAGGTAAAAGCCGAAGTCCTTTGCGAGCGTTATGATCAAAACTTTTATGATTCAATTTCTGAGATGCTTTTAATTGGTGAATTTCCGATTGAGAAAAAGGAAAATGAAGTTGCTATTCTATCAGGAGGCACTTCCGATCAGTTTTTAGTCAATGAGATTTACTATACCTTATTATATTTTGGCCGGAAAGCTTCAAGGTACCAGGATATAGGCGTTGCTGGTGTACACCGCCTTTTAGACAATATTGAAGAGCTGAAAAAGTTTAAAGTACTGATCGTAGTTGCAGGGTTTGAAGGAGCATTGCCAACTGTAGTTGGAGGATTATTACCGCAACCGATAATTGCCGTTCCAGCCAGCATTGGCTATGGTATCGGAAAGGGAGGGACTGTCGCCCTGCACTCCATGCTTTCAAGTTGTGCAAATGGTATCACTGTTGTCAACATTGACAATGGTTATGGCGCTGCCATGGCGGCTTATCGGATTATTAATAATGTATGATAAGAAAGGGTGGTATATTTTCCGCCGTGGAGTTTACCTTAATAATTATAGAAGATAATATATAGAATGATTGTACTGAAGATAGAGGCATTTTCGGGTCTTAGTGGTGATATGTTTCTTGGCGCACTTGCCGAGCTTACCGACGCTTACGATGAATTGCAAAGACTACCTGGATTGTTGAATTTGGATAGTGTAGAAGTAAAAATCACGAAAGTCGAAAAAGCTGGCATATCCTGCAAACATGTAAAAATTCTGGATCATAATATCTATGAGGGGCATGAACCTAAACATGTTTTCACAATACCGAACGAACATTCAGTCAAAGTTACTGAAATCACGAATCGCACCCACCACGATCATTCCAAAGGGCATTCACATAGCCACCATAGACATTTGAAGGATATAATTAAAATAATTGATGAGGGAGATTTAACTGATAATGCGAAAAATATAGCAAAAGAAATTTTTGTTTTGCTTGGAAAGGCAGAATCAAAAGTTCATGGAGTTGATATCAATAAAATTCATTTTCATGAAGTGGGTGCCATTGATTCCATTTTAGATATTGTCGGGTCAGCATTTCTTTTGGATAAGCTCGGCATTGAAAAATCGGTATCTACACCGATTTGTACGGGGCACGGGTTTGTTATGGCGGATCATGGACGGATGCCGATTCCTGCACCCGCGACAAAAGAATTACTGATAGATGTACCAACCTATACAGGCAAAGAAAAAGGTGAGATGACTACCCCGACCGGAGCTGCTATCCTGAAGTACTTAAACCCTTCTTTTGATATTCCTGTGCTGATTGAAAAGAAAATAGGTCATGGTCCGGGAGAAAAAAACTTTGAGCATCCCAATGTTTTGAGGCTCACTATTTGTGATACTTCATCTGAAAAGGGAGAAGAAGTTTATATGGTTGAAACCAATATTGATGATATGTCATCAGAATTGCTCGGTTGTGATTTTCAGGAGCGTCTGATGAATGCGGGAGCGCTGGATTTTTATTACAGCCAGATCATCATGAAAAAGGGGCGTCCGGGAATATTGATTTCAGCGTTTGTGGCTAAAGATAAACTGCAGGATGTTACTAATTATTTATTGGAAAATACAACAACTATTGGTGTGAGGAGTTATCCTGCATCGAGAAAAACACTAAAGCGTGAATTAAAGACCATGAAAACTTCCGTGGGAGAAATTGATGTAAAAGTGGTGAAATTGCCTTCTGGAAAGAAAAGAACTACCATCGAATATGAATCGTGCAGGAAAGTAGCTTCCGAGCAAAACCGATCAATTTCTGAGATGTATGCTTTACTGAGTAAGGAGCTAAATTCATGACTTTTTGGGATATATATATATTGACGATAATCGTCATTTATTTAATTGCTTTTTTTTCTCGCAACCTGAAAACATATTTTAGTTTAAAAACCTCAATAAAGGGTAAATCGAATAAGTTGACCATTTCGCTGGTATTGTCCACAATTATTTATTTAATCACCTTATCATATTTATTTTATCCATCAGTGTCTGATGCTTTGGTAATCATGTCATTTCTACAAATTCCATTTCTGTTATATACCGGTTATATACTTATTTTATTGGCTTTAGTGATTGGTTTGGCAGCCTTGTTCGAAATGAAAAATTCATGGAGAATTGGAATTAAGTATGACCAAAAAACGGATCTTGTTACTTCTGGAGTATATTCAATTAGCAGAAATCCTTATTTTCTATCTTATGACCTGTTATTTATAGGGATATTTCTTATTATTCCATCAGCGCTTATTTTGATATTTGTCATTGGAGTAGTAATAACTTTCCACTTTATGATCAGGGAGGAGGAGGGATATTTGGAAAAGATGCAAGGAAAATCTTATCTTGACTATAAAAATAAGGTTGGCAGGTATGTTTTTAAGATTTAGCCTTGTAAATAAATAGGGATCAGGTCATCGTTGTATTGTAAATAATGGAAAATTCACAGATATTGGAACCGTTAACGGATATGAAATTAAGTCTGATTGCGGGGAATTGTAATTCCTAATTCAAATAAAAAATTATCATTGAGAAATTTAAATAGTAAATACATGAAAGAAGTAGAATCAACAAACAGGAGATCATTTATAAAGCACACCGCAGCTATTACCGGTGGAATACTGATAAATCCCCTGGGGATTAACCGAAGTGCTTATGCATCGGGATCTGATGTAATTAAGGTAGGTTTGGTAGGTTGTGGAGGCAGAGGTACCGGTGCCGCAGCCCAGGCCCTGCAAGCCGCACCAAATATTCGTCTGGTTGCCATGGCAGATGTATTTGAAGATCAAATAACAAATAGTCTTAAGAATTTGATGAGGATTGACGAAATTAAAGGTCAGATTGATGTGCCTGATGATAATAAGTTTGCGAGTTTTGAAGGCTATAAACATGTTATTGAAGCATCAGATGTGGTTATTTTAGCAACCCCTCCGGCTTTTCGTCCCGAACATTTCGAAGAATCTGTGCACAAGGATAAGCATGTCTTTATGGAAAAGCCGCTCGCCTCTGATGCACCCGGATTAAGAAAGGTGCTGGATGTAGGGAAACTGGCTACTGAAAAAAATCTTAAAGTAGTTGTCGGACTTCAAAATCGCTACGATCCGGGAATTAAAGAGATGGTCCAACGAATTCAAGCGGGAGAGATTGGGGAGATTACCTCAAGCACATGTTACTTTATGAAAGGGCAATATGAAGTCGTTCCGAGAACGAAAGTTAAAACAGAATTGGAATTTCAGGTTAAAAATTATCATTACTTTAACTGGCTTTGGGCTGGAGGACCGGCAGGTCTTAATATTCATCATACAGATATTATGCATTGGATCAAGGGAGCATATCCTATTCAAGCTCAAGGTATGGGAGGTAGGGCAGCCGTAGAAGGACCGGATACGGGAGATGTTTTCGACCATTTCTATGTGGAATACACCTATGCTGATGGTTCAATTATCAATGGACAGGTCAGGGTTATCAACAACACATTTAGTAAAAGTATCGCCACTTTTCAAGGGACAAAGGGAAGTGCAGATATGAGATTGGGTCTTAAGGATTTAGCAGGAAAAAAAATCTGGAGGTATAGAAACAAAGAAAATCCAAATCCATACCAGATAGAACACGATAAGCTGTTTGAAGCGATTGTAAAAGATCAGCCTATAAATGACACTGAATATGGAGCTAAAAGTACCATGACTGCCATAATGGGACGTATGGCTGCACATTCAGGAAAGATGGTCACATGGGATGATGCGATCAACTCTCAATTGATACTGGTTCCTGAAAACCTTAGAGGAAACTCAACACCTCCGATTTTGCCAAATAAGGATGGTATTTATCCATTTCCAATTCCCGGCCAATCAGAAGTTTTGTAAGCGTTTTGTCGATACGATACTTGTTAAAGACAATTCGTCATTCTGACACTATTCACTCTAAATAATTGAGATAATCGGTATAATTGAAAAATAATAGTTAACTACCCGGAGTAACGTCCGGGTTTTTATTGCCATAATATTTCCTCATGTAAACTTGTCTATTTAATTTTAAGATAATTAAAAATATCTTTAGCAGAAATGTGAAGAAATATAAACTCAACACACCTGGCAAAACCGAAGAATGCAGCGATTATTCCTATGAGTAAAACATATTCAAATTAATATTTAAACTTTTTAAAAATTTAAAATGAAAAATTTAATTCAAAAGTTATTCATTCTTTTTTGTATGGTAATAACTGTGAACGAGACATTTTCTCAAGAAAAAATTGAACCCGGCGACCCACCTAACAACACCGACATACCAGATTTTTATAAATCAAAATTATCGGATATCGAAAACGAGGTAGAAAATGTTAAGCTTGGTGAAGTCACAGTTATTGCTACTTCTCCTGGAGGGTTGCCTGTTTACGCAGTTTATTATGGAGAAAAAGAAGATTTTCATTCGAAGGCAAATTACAATTCTGCCGTAGCTGCCCGAAATCCAGCATTCTATGCAAAAAAAGACAGCACTACTAAACCTGTGGTTTTCTTTGTTGGGCCGGTTCACGGTCAGGAAGTAGAAGGAATTGCCGGATTGGTAAATCTGATGCATATTGCTGAAACTGGTAAAGATTACCGTGGGAAAGATTGGTCGTCACTTAAAAATAAAATAGATAAATGCCGAACCATCATTATTCCAAGTGGGAATCCTGATGGACGTAAAAGATGTCCGTACGATAGTTTTGTTGGCTTACCCACTAAAATAATGACCAAATATGGTCAGGGTACCCGAATAGACGGAACATCATGGGGTTGGCCTCAAGCCAAATCAGTTCATCCTATGAAGGGAAATGTTAGAATATTAGGAGCGTATTTTAACAATGATGGAATAAATATAATGCAAGATGAGTATTTTGCTCCAATGGCTAAAGAAACTGCAGCGATCCTTGAAATTGCCCGATTGGAAGCTCCTGACATTACCGTCTCGCTGCACTCACATGAAAACAGACCATTGGTTTTACAGCCTGCATACGTTGCCATGTTTATGAAAGACAGGGTTCATGATTTTGCCTTAAGTCTGAACAAGCGGTACGAAAAAGCAGGCCTGGCTTATTGGCCATCAGAATGGTTTTGGACGCCCAAGGCAGACGATGAAGAATTCCCACCTAAAACTACCTTTAACCTCATAGGTGCAATGCATCATATTTCCGGGACAATGGCTTTTACTTTCGAATGCAGCCATGGCTCAGTTTCTGATAACGCGCCGGACCCCTTTGTTAATTATGATGATATTTTAGACATTCAGTTGACATTATACGATGAAATGTATGATTACGTATTAGAAAACAGGTTATTCTGGAAACTATGACATAGAGTCATCATACTAAAGGGCACATCTATTAACTCATTTTGTTTGTCAAAATAATAGTAGGTGTGCCCTAAAGGTTTTATTTCATAGGATCTTTTACAAGAGTTTTTTCAGGAGAAACCTTTAATTGATCAGTATCCAACAGGGTGACAAAAGTCTCATCAATATTTCCATTCGCGTCCTGTATTTGAGCTAAATCCAAATTGAGGTGTTTTGCCAGGAAACCATATGCCGCTGTTCTTTTAGATATTCCATAATCATGCACTTCATCTTTAAAAAAAGCATATTCCGTATTGTCAGCAGCATTAAACAACTTGTAAATATTCTGAATGTAAGGGAATTCAACCGTGGCAATATTCTTGGTCCAGTCATCTCCGTCGCCTAATATCATCAGCGGTTTTGGCGCAATAGAAGCTGCTATTTCAACATTATTAGTTTCAAAATCTCCTCTTTTGTGAATTGGTTTCCCGCTTTCGCAAACGCACCCGCCATAAAAATGAGCAGAAACCATGACAGCCGGGACAGACACATCAATTCTATCATCGAGTGCGGCAATGAGAAATGTCTGCGTGCCTCCACCGGAAGCACCGGTTATCCCAATTCGATCATTATCGACATAGTCCTGGGCACTTATAAAATCAAGGATTCTAATGCCATTAAAGCACTGATATGTCAACACTTCCGGACTGTGGTGACCATGTTGAGTATCCTCACCCGTACCATACATATCCCAGGCAAAAACCACTGCACCCATCTTTGCCAATGAAGCGCATCGCTTTTGCATGTCTGCCCTAAACCTTCCGTAGTCATCCGCTTCAAACCAATGTCCATGAGGACTCAATACTGCTGGATTTTTCTCCTTCATTTTTCCGGGTTTATAAAGGTTGCCACTAACAAAATATCCAGGGTACATTTCCAGAGAAATATTTTCTACACTATAGTCTCCCATCTCATGTTTTTCACCCTGGATGACTTTTATTGGATACTCCCAGTTCGCCTTTGGTATCTTATCTAAATCGGCGCCTTTATAGATTTGCTCCCGAATGGTTTTTGACCGTGCTTTCCAATCTTCAGCAGAGCTATAGTTTTTTGAAAGTTTCTCAAGATTTTGAACAGCTTCGGCTTCAGTATAATAAGCGCCAACGCGAAGCTCGACAGGCAGCGCATCTGTTTTAACTTCCTCATCGCTTTTTTTCTCTTTGCTATTGCATGATACCATCAATACGAGGATCGGTAACAGATGTATCGGGTTCAGTAATGTTTTCATAAAATTCAGGTTTTAGTAAATTGATAAAATATAATATTGTGTATTTGAAAAATAGCTTGATTGACCTAATCAAGAGTTATTTAAACTGTTATTTCTTGCTCTTTCTTATTAGTATTTAAACTTATCTCATTTTATTTCAGATACGTAAAGTAATGTGGTTAAAATACAAAATGGATAAGACATTATCGGCAATAACTTTTGATTATTATTCAAGTTCGATTGAGATTTTCATTTGGTTCCATAAATAATTTACTGTATGCGATTTTCCAGCTTCGTTTTCCATAGCATCCGACCAAATCAGCGTCATCTCTTTGCCATCTTCACTGATCCATTTTGGTGAAAGTTTTGGCTGATAGGTTCTGCTAAGTTCATTATCCACAATCCAATAATCGGTATAGAAAATTTGCTTCCAGGGTCCATACGGATTTTCCGAATACCAAAATCCTAAACTACCTGTCTCGGTATGCATCCATCCGTCATAATAATCTTCATCGGAATCAGTCAATCCATGACCCGCATAAGTGCCTCCATTGACCATGATATATAGGCCAAGACCCTCATTCCAAACTACTGAAGGTAGCCATGAGTACCATCCGAAATAATGCCCTTTCGTACTTTTTTCAGGATATTCATATACAAACCCGCGTTTATCGATTTCATTTACCCAAACCGGCTGATTGTTATCATCGTAATTGGTGAAGTATTGCCATTCACTCCTAACTCCCAATTTATCCTTTTGCACTCTTGCCATCGTCAACTTGTTGGCGTATGCTCCTTCCGGGGCATAAATATAAAGGTAATCGTCTTTTGCCTTCGAGTTGTTTTGCCCATTTTGTACAAAATCAAAAAATGAAAATGGATAGGCGAGCTGTTCCTTGTGTGGCATACCAAATTCTTCCAGGGAAAACATTTCATTGTGATTTACAACATTCCTCATACTGTCTTTGGCGCTGAGAAATAGTTCATTTCCTGCTCGATCAACACGGTACCAGGATTCTCCGTTATCAGGTGATTTTAATAATTTAACACCAGTAAAAGGCCCTGACCAGCTTGTGCCAGGTGTTTTGGAAGCGGCTGAGTAAATATTACCGTCAACCGAGACAATACCATAACCAAACCAACTGCCTTCCTCGCCACTAAAATCCGGATAATTTGGAATGTCTTCCCGTTGAAAATCTTCCGATTCTCCAGTTACTCTAAACAAATGGTTATGATATCCACCATTGGGAATATTGAGCCAGTTCCCATCACACATGGATACAATTTGTGATCCGTCTTTAGCCCAGGTGATACACCAATTATCGCCGTGAGCACCTAAGCGTTTAAGGGTTTCTTGGTGAAATTGAATATCAACAGGTACTTTTTTCAATTCTTTCGTTTCGCAATTAAATAATGTTGCAACAAGTATCGATGAGGCAACAAATAACTTTATAGATTTCATAATTTTGACTTTAAATAATTTAATTTTCACTCAATTCCCAATTGTTTTTGTATTGCTTCAAGGGAAATTCCCTTGGTTTCTATCATTTTAAAAATCACCCAAAAAAGCTGTAACACCATGCAGGCAGCATAAAAAGCAAAAGTATAGCCACCCGAAACTTCAGCAATTAACGGGAAAGTCCAGGATATGACTGCCGCGGCAATCCAATGAGTTGCTGTTCCAAGGGATTGACCGCGCCCCCTGACTCTATTAGGAAATATTTCACTTAAATAAACCCAGATTACCGAACCCTGACCAAACGCATGAGAAGCTATAAAAAGAAAGATACTCACTAATACGATCATGCTCCCTGTTTCAGTAAAATTATCTCCGTATTTAAGAAAAGCCCACGCAATAGTACTCAAACTAATAATGTAACCAATTGAGCCAACAATCATTATTTTCTTACGGCCCATATGATCAATTACAGCCATTGCGGCAACTGTAAAAATAAAAAATACACCTCCCACACCCATGCTGTTTAACAAAGCTGCGCTTTTGCCAAATCCTGCCATATTAAAAATGTCCGGGGCATAATACAGCACTGCGTTGATCCCTGACAGTTGATTAAATAAAGCCAACATTACTGCGAGCATTATGGGTATTCTGTATTTTTTTGTGAAAAACGGCTCTTTTATGGCATGGTGTTGAAGATCCAGGGATTTCTGAATCTCGATAATTTCATCTTCTATGTTCCCTGAATCTGTACCACATTTATCAAGAACAACCTTTGCTTCATCTATTAGATTTTTAGCGATTAACCAGCGAGGACTTCGTGGTGTGCTAAATAAGAAAACAAAAAATATAGCTGCGGGAACTGCTTCAACGCCAAACATCCACCGCCATTCAATTGCACCGAGTGCTAATTCGCTAATAACGTAATTTGATAAATATGCTATCAACATTCCAAGGACAATATTTAACTGGGCAACAGCTACCAACCTTCCTCTCAGTTTTGCAGGTGATATTTCAGCAATATACATTGGCGAAACAACCGAAGCTCCGCCAACTCCAATACCACCAATTAACCTAAAGAAAAGAAAACTGTACCAATCCCATGCGAGGCCAGTACCAACAGCGGAGACAAAATAAAAAATAGCAAGAATAAATAGCACATATCTCCTGCCGTATTTATCGCTTAATTTCCCAATAGTCAGTGCGCCTATTATTGTTCCTATTAAAGCGCTGGCTACTGTAAACCCAAGCTCAAATTTTGATAACTCAAATACTGTGGAAAGCCATGATGTCGTGCCGGAGATAACAGCAGTATCAAAGCCAAATAATAAGCCTCCGAGAGCAGCTACAATTGCAGAAAAGAATAGTGTTTTCTTCATTAGTATTAGAATTTGCTATTATTCAATTAAAATTAACCCCCAATATGCCCTTGCTTTATTGGTGTTCTAAAAAGGTCTTTACTGGGAATATTTTTTTAGTAGAAAAAGTGATGTTTCTAAAAACGAAATGTAATCATCATTTGACAGTGAGCTCAATTCAGGTATAACCAAACAGTTTCTAATTTTTTTACGCTCCATATAGAAATTAACTATTTACTTTTGTATTGAAAATTTATAAACAATAGTTTGAATATACTCTTCTCCGGGTTTTAGAACAATCGAACTAAATTGTGGTTTGTTTGCCGCATCGGGATATCCCTGGGGTTCAAAACAAAATGCTCCGTACTTTTCATAATTTTGTCCATTCTTCCCGGGTTTCCCTTCAAGAAAATTACTGGTATAAAAATGCATACAGGGTTGTGTTGTAAAAACCTCCAATACTCTTCCATTTTTAGGGTCAACGGCTTTCCCTGCATAAACGAGTGACTCATTATTCGCTTGATTCAACACATAATTTAAATCGTATCCGGTAAACTTCTTCTTCTCCATCTTTTTCATTCTTGCTCCAATAGTTTGTTCTTTTAGGAAATCTATTGGCAAACCTTTAACAATGGCGATTTCACCGGTCGGAATCAGATCTTCATCTGCCGGTGTGTAACGATCAGCATTTATCTGAACCTGTTGATCGAGAATAGTTCCATTTCCTGCACCTGCGAGGTTAAAGTAGCTATGATGCGTCATGTTTACTATCGTGGTTTTATCAGTAGTCGCTTTATACAGGATTTTCAATTCGTTTTTGTGGTTTAAAGAATAAATCACCTGGCAGGTAAGATTTCCGGGATACCCTTCCTCACCATCTTTGCTAAAGTATTCTAAAACCACTCCTACTTCACGCTCATTTTGAAATTCACTTCCTTTCCAGACCACCTTGTTGAATGGAATTACTCCACCGTGTAAATGATTTTTTCCGAAGTCCGGCAAAGTATTTGGAGCCAGATCGTAGGTTATTCCATCCAATGTAAAACTTGCTCCACCTGTTCTATTGGCTACACGGCCAACAGTTGCGCCAAAGTAATACGGATCATTTTCCCAGCCTTCAAGGTCATCATACCCCAGGGTAATGTCATCTATTCTTCCCGTCCTGTCAGGAACTTTTATACCTGATACAATCGCTCCATACTCAATAATTTTAATTTCTACATTGTTTCCATTCGTTAAACTAAAAGTGTTTATTTGTTCGCCACTCTCAGTAGTTCCATAAATAGATTTAGTTATTTTCATATCATTACCTGTCTTTGGATTTTGACTTATTTTATCTTGTCCGGACTTTTTATCAGCCTTTTGTTGACACTGAAAAAGTATTACTATTGCAATGATCGGGATTATCATATTTCGCAATTTAGATTTCCTGAGTTTCATTTTTAAGGTAGTTTATACAAAAGCGATTTCTTTACTTAGAGTTTGTCTATAAAGTCAGAGTTTGTTCAGAATGTTAGAGATCAAGGCTTGTGCAGTTTCTAAAAAACGGAGTTTACGTTCGCAAATGAGTTTTTTAGAAACAAGCCTGCCTACCGCAGGCAGGCGTAACGCAGAGATCGGACATTATGGACAAACTCTACTTAGCCAAAACCAGCGATTAATTGGTGTAACTATCAAAAACCAAACTGAATTTCTGCATGTTCCATTTATAATGAATTGTATAACCCTGGGTACAATCTGAAAAGACCATATACATAGATTTACCGTCATCGGAGATCCATTTTGGTGATAGTTGAGGAAGATAGGCCCTGTTTTCAGGATTGCCCACATCCCAGGATTCATCCCAATAAAACTGGTGCCATGGCCCCCATGGAGTTTCAGAATAAAGCATCATCAATCCAGCAGTTTCGTAATGCATATAATCTTCAAGCACTCCGCCGGTACCCGGCTTCTGGGTGCCCGCAACGGCCATAATGAAAAGGCCCAATTTCTCATTCCAAACTACACTGGGCGACCAGGAATAAAATCCCCAACCTTCTGGGAATGTATGAACAATTCCTCGTTTGGAAATATCACCGGCTACCCATTCAGCGTCTCCATCTTCTTTAGTCTTCACAAAATACTCCCATTTATTTTTGTCAAGTATATTTTCCTTCATCACCCGTGCCATATTCAGATTGGCTGCTTTCTCTTTTCCTTCCGGTGAATACAGATATACATATCCGTCTTTATTTTCTACATAGTCCTGGCCAAATTGAGCAATTGTTATAAATGAAAAAGCAAGATCCGGCTCCTTGTAAAAGAACTGCTGATTACCTCCTTCATTCAGCAACCATTTATCATCATCATTGGCATCGGTACCATTCCAACGTTTCCAGCTTTTTTGTTCTTTGGGCCTCCATATGAGTTGTGATCCATCAAACCAGCCAAATCCAAAACCATCACCGACATGCGAAATGAACTGATATATATTGCCATCAATTGACACTATCCCATAGCCATACCAATTCCATACATCCAGCCGATCTTTTTGAGGAAACTCTTCATAGGCATCACCTGGTTCGATGGGACCATATATTACTTCCTGGGCTTTCCGTGAATAGTCCGGCGCATTTGTTAGCATGGTAGTTTTAAATGAAGCACTGTCCGGGCCTCCTGAAATACGCCATATGTGGTTGTTTTTGAAGTTTCTTTTACTGCCGTCTTCATTCAACCAACCCCGGCCATCACACTGAGAAGTATATAAATCTCCATCTGCAGCCCAGGTCAGGCACCAGTTGTCTCCGTTATCTCCTGAACGAAATACATAGGAATCAAATTCAAGGCTGACAGGATATTGCTTTTTCGGAGAGCACATCATCAGTAATATGATGTTGGCGAGAATAAAAGCAGTCATACTTTTATTGGGAAAATTGTCTTGTCTATCCATAATGTTGGTTTTAAAAAATGAAGTTATTCCATAATAGTAGTATTTATTTCAACAATCTGAACATAATCACTGTTCTTTACAGCGATAATCCCTTGTCGCCCTTCAGTTCCGATCTTGATTAGTTCTATATCCCGAAAATTACCTTTTAATGATAATCCCGATTTATGATAGGGAATAGGATCAAAATCGCCGTTTCCATTTCCTTTTAAAAATAAGCCTATACTGGCATCATTTCTGGGGATAGATACTTCAAATCCATAAAAATTACCAGCTATAACAAGATCCATAAAACCATCGTTATCCACATCCTTGGCGATAATGCCATTTACCGATGATATCTGAGCTAAATTACATAAAGGTTTTACTTTGAAGGTAAGACCTCCACGATTTTCAATATAACATGTTGCAAAGTTTGTCGCTTTATAATGCAGGGCTTTTTTAAGGTTTTCTTTACCCAGAACATCCTCAAAGGATGCCTTTCCATAAGCGTCAAATGTAGAATATTTCTGTTTTAAATAGGGGAGTTGTTTTGACAACATTTTAAAATCATGAAAAGGATACAATTGTCCATCCTGATAATATCCGATCACCGTATCCGGTTTTCCATTATTATCAAAATCTTTCGCATAAATCTCAAAAGGTTCCTCCCGACTGGCTTTGATTTTATTATTTAATTCAAGGTTTCCTACTACGAAATCTTCATCATCGTCCTGATCGAAATCAAATGAAGTAATACAATACCACCATCCGATTTCCCCAGATAACCCTGCTTTATCAGTAATGTCAATAAATTCGTCTCCCTCTTTTTGAAAAATAGTTACCGGCATCCATTCTCCTACTAATATTAATTCCGGGATATTATCATTATTTATATCTGTCCAACTGGCATCTGTGACCATGCCAATGTTTGTGAGTCAAGGCGCCACTTCAGCGGTTATATTTATAAATTTAATTTCTCCGTCAAGGCTAATATTTTTAAGAATATAACTCGATACTGGGTTGGGGTATTTACCGGGATTCTGCCTGCCTCCTATAAAAAGATCGAGATCGCCGTCACCATCATAGTCATATGGTTTAACACAAGAACCACTTTCAGTCATTTCCGGTAATGCGTTGGTTAGTTTTTTAAAATTATTGGATCCATCATTAAGGTATAGCCGATCCTGCAAGACGGGATGAACCTTTGGAAATTTTCGCCGCTGATCTTGATGGAAATAATTCCCTGGACATCTCGATGGGATATCACCAGGATGGCAAGCTATATCCCGTCAATGATTTCATGAAATCTATGCAGCAAAATCCAGGATTAAGAGATACAATATTAACCAACAATGGTTTTTCTATATCAACTCTTTATGACATATATGGCGAGGGAAACCTGAACAAAGCTCTACATTATAAAATACACACGCTGGCAACATCCTATATCGAGAATAAAGGTAATGGTAAATTCGAACTTACTCCATTAGATATTCCTGCTCAGATCTCCAATGTGAATGCCATTCTTATTCAGGATATAGATCTGGATAGCTTTAAAGATCTGGTTTTGGCTGGTAATCTATATGCCATGGAGCCGGAGACTACCAGAGATGATGCAGGAATAGGCTTATGGCTTAGAGGTGATGGTAATGGATATTTCACACCAGTTCCACTCTCCGAAAGTGGTCTATATATCCCTGGTGACGTCAGGTATTTGGAGTTTGTTAAAACAAGGAATGAGTCTCTATTATTTAGTGCCAAAAACAATGATTATGTGCAGAGCATAAGGTTGATCCAGCCTGTAGATTAATCGTAATATATTTATGAGGAGTGCTGATACTGGATCGACTAAAATTTGAAGAGAGCATTTAATTTGATACAGTATTGCCAGGAATTTATTTACTACTTCGAAATAAAGCGCAATTCTAATTCAAGGAGTCGTGTAAATTCTGAAACTAACATCGATTAATAGGATATTTCATACACATCGTTGGCGATGTCTGATGAGTCGATGACATGATCACCTACAAGAAATAAGGTTTAGACCAAATTGTCATATTTATGTGTAGAAAATATATAAAATAAAAATTCCTCAATTACGTCCGCAATCCATAAAAAAAGGCGTTAACTAATTGATAGTTAACGCCTTGTTGTAGTCCGTAGGGGAATCGAACCCCTGCTACCAGGATGAAAACCTGGCGTCCTAACCCCTAGACGAACGGACCTTATTTGTTTGCGAGTGCAAATATAACTGTCCTTTTTTTAAATACAAAAGTGAATTGTTGAATTTTTATTGCTAATTCATGAATCTTGGTGTTTAAATTCCGTCAGATAATTATGATATTCATTAAATATCACAGGAATAATGTTTTAACCATTACAATAATTCGGATGCAGTAGTAGTAAAAGCAAAATCAAGAGTAGATAAAGTGATGCAGCTAATTTGTTAAAACCCAATTATTCTCTTTAAAAAATGAATTTCTATATTGAGGTTTAAAACTATTGCAACCGATTAAAAAATTTATTGAACATTATTCTATTCCGATGAAAAGACTGAACATTTCGACATTATTTTTCCAATTCGTATTATTATTTACCTCTACACTGCTTTATGGGCAAAATCTTTACGATCAACCCAATCGTATTTGGAAGCCGATGAATGATGATATTTATTTGCAGGAATCAGCAACAAAAATCCAAACCGAAAAGCCTGTACAGGATGTCGCTATTTTAGGCGAAAACTGTTTTGCTGTGATAGATGGACAGGTTTTTAATTTAAAAGATGATCAATTGCAATCTATGTCTGATGCACCATCGGATGTAAAAAGACTGAAAACCATTGATGAAAGCATTTGGGCGCTTGCCACAGGTGGAATCTATCAGTTTAATGCAGATAAATGGTTAAAGATAGATGACAGTGAATATGTTGATATCTGCATGCACGATCAGGCTATCTATGGGGCGACAAGTGAAGATATTTATAGATTGGAAAACGGTAAATTTATCAACATGAAACCAGAAGGAGGATATTATTCCAGCGATGTCACCATGTTGATGGAGGATGGTACACAATTGCACGCTGATCCAGTCCGCCTGGGTCCCATCAAGCGTATCCAATCATACGATGGTACTTTATACATCTTAAGACCGGGAAAATTGGTTTTATTGGATGGTCGTATTGTCAATACCGATTTTATTGATTGGGGCAAATTCCCATCAAAAGTAACCAGGGATATGCTGAGCTTCGGAAGTAGATTGTTCATCAGCACGGACCGGGGTTTAGGAGTTTTACGTGGAGCATCTCTTTTTGTATTGGAGGGTAAGGATGGACTTCCGTATGAAAACACAACATGCCTTGAGAAAGGTTTTGACGACGATGTGTGGATCGGGACTACTAAAGGGGTCGTACGTATGCTCGACGATGACTGGCATTATTTTGCCGCTGACCATTGGCTACCAGGTGATCATGTGAATGGCATAGCTGTTGGAAATAATATCGCTTACATCGCAACAGAGAAGGGGATTGGAATTATAAAATATGAACCATACACGTTGCGGAAAAAAGTGGATTACTATGAACGACACATGGAAGAGTGGGGGCACAAACGATTGGGATTTATTCATACTCTTTATAAAAAGGAAGGTGAATGGATAAGGGAAATTAGTGATAATGATGGCGGACATACAGCTCCGTATCTTGCGGCGATGAGCTTTAAATATGTAGTAACTGGTGATGAAAAAGCCCGTCAGGAAGCCGTTGAGTCTTTCAAAGCCATGCTTTGGATGGAAAGGATAACTCCAATTGATGGTTATGTCGCAAGGTCAATATGGTCAGAATCGGGAGATCAGGATGAATTGTCAACGCATGGTTCCGGTGGGCTGCCTGCAAAATGGCATAAAGCATCCAAAGGAGATTGGCATTGGAAAGGAGATACCTCGAGCGATGAGATTATTGCACATTTTTTTGCAGTATCCATCTTTCATGACCTTGTAGCAAATGGAAAAGAAAAAGAGATAGCAAGGGATCATCTGGCCAAAATTGCTTCTTACATCATGGATAACGGATGGGTTTTGATTGGTATGGATGGAGAACCTACCCGTTGGGGACGCTGGAATCCGGAATACTTACTGAGGCCTTATGGCTATATGGATAGGGGAGTCAACGGACTTGAAGCTCTGACATTTATGCGGACGGCCTATGCGTTAACTGGAGACCAAAAATTTGAAGATGGATATCAGCAATTAGTAAAGTGGGGATACCGAACTAATACGGTACGACAAAAGAATGTATTTCCTCCTGCAGATATTGCGCCGTGGGATGACAACCTGGCCTTCAGATCTTACTATACTTTGCTTCGATATACCGACGATCCTGTTGATAAATCTGTTTATCTGCGAAGTCTTGCACGCACCTGGGAGGTTAAAAGAATTGAGCAGGTTCCAAGGTACAATTACAGCTATGGTGCCATTACGGGCAACGATTGCGAACAAAAACAATCATTGGATCATATGAGGGCCTGGCAATTGGATTGTACTGGATATAATTATACAAACTCCTATCGTGCTGACCTGGCCACTCCTGACGGATACAGAGCTTATGAAAATGGCAGCAAGGCGATGTCTCCAAAAGAAATTGCCGTTACCCGCAATAGCAGGTATGTCATGGTGTTGGATGGTGGCCAAAATGGCAACCGGGTAATGGAGCCTAACAGTTTTATATTAGACTATTGGATGGGGAGATACCATGGGTTGATCTCTGCACCTAAGACTGATGATCCCAACCTGATTTCCGTAAAACCCAGGACCGGGCAACATTTTGGAGCTAAACCTTATAATGGTCCCAAAAGACCAAAACTTTAGAAGCCGGTTAAAAGAAAGGGCAAATTCTGGGGAAATGGAATATGAAATTAAATTTTGTTACTGGTATTCGGTTAAAATTAAATTTATAGAATAAGGAGGTATTTTGAGGAGTATAAACACTTTTTAACCTGAGTTCGATTTTAAAACAGGGCTATTTGCGTTGTTTTGACCTCTTCATATTTTATTGCTGGTTTTTTAGGGAAGAAAGAATATGCAATAAGTCCTGAGATCAGGTTCGTTATGAAATTGGAGAAAGAGCGGTGCCTGGAGTGTTCCACTTGGCATATATT
>JAJRQT010000010.1 GCA_024280115.1 Bacteroidota bacterium | reverse complement strand
TGGACTTATAACAATGAACGGCCCAATATGGCCATCGGCGGTATAACGCCAATACAGAAACTGGTCCAAGGTGCAGGTATGTTACCTATGGTCGCTTAAATAGTTCTACTTTTGAAACCCTCTAAAAATGGGGGTATTACCAGATGTGTTTGATTATATCGAGTTTTTCTACAACCCAAAAAGAAAACATGGTAACAATAGGTTGTTGTCACCAATAGATTTTGAACAACAAACAATAGTGAAGAGGCAAGGTGTCTAACAAACTAGGGGCATCTCACAGTTTACAATATACTTATAGTCTTGGGAATTCTTATTCCATAAGACTTTCAATGGTTTTTTAGGAACGACTATTTAGATTAAGGGATTAGGGTTGGAACGCAATGTTTGTCGCCAGACCGGGAACAATGGGTAAATATACAAATAATAGAAAAGATTCTGGCTTAAGATTCTGATAACCCTTCAACATTATCTTGACCAATGCTTGATATAATATTATTAAAGTACAGTTCGCTAAACTGACAGTTTGTGTAACACAGCTATGAGGGGCGGACATTCCCCAAATCATGCCAGAAGAGTTATTATTATCAGTGCAACCGTAATTTATATTTGGAACAGAGGTAAATATTATCAATGAAAATTATTGTTACGGGTGGTGCTGGTTTTATTGGCTCGGCTCTCATAAGGTATATTCTATCAAACACCAACGATGAAATTCTGAATGTAGATAAATTAACCTATGCGGGAAATTTGAATTCAATTGCTGAGGCTGAAAAATCAGGTCGATATACATTCTCGCAGACGGATATATGCGATAGCCAGAAAGTGAAAAATATTATTCAAGACTTTCAACCTGACGCAATTATACATTTAGCCGCAGAATCCCATGTAGATAGGTCTATAGATGGATCCCGGGTCTTTATCGAGACTAACGTAATCGGCACGTATGTTATATTGGAAGCTGCCCGGCAGTATTGGCGGGGACTGGCATCTTATAAAAAAGACTTATTCCGGTTTCATCATGTATCTACGGATGAGGTGTATGGGGACCTTGAGAATGATGGTTCATTGTTTCGTGAGGATACGTCTTATAATCCAAGTTCTCCTTATTCTGCGTCAAAAGCAAGTTCGGATCATTTAGTAAGAGCATGGCAACGCACCTATGGGCTACCTACACTGATCACAAATTGTTCCAATAATTATGGTCCTTTTCAATTTCCTGAGAAATTAATTCCTATAACTATTTTGAACGCTTTAGCTGGTAAGCCTCTGCCAATATATGGTAGTGGAAAACAAATTCGTGATTGGTTGTACGTCGATGATCATGTTGAGGCGCTATTGACAGTTCTTAAAGAAGGCAAGTTAGGAGAAACTTACAATATTGGGGGGCATAACGAAAAACAAAATATCGAAGTTGTTCGAATCATTTGTGACATTCTTGAAGAATTGGCTCCTAATAAATCTTTCGGGATGGTAAAATATGAGGATTTAATTACTTATGTCGCGGATAGACCTGGTCATGACCAGAGATATGCAATTGATGCAAGCAAAATTGAAACAAGTCTCGGATGGACGCCAAGAGAAACATTCGAGAGAGGCATTCGCAAAACCGTACAGTGGTACCTCGCTAATGAAGGCTGGTGCCAACGGGTGTTGGACGGTAGCTATCGTAACATAAATTCCAGTGAGGGGAAATAGAGTGATTTGGAAGGGAATTGTCTTAGCGGGAGGGTCTGGGACCAGACTTCACCCAATTACTAAAGTTGTCTCTAAGCAGCTTTTGCCGATTTACGACAAACCGATGGTTTATTACCCTCTGTCGGTTTTGTTGCTGGCAGGGATTAGAGATATATTGATTATTTCCACGCCAGATGATCTTCCTCATTATGAAAAGCTTCTGGGGGATGGCTCAGATTTTGGTATAAGTTTGACATACATGGTTCAGCCCGAACCCAAAGGGTTGGCTCAGGCATTTATTTTAGGGGAAGAATTCATTGGAGATGATAATGTTTGTCTTGTTCTTGGGGATAATATTTTCTTCGGTCAAGGTTTGACTGACCTTCTGAATAGTGCCGTGCAAAGAGAAGAAGGCGCAACGGTTTTTGGATATCAGGTCAAAGACCCTGAACGATTTGGTGTTGTTGAATTTGATGAAAAAGGAAACGTACTTTCTCTGGAGGAAAAACCTGAAGTAGCTAAATCTAATTATGCTGTTACCGGATTGTATTTCTATGACAACAAGGTCGTAAATATGGCAAAAAAGCTTAACCCTTCTGAACGAGGGGAATTAGAAATTACTGATTTAAATCGTTTATATATTGAGTGTGGATTAAATGTAGAATTACTAAATAGGGGTTTTGCTTGGCTTGATACGGGAACTCATGACAGTTTAATTGCGGCGGGGCAATTTGTGCAAACTATTGAACAGCGACAGGGCTTTAAAATTGCCTGCTTGGAAGAAATTTCATATAATAACGGTTGGCTTTCACAGGAAGAAATTCTAAAAAAAGGCAACGCATTGAAGAAAACTGATTATGGGCGCTATTTACTCGAAATTGGGAGTGAGGTATTTAAGCGTTCTGAATAATAGCTGGCGGGATATAATTGGCATGTAAATGCCGTTGGAAAAAGTAATGATAAATATTTTTGAACCAAATGTCTGCAAGGATTCTGAAAAACTTTTAGAGGAAGTGTTTGAATCCAGATGGCTGGGAAAAGGTAAGCTTACTAATAAGTTTGAGGCGGATTTGTGTGAGTATTTAAAAGTTCAAAGATCAGAATTCCACACGATTGCAAGCTGTACAGATGCTCTTTTTGCCTCCATTCGTGTCTTTAATCTTCCGCGCGGATCATGTGTCGTGATTCCTTCAAACTCCTTTCCTGCTCTACCGTCGGCCATTATAGAAGCTGGTCTTTCGCCGATAATCGTCGATATTGATCCAACTACCGGTAACCTTTGTTTAGATGAGCTCCAAAAATATTATGATACCTCATGTTCGGCTGTTTTTGTTACTGATTATGGCGGCATACCAAATGATATTAAGGCGATCAGAAATATTGTCGGGGAAAATTCGGTTGTATTTGTAGATGCCGCACCTTCGCTGGGAACTTTCGCACAGGGAAAATTTAGTGGTCAAGACGCTGATTTTTGTTGTTGGTCATTCGATGCCATGAAGCTGTTAACCTGTGGAGAAGGCGGGGGGGTTTATATCAAAGATGCACAAATCATGGAGCGTTTCCGAGAATATACATATTTGGGATTGAGTGCCTCTGAAAAAAGTGGATTGGACCGCTCCAAGGGAGGAAACGTTTGGTGGGAATACCATATTAAGTCTCCAGGGCGAAGGTCCATATTTACCGATATCAATGCCGCAATTGGACTCCCTCAGATTGGTAAATTGGAGCAACGCATTTCCCGACGGAGCGAGATACGCTCAATTTATGAAGACGCCTTTAAGGATCTAGACTGGCTGTCATATATAGAACAGGGTGATACGGCAGTGCGTTATTCAAATTATTTTTTTACGGTAATTACGGAACACCGAGATGAACTGGCAATGCACCTCAAAAACAATGGTATATATTCAACATTTAGATATTACCCTTTACATAGGATCCCTATTTTTCAAAAATATTCCATGGAATGTAAAAAATGTGAAATTTTTTCTGACCAAGCCTTAAATATCCCTATTCATGATTCATTGTCCAATGATGATGTGAAGGATATCATTTACCAAATTAAAAATTTTTGTAGCCTCAGCCTAGGTAATGAATTGTGAATATTTATGAAGATAAGCAAAGTCCTATTGGAAACAGCTCTGGTCATAACGCCTGACGTGTATGGCGATATACGAGGTTCATTATACGAAATTATCAACCCTCGTTTGATGGAATTTATCCCAGAAATTGAGGGAAGTATTTGCCTGAGTTATTTCTCAAAATCGAAAAAGAACGTTACCAGAGGGCTACATTATCAGGTTAGTAAAACCCAAGGAAAGTTGGTTACTGCTGTCTCGGGTTTAGTTTTTGATGTCATTGTTGATATGAGAAGTGGGTCTGCAACATTTGGGCAGTATGCCACCGTTGAATTAAATGACGACAGCAAAGAATTATTGTGGATTCCTCCTGGATTTGCACATGGGTTTCAATGTCTTTCAGATGAATGTATTTTATCTTATTTGTGTACTGGACCCTATTCCCCTGAGCATGAACGATGTGTTATATGGTCTGATCAGGAGTTATCCATTCCATGGCCAAATAAAGAAACTCCGATTATTTCTGAAAAAGACCAATTAGGGGTTTGTTTTAAAAAAGCAGAATATTTTTAATAAATTATAGAGAAACCGATATGGAAAATAGAAGAGTTTTATACGCCGAAGCAAATTATGGTGAAGAAGAAATTGAAGCTGTGGTTGAGGTTTTGCGTACCCAGCGTCATTGTTTGGTCACAAACAAAAACGTTGAGGAATTTGAAAATCGAGTTGCAAGTATTTTTGGCAAGAAATATGGGTTGATGGTAAATTCAGGCTCATCTGCTAATTTGATCGCGATTTTATCACTAGGCTTGCCTAAAGGGGCAGAGGTTATTACTCCTGCTCTTACATTTTCTACTACTATTGCGCCTTTGGTTCAATGTGGACTGGTGCCAGTGTTTACGGACGCGGAAATGGGCAACCTTCAAGCAAACTTAGATGAGGTAGAAAACGCAATTACGGATAAAACGGCGGCGATAATGATACCTAATTTAATTGGTAACATTCCTGACTGGAAAAGATTGGGGGCTCTGGCGGAGAAACATAATTTAGCTCTGATAGAAGACTCTTGTGACACCATCGGGTATAAATATGAGGGTGAATATGGGAACCATTACTCTCATGTAACGACATCGAGTTTTTATGCTTCTCATATTATCACAGGTGCAGGAACCGGTGGTATTGTTTGTTTCGATGATGAAAAAATATTCATGAAAGCAAAATCCCTGAGAAGCTGGGGGCGCCGTTCTTCCCAGTATGGAGAAACCGAAGAAATTGAACGCCGCCTTTCCTGTTCCCTTGATGGCTTCGATTATGATGATAAATACGTATTTGATGACATAGGATATAATTTTATCCCTTCTGAAATTTCTGCCGCGTTTGCCCTTCAGCAGTTTAAGAAACTGGATCATAATATTTCTATCCGTCAGGATAACTTTGCACATTTGAAAGAATTCTTTTCCAGGCATCAGGGGGTTGTTTCAACCTTTGGAGTTTCTGGTGATGTTGAGGTGAACTGGTTAGCGTTCCCAATCTGTCTGAAAGGTAAACTAGAGGGGAAGCGTAAGCAGCTTCAACAATATCTTGAAGAAAATGGAATCCAAACCAGAACGATCTTTACGGGAAATATTACTAAACACCCACTCATGGATAATCAAGCCTACAAGAAAGTAGATTCTTCTTTTAAGGTTGTGGATTATATCATGAGAAATGGTATTCTTCTTGGTAGCCATAATAGTTTAACTTTTGAAGACCTAGACTATGTTGCACATTATTTTGAAAAATTTGTTGAAAGCATTAGCGATTAAATGACTTTAACAGTAAGCCTAGCAAAAGCCGTTTTATTAAATTGGAGGGTATTGTTAGAACTTTATATAACCGATATTATACGCCAAGGTATATACAGATACCAGACGTGGCGCGCGCATAGGATCATCCGGTTGAGGAATACAATGATATGAAAAAAGCTTTAATTACAGGAATTACGGGACAAGACGGTGCCTATCTAGCAGAATTTTTACTTGAAAAAGGCTATGAAGTTCATGGGGTAAAAAGACGGGCCTCATTGTTTAACACCGATAGGATTGATCATCTTTATCAAGATCATCATGAGATAGATAGGAAGTTTATCTTGCATTATGGCGATCTGACTGATGGTTTGAGCTTGACACATATAATTCAAAAAGTTCAACCGGATGAAATCTACAATTTAGCAGCGCAATCACATGTTCACGTGTCTTTTGAGCAACCGGAATATACTGCCAATACAGATGCTTTGGGTACTTTAAGAATTCTTGAAGCTATACGTATTCTTGGCTTGGAGAAGAAAACCAAGTTCTACCAAGCTTCAACCTCAGAATTATATGGGGATGTCCGCGAAACACCCCAAACCGAAACAACACCTTTCTATCCAAGGTCTCCCTATGCGGTTGCTAAAATGTATGCCTATTGGATTGTTGTGAATTACAGAGAAGCTTACGGAATTCATGCGAGTAATGGTATTCTATTTAATCATGAATCTCCGATCAGGGGTGAGACGTTTGTCACTCGTAAAATAACACGCGGAATGGCGCGATTGGTTCTGGGCTTGCAGGATTGTCTATATCTGGGCAACTTGAATGCCCTGCGCGATTGGGGGCATGCTAAAGACTATGTTGAAATGCAATGGCTTATGTTACAGCAGGAGAAAGCAGATGACTATGTTATTGCGACCGGCATACAGTATTCTGTAAGAGATTTTGTTAATGCGGCAGCAGCCGAGCTTGATATTAAACTCGTCTGGGAAGGTAGTGGGATCAATGAAATTGCTATCGTGGATAGTGTAGGTTCTTCTCAAGACACAAAATTGTCTGTTGGGGACATCATTATTCGGGTGAGTGAGAATTACTTTAGACCAACTGAGGTAGAAACGCTGTTAGGCGACCCGACAAAAGCAAAAAAAATATTAGGCTGGATACCAAAAATCTCATTTGAAGAATTAGTTGCTGAGATGGCCAGGGTGGACTTAGAGCATGCGAAGAGAGATGAGCTGGTAAAATCCAACGGCTATAAAGTGTACGATTATAAAGAATAGAGAAAATTGACAAATGATACCAATAATGATGCGGACCGAATTTAATGGCTGAGCGAACAGGAAGGAAGCGTCCCAGTATTGCAGTCCTTGAGATATACAGCCATCATGTGTTTGTGCATACATTAACCTCAATACTTCTAAAATGTGGATTTGATGTAACAATTTATACTTTGCCAAGAATATTTGATGACTTGGTTCCTCTTTTCAAAGATATCGAGAGAAATGTTAAATGGGTGACCTGTGGCAAAAATGAAAATGAATGGCAGTTTATGCGCCGGATCACGCCGGAGATAGATAAAAAACATGATCTGTTGTTTATAAATTCGGTTCAAGGTTTCAGAATTGGACTGTTCTTTCTATTTAAGAATCAGATTAAAACAATCGCCGGAGCGGGCAGGATCTCTGAGTTTTTTGGTATTAAATATAAATTTTTTGGCCATGCCTCGTTGCGTAAATTTTTGCACCACAACTACACAAGGATGTTATTGCAAAAATGTATTCCCAGGTATGAGGCGATCTTTGTCCATACAGACCAGGCACATAATTTCGCTTTGGAGCATGGTTATAAAAAACCTATTATCAAACTTCCGTTTTCTTTATATAAGGGCGGAGTTTCCGTAGATAAAAGTGAGAAAAAAGTCTGGGAATTTGTTGTCACGGGTTCGATCATAAAATCTTCCCGGGATCATATGGGTGTATTGGATGCTTTTGAAAAGCTTTGGAAAAGCGGCCGAAGCGATATCAACCTGACCATTCTGAGCAGCCCTAGGAACCCTTATGCCTATCAGGTTTACGACCGCATGGTAAAGCTAGACGAAGCTGGTTTTCCAATTCGGTATTTTGATGGGTGGCTCAAGGAGAGTGTGTTTTTAGAAGCCGCAAATCGGGCCGACTTTTTCTTAAGCCCGCTACATGTGAGTTATTATTCATGTGGTGAACTGACCAGTGGGATTGTAGAAACAATTCGTCAGGGAAAACCTGGTATTTATCCATCAGAGTATATATTAGACCCTGAAATAAGGGACAGTTCAATGTTTTATGATCACATAGAGGATCTGCCTGACCTGATTGAAGATTTACTGAACGACCGTGAAAAAGTTACGCTTTTATCCGAAAATGCTATAAAAAACTCTGAAAAATATACCGTTGATACGGTTGCCCCTAAATTGAAAGAAATTATCACCCAGATATTGGAATAGCTTTTTCTTTTTCAATTTTCTAAAAATTTAGAGCGGTATAACATATAGTGTAATAGTTCTGACTTGATCTGACAGTTACCGATTTTTCAGCTGGTGGCTGTCAGGTTAAATCTGGTCTACAAATTTGTCCTTCCAGATTTCTTTTCCCTCGAGCAGCGTCTGCATGGGCGTTCTGCCTTTACATCTTT
>JAJRQT010000009.1 GCA_024280115.1 Bacteroidota bacterium | reverse complement strand
TGAGTTTTTCCAACCTGAATTCTTCGGGAAATAAACTGTTTGTGCCAGTGGGTTTGTATATTTGTGCCATCTAATATTCTTTGATGCTAAGATAACACATCTATCTGAATTTCAATAAGTTAATTTTAGATATCCCCTTAACTTAATTAATATCAATCATGACAAAGTTTTTGTATTTATTCAGAGGCGGAGACGCCGTGAGAACCCAGCAGTCACCGGAAGAAATGCAGGCCCATATGGAAATTTGGAAAAACTGGATGGGAGGCCTAGCCGGCAATGGTCAGCTCGTTGACGGACTGCCTTTGGGAAAAGAAGGTAAAGTGGTCGTAAAATCCGGGGCAACAATTACAGATGGTCCTTTTGCCGAGGGTAATGAAATCGTAGGTGGGTACTTAATTGTAAATGCAGAAAATATGGACGCTGCAGTAGAGATATCGAAAGGTTGCCCGATTTACGAGCATGACGGAACCGTAGAAGTCAGACAAATTATGTCAATGGATATGTAATTCCGATGATTTCCTATAAAGCAAAGTAATCACTACATTACTTTGCTTTTTTTATTATGGTTCATGAAAAATTAGATCATTGGTTTCGATATGAATATAGCAAGGTGCTGTCGATATTTATTTCAAAATACGGCGCCAGGCAAATTGATAATATTGAAGACGCCATTCATGATGCCATGTACAAGGCAATGATGATTTGGGGGTATAAAGAAATCCCCAAAAACCCATCCGCCTGGATATATCGTGTGGCTAAAAATAACCTGATCGATCAATTGCGAAAAAAAACCACAGAAAGTGAGTTTCCTGAAATTAATGAAGAAGTAAAAGACCCATCATTATCAGAAATTGAGGATGAAACCCTCAAACTATTTTTTGCATGTTGTCACCCAAAACTAAAGGAGCAGGAAAGTATCATATTATGTTTGAAGTTTGCAGCTGGTTTTGGGCTTCATGAAATATCCAGAACTCTTTTTCCCACATATGAAGCAACAAAAAAAACATTTCAAAGGGCAAAAAAACATTTCAAGGAGTACAATTTGTCTATGCAAATTCCATCCAATAAATACTTAAAGGATCGCATGGAAAGTGTATTAAAAGTAATTTTTCTAATGTTTACAGAAGGATATCGACCAACAGATGGTGATCAGATCTTAAAAGAGGATGTATGTTTTGAGGCTTTGCAAATAGCCACAACCATCTACAAACATGACGTGTTTAAAACTTCAAAGTTGTATGCATTAATTGCCTTGATGTGTTATAAATCAGCCAGGCTTGAGGCGAGAATGAAAGGTGGAAATACTTTTATCCGCCTTGAAGATCAGGACAGAAACCTTTGGGATAAAGAATTGATCAGGGAGGGAAATTATTTTCTTTCCCTGGCAATAAAGGAAGATAACCAAAGTGAATATCATTTTCATGCGGCTGTCGAAAGTCAATATGTAAATGTAGATAAGTTTGAAAATACCAATTGGCAGGGACTTTTAAACATCTACAATTATTGGAAAAAGATCACTAAAAACCCATCACTGGAATTGAATAGAATTGTGGTGGTGATGCAGGCATTAGGGCCTGAGATCGCTATGAAGGAATTAAACGAAAATTGCAAGGATCAGAGAAACCAACTTTTTTATGCTATAAAAGGAGAAGTGTTGCTAAAGCTCAATAAATCTAATGAAGCAAAAAGATGCTTTGAAAACGCTATGGAAATCAGCCGTAATTCAACAGAGAAAAAGTTAATGGAAAATAAAATTGCGCGGATATAGAGGGTTTTCTCGGTGGGGTATATTTTTTTTAATCTTGCATATTTTCCTTTATTAATTACAATACCGTATGGTGCTGTCACATATACACCGTTTAACCTCATTTCACCTTCACAAAGAAAAGTTTTTGAAGAAGATCTATAATTACAATGAAAATGCTGTGGGTAGATGGAACAATGTGCGCCAATTGGTTAAGATCACCAAAGAAACAGGCATGTTTTCTTACATTTGATTTATGAAAACATTGCTAAATCAAACTATGAAAAATATTCTTTCAATTTTAATCTTCTGCATACTGGTAATAATAATTCCGTTTCGGTTAGTTAACCAGGATTCACATAAAGCAATCAAAATTTGAACAGCAACTATGACGTACTTATAATTGGCGGTGGTCTGGCCGGCCTCGTAAATGCAATTCGCCTATCCGGCATCGGGTTGAAGGTGGTGGTCGTCGAAAAAAATGATTTTCCAAAACACAAGGTTTGCGGAGAGTATATTTCCAATGAAGTGTTGCCCTATCTCCGGTTTTTAGAAGTTGATCCAATGATAGCGGGCGCAAAACAAATCACGCGGTTTATGCTGACTACGGTTAAAGGAAAAACTATTGAGGCAAAATTGTCAATGGGTGGATGTGGGATTTCTCGCTTTACATTAGATAATCTTCTATTTCAAAAAGCGAAAGAAGTTGGTTGTTCCGTCATAAAATCAATCGTTGACAAAGTAACATATTTGGATGATCAGTTTGAGGTGTTGACAAGAGATGGACAAAGTTATTCTGCAAAATTGATCATTGGCGCCCATGGCAAAAGGTCAAATATCGATGTGAATCTTAAGCGATCTTTCATTGAAACCAGGGCACATTATTTAGCAGTCAAAGGTCATTACAAAGGTATCTTCCCGGAAGATTTAGTTGCTTTATATAATTTTAAAGGCGGTTATTGCGGTGTCTCTAAAATTGAAAATAATCATTTGAATATCTGTTATTTAGCAGATTATCAATCTTTTCAACAATTTAAAAGTATTGAAGATTATCAGAAGGAAGTACTATTTAAAAATCGGCAGCTTAAAGAAATTTTTAACAATGCGGATCCTGTTTTTCAAAAATCCCTGACCATTGGTCAAATTTCCTTTCTTCCTAAACAACCGGTAGAACAGCATATTTTAATGAGTGGTGATGCTGCTGGAATGATCCATCCTCTGTGTGGAAACGGTATGGCAATGGCCATTCATAGCGCCAGGATATTATCTGAATTGATTGAAAAATATTTTTCCGGTCATGTCCAAACCCGCGAATCACTTGAGCTTGAATATGCAAAACAATGGAAAAAGCAATTTCAAAGTAGATTGTTTGCGGGGCGGATCTTTCAACATTTATTCAGGATGGATGGCTTGTCAGAAGTTATGATGTCCGGATTGACAATGTTTCCAAAATTATTGCCGGTCCTTATCAGGCAAACGCATGGAAGACCAATCGACGCTTACCAATAAGAAACATTTTTAATTCAGAGGTGTTTCCTTAGAGACACTATCAAATTCCATGATTGTAAATACAAAACAGAGAACTACACAATCCGAAATAATGGATGATTTTACCCTGGGAGGAGCATTGCTTCGAGACACTTTAGACAAACTTTCGGGAATCAATAAATGGTTGGGAGGTAATAGGACTACACTCAATGCATTGAAAAAACTGATTGACAAATTACCATTAAAAGAAGAAATATTTATCATTGATGTAGGCTGTGGAAATGGAGATTTACTTCGCCTCATAGCTGATTTTGGACGGAAGTATAATCGCAATTTTAAACTAATTGGGGTTGATGCAAACGAATTTGCAATTGAATATGCCAGAGAATTATCTCGGGATTATCAGGAGATTGCCTACCATTCACAAAATATTTTTTCTGAGGAATTTTCCAATTTGAATTATGATCTAGTATTGTTGAATTTGTTTTTACACCATTTCAAAGAAAACGAAATAATACAATTAATATCTGCAATGACTTCAAAAGCCAGGATAGGCGTCATTGTAAATGATTTACACAGAAATGCATTAGCATATTATTTATTCAAACTTTTATGCATGACGATTTCTAATTCGATGGTTCGTGATGATGGATTGACTTCAATTTTGAGAGGTTTCAAAAGAGTGGATTTAATTCGATATTCACACAAACTAAAACTTAGAAATTATGTTATTCACTGGAAGTGGGCATTCCGCTATTTATGGACAATTGACAATTTGAAAATTTAGCAATCATTTTATGAGTGTAAAAATAAAAGCCGTAGCCAAACAATTGCCTCAATATACTCGAAATACGAAAGAGATTTTGCCTTATATAAAAATGTGGTTGAACGGTCAGGAAAAAAGGTTTCAACGAAAAGCAATAAAAATATTTGAAAACGCAGGAGTTGAAAGACGCTATTCTATCATGGATCCGGTTGATATATTTTCCAATCTTTCTTTCGAAGAGAGAAATGATATTTATATCAAAGAATCCATTGAATTAGCTGAAAAAGCTTTGAATAACGCACTTGCAAAAGCGAGCTGGGAACCACAGGATATTGACTTTTTGATTACAGTAAGTTGTACCGGAATCATGATTCCTTCCGTAGATGCCTATTTGATCAACAACTTAAAAATGCGCCAGGATATTGTCCGGCTACCGGTGACGGAAATGGGTTGTGCTGCCGGTGTTTCCGGAATTATTTATGCCAAAAATTTCCTAAAAGCCAATCCAGGTAAAAGAGCTGCTGTAGTTGCTGTAGAATCACCAATGGCTACTTTTCAGCTTCAAGATTTTTCGATGGTTAACATCGTGAGCGCGGCGATTTTTGGCGATGGCGCCGCCTGTGTATTATTGTCATCTCATGAACTTGAAGAAGGCCCTAATATCGTGGGTGAAGAGATGTATCATTTTTTTGATGCAGAAGATATGATGGGTTTTAAAATTAAAAATAGAGGTTTACACATGGTACTCGATCAGGCTGTTCCTGAAACAATTGCAGAACACTTCCCGAAAATAGTGCATCCGTTTTTAGAAAAATATAATACCAAAATTGAAGAAATTGACCATTTGATTTTTCATCCCGGTGGGAGAAAAATCGTACAAACAGTTGAACAATTATTCGGGGCTTTAAACAAAAATATCGACGACACAAAAGAGGTCCTTAGCTTGTATGGAAATATGTCAAGCGCTACTATACTTTATGTGTTAGAAAGATTTATGGATAGAAAAATAGCAAAAGGTGACAAAGGGCTGATGTTGAGTTATGGCCCCGGATTTTCGGCGCAAAGAGTTTTATTGGAATGGTAAAAGAATTTGAACATACAGATTATTGGGCCTTGATTTTAGGTGGTTCAAGTGGCCTGGGCCTGGCGTCTGCTCAGAAGCTGGCTCAGCATGGAATGAATATCTGTATTGTCCATCGCAATCGAAAGGCTGAATTACCTGCAATCAATAAGGAATTTGAAAAGATTAAAACTCAAAATGTAGAATTTTTATCTTTTAATTTTGATGCTTTAAATGAAGAAAAAAGAAGACAAATTATTTTGACTCTTAGTGAGAAACTTGGAAAAAATGGAAAAATAAGAACGCTGATACACAGCATTGCAAAAGGTAATTTAAAACCTATGATTTCAGGTGATAAACCCATTTTGAAAAACGATGATTTCCATTTGACCATTGAAGCAATGGCTATAAGTTTATACGATTGGGCACAACTCGTTTTAGATAATAGTTTGTTTGCAGCTGACACCAGAATTATCAGTTTTACGAGTGAGGGAAATTCAAAAGCATGGAGAAATTATGCGGCAGTTTCGGCAGCCAAATCAGCGCTTGAAGCGATCACGAGAAACCTTGCTTTGGAGTTTGCTCCCTTCGGAATCCGGGCAAATTGTATTCAGGCCGGAGTGACTGATACATCTTCTTTTCGCAAGATTCCAGGAAGTGATCAAATAAAAGATTTTTCATTAAAAAGAAATCCTTTTAAAAGATTAACAAAACCACAAGATGTTGCCGATGTGGTGTATTTGCTTTGCAAAGATGAAGCTGCATGGATAAATGGAAGTATCATTCCGGTAAACGGAGGAGAACACATAGTTTGAAAATGGAAACCTGAAATATATGACTCCCGATGATATTTTAACTTTTTTGCCCTATACCAAACCTTTTCTTTTTGTAGATGAACTAAGCGCTGTTTCTGAAAATGGAGTTTCTGGATCATATACTTTCAAAGCCTCTTCTTTTTTTTATAAGGGACATTTCAAAGATTTCCCTGTAACTCCGGGTGTTATTTTAACGGAGACAATGGCTCAAATTGGCGTTATAAGTTTAGGTATCTATTTGTTAAAAGATGAATTATCAAATCTGAAAAAACCACAAATTGCACTTACTTCTCATGAAATCGATTTTTTAATCCCTGTGTTTCCGGAAGAAAAAGTTACCGTTTTTTCTGAAAAGGTTTATTTCCGTTTTGGAAAATTGAGGTGCAAAGTTGAAATGAAAAACAGTGAGGGAAAGGTTGTTTGCCGGGGTACAATTGCAGGAATGATAAAACCTACATCAGATGAAAAATAGAGTTGTGATCACAGGACTTGGTGTAGCAGCACCAAATGGCGTCGGGATTGCCAATTTTAATAATGCTATTAAAAAGGGGATTTCCGGTATCACCTATTCTGAAGAGTTAGAAACAATGAATTTTTCATGCTGTATCGGCGGTGTTCCGGAAGTGAGCGAGGAACTAAAACAACAATATCTTACCCCTTTGCAATTGCGGAATTTTAGCAGTTCCGGGATTCTATATGGTTGCATTGCCGGGATGGATGCATGGAAAGATGCAGGTTTACCGATCGCTGATGATAATCCAACTGATTGGGATAGCGGAGCAATTTTCGGAAACGGCTTGTCGGGAGTTGAAAAAATACGAGAGGCTATATACAAATTGGATGACAGAAATGTGAAACGTCTGGGGAGTACAACAGTTGCACAAACGATGGCGAGTGGTATCAGTGCATATTTGGGAGGGATTCTAGGCTTAGGTAATCAGGTCACAACAAATTCATCGGCCTGCTCGACGGGAACAGAAGCAATATTAATGGCTTTTGAACGAATTCAATCCGGGCAAGCCAAGCGCATGTTGGCCGGAAGCTGCAGTGATCACGGCCCTTATTTATGGGG
>JAJRQT010000008.1 GCA_024280115.1 Bacteroidota bacterium | reverse complement strand
CATTAGCGTCTGGCGTGGAGGCATGAAAATGAGGGATGCTCCATTTCCCATTTACCAACTCTAAGATCGTGGATAAACGCAAAATGAAATCAACCTCTACCGTATCGAAATTAAACTCCTCTACAATCAAATGCGCATTTCCCTGTGCAATGGACTTGTTCAATACAAGGTTACGTGTTATTTTCATCTCATTATTTTGCATATCGCTCCGTTGCTTTTTGAACATACTGATGATTGCGGAAACTCCAGATAATTTTTCATGTAGAGCGGTTCCGTAACATAAAGCTGACCCATCCATATACTTTCTAAGGTCTTCGAAAGATCTATCGAAAAGTGCTACTTCTATGAGACATTCGTAAGTTGCCATTAATTCTTTATCGCTATGAAAATCTCTCATTATTTCAATATTTTAACCCAGCCACTTCCGCTGTTTCTACATTAATTTTACCTCCGAGTTCTTTTTTTAATTATCAAAATTCCTCCGGCTTAAGAATGCTAATCTGTTCATTGCTTTCCGGAAAATCTTTGACATTTCGTGTGATTATGAATTCACAGTTATTTGAAATTGCGGTATAGTATAATATGGCATCTTCCAGGTCTTTGATTTTCGATTCGATTGCAGCATTTACATCCTGATGAGAAGTATCAATCAGCATTACGATCTTATTTAAGTAGGAGATTGATTGCCTGATCTTGTTACCATCAAACTTTGCTTTTTCCAGTACATAGATGATGGTTTGAATACAGGTTATGGAGGTAAACAAATGGACTTTTTCCTTGTTTGCCCTCATGAAGAAGTCCCGGGCCTTCAGTCCGTGTTCTCCTCGGCTAAGCAACAAGTCGAGGAACACATTTGTATCAATAAATACTTTACGCGCCATATTTCTTTGACGCTGCATCACGAATCACGTCCTTCCAGTTTGTATCTTCATCGGCCTTTCCGAACATTCCGTGAAGTTTTTCGATTATTTTCTGATTTTCCCGAGTGTCTCTTTTAATCTCACCGTCCAATAATTCCTCTACCAGCATTGAGAGGCTTTTGTGTTCCTTTTTGGCAATCTTCCTACCCTTTTCTATCACTACCTTATCCAAACTCAATGTAAGTTTTGCTTTCATCGTATGTATTTTATTTTTTGTACGTATAAATGTAATTCTTATTTCATGATTTCGGCAGAAAAATGGTAAATTTCGATCCTGCCTCATCGGCAGGCAAGCCTTCTCCTTCTTTGGATGCTACCCTCAACTCACCACCATGTTCCTTTGTCACGATATCATAACTATGGCTCAGTCCCAGGCCCGTTCCCTGCCCCCTGGGCTTGGCGGTGAAAAAGGGCTGGAAGATTTTGTCTGGTAATTTTCTCATCTATATCTGCATTAAGTTTTTTGTTTAGAGCCATTGGCTCGATTTATATTATAATAATGGGTTTTAACCCATGGTATAAAGCCCAACTTTTGGTAGAGTGCCGTTGGCCTGTCTACCGTAGGCAGACACGATTCATATTTATCATACTATAATTATACGTTCCGAAGCTACGGTTCTCATATTCGTATCCTTCTTTTCAATGGATTAAAACCCATTGTTAATATATGTATCGATGCTACGCATCTTTGCTCCTTCATCATGTTAATGGCAACCTCACAACAAACCTCGTCCCCATCCCTTCTTCAGTCTCCACTTCCAGATGACCATCATGGCCTTTGGTAATAATATCATAACTAAGGCTCAATCCTAGGCCTGTACCCTGCCCGGTGGGCTTGGTGGTGAAGAAGGGCTGGAATATTTTGTCAACCACATCTTCCGGAATTCCATCGCCATTGTCCTGGACAGTTATTTCAATCGTTTTGTCATTTCTCTTCGTGCTTACAATTACCTGGGGTTGATAATCCTTGTCCTCCGTCGCTTCTTTGCCATCCGTAGCCTTCGGCGTAGGGTGGGAAGCTTTGGACACGGCGTAAAAAGCATTATTGATTAAATTCAGCAACACCCTCCCGATTTCCTGAGATACCACATTAAGTTTAGGTAAAGATTTATCCAGTTCCAATTTAAAATCCGCATTGAACGATTTGTCCTTAGCTCTTAATCCATGGTAAGCCAACCGTAAATATTCATCTGCCAGTACGTTGATGTCGGTTAATTCTTTTTTACCTGTGCTTGTTCGCGAGTGTTCCAACATCCCTTTGACAATACCGCTAGCCTGTTGGCCATGATGATTTATTTTACTGAGGTTTTGGGTAATATCATCTAATATTTCCTCTTCCAGGGATCCGTCTCTTTCCTCTTTTAGCTTTGCCCTTTCCTCTTTTAGCTCATCAATCAACTCACCACTGACCTCTGCAAAGTTATTTACAAAGTTTAATGGATTCTGAATCTCATGGGCAATGCCGGCGGTAAGCTCGCCAAGGGAGGCCATTTTTTCAGACTGGATGAGCTGGGATTGGGTGGACTTCAACTCATCCAGTGTTTGCTCCGTTTCATTTTTGGCCTCTTCCAATTGTTTGAAATCTTCATATCGTGCATAGGCTATCGAAAATGCTTCGGCCAGAGATTGAACAAGTTGAAGTTCATCCTGGGAAAGTGGGGCCACATTTCCCACATACAACATCCCCTGTTTGAACGGTAAAAAATGAAGATTCAGGGACTCCGGCGGCTTTGCTGTGCCTTGGTAGGATTCAGGATTTTCAATCTGACCCATGTCAACCAGATTTTGATAGAACTTAAGGAATTGGCCTTTGTTCCAGTGATCTTTGTAAATCTTGCCTTTTTTCCATTTTGCAAGTGCCCCTCTGGCAATTTCTTTTGATTCATACGGTAAGTCAAATACACCCAGGGAATGGCCGTCCGGAGCCGAAAGATATGATTGAATAACTTTCCTCTTTTCGTCCATTATAAGTATGCCACAGCGGATAAATGGTACAGTCAATGTAGTAAGCTCATGCCAAACAAGTGGGGTGATCCGGCTTAAATCGTCCTTTGAGCGCATGCTGGCAATCTCGCCTCGCACCCGGTCGAGAGATGCTTGTTTGATTGCTTCCCGAGCTAGAGCTTCTGCCTGTTTGATATCGTTGAAACGGGTATAGGACTGGTCGAAGACTTTTCCAAACCTTTCAATGATAGAAAATTTTTCATCTGACAAAGGTTCCTGGCAAGCAATGAATAAGACACCGAAATCATTGAAGGTATTGTTCAAATAAACTCTATCCGGTTTCCTCATCCCAACTTGTACTTCTTCAGGAAGTCTCCCCAATTCCGTTTCATTGAAAAGAACATCGCACCAACTTACCATATTTTCACCTTCAAGAATATAAAGATATTTTGTCTTTCTTTCCTCCCAGGCTTTCCAATATTCGAGATAAACCGGATGATCCTGATTAGTAATCAGGAAACTTTCTGCTCCACTTTTCGCCTCAGCATTAGCAGCCCACCACCGGACAGACTTATCTTCTTGATTATAAGTCCAAATCACACATCTTTCCAGTTCAAGTTCAAGTAAGGTCAATTCTTCAAAAACCTTAGCGAGGATGATGTTTATCTCACTGGAATGCTGCATAGCCATTGAGCGGCTTCTTACCCTTTCCAATGCCGCCTCTATCTGTGCTTCCCGGGCCTGGGCTTCTGATTTTTGAAGATCTTCAAATCGTCGGTATGCCATATCAAAAACTACCGCCAAACGTTTAAAGGCAGACCAGGTTTCATCACTCAAAGGTTCGATAGATGGGGCTCCCAGAATCCCATTTGAGAATGCAATGCCATTCACATACAATTTATCCAGGTTCAAACTTCTCATTTCTTCAGCAAGAAGAGGTAGCATTGGAGCAAACCAATCAATAAATTCATTTAGTTGTTCCTTATTACATTCTGCAGTAAAACCTATTTCTCCTGTCCGATAGTATCTATCCCACTCTTCATACACCCAAATGCAATGTTGATCGTGCTTGTGATTATCCAACTTCATTTTTCTCTCCCCATTGATGAGATCCGGGAATGCAGACCATGCCTCAAAAGTGTCGGTTTCATCATCATTTACATGTATTGCACAACCGTCCAATCCCTTAAGCTTTAACTTTTCAAGCTGTTCCCATAACACCAAAGCAACTTCTGGCAATTCTTCACTTTTATGCATAGCCATGGAACGGGACCTCACTCTTTCTAATGCTGCTTCAATCTGGGCTTCCCTGGCCTGTGCTTCCGCTTTTTGAAGATCGAGGAAGCGGGTGTAGGTTTGCTCGAATACTTTTGCAAACCGTTGCAGGATAATCGATTTGTCTTCGGCCAGGGATTTATCTCCAAGGACTTCCAACATACCATGTTTCATAAACGCATCTGAGATGTACCATTTGTCCATGGAATTAAGCGCATCTTTTGCTTCATCCGGAAGGTTTTTGAATTCACTGTTTTCAAAAGCGTACTCACCATAACTTTTCTTTAGTTCTCCCTCAAATATAAATTCCTGGTAGGGGACCTGCTTCTTCCAGGCATTCAGGGGATCGGTAAAATAAGGGTGATCAACATAGGGTATTTTATAACTCTCAGGATAGATTTCTTTAGAGAATCCCGCGAACCAATGCTCGGCAGCCTGATTCTTGTCGTAAATAATTAAACTACAAGCGGGAGCATCAAAATCCAGTTCTTGCAATTGTGTAAATACAGAAGCAATCACTTCTCGTAATTCCTCACTTTTCTGCATGGCCATGGTTCTGGCGCGTACACGTTCGAGTGCCAATTCTATTTCGGCTTCCCTGGCTTGCTTCTCTGCTTTTTTTAGATCCAAAAAACGCCGGTATGCAAGGTCAAATACAGAGGCCGCTCGTCGTTGAAGATCTTTAACCTCCATTGAGGGAGGAGTTAATGAGGCTGTTAGTAGGGTGCCGCCGGTAAAATCCGTGCAATGATAATACTCCTTCTCAGGAATAGTAACTTTCTCAACTTCTGGAAGGTTTCCCTTTAGGACCGCATACCATTCTTTAAGTTTCCTGCCTTCGGCTTCCAGTGTATATTCATTTTCAGAAGATTGATACATGAAAAGCATCTCTTTGATCACTTGGCAGGAATCTTTCGGGAAGCGTTCTATTCCTGTTAAAAGTTCTGCGTCCTGATCTCCGGCAGGATGAAAACCATGCCAAGACTCAATATAATTGGAATCAACCTCATACAGTTCGACAACACAACCTACCAATTCCGGCTGATCGAGTAAACTCATTTGTTGTCGAAGTTCAATCGCAACTTTCTCGAGATCGCCTGATACGTGCATGGCCAGTGCTTTAGCTCTCACTCTTTCCAAAGCTGTTTCAATCTGCGCTTCGCGGGCCTGGACTTCTGCTTGCTTAATATCTTCGAAACGAGTATAGAATTGCTCGAAAACGCGACCAAATCTTTGGAAAATATTTATACTTTCCTCCGACAACAGATCTATCCCTGCTGTAGCGAGCAATCCATATTGATTAAAAGTATTGGTTGTAAATATTTTGTCCGGTGAACGCATGGCCTCAATGGCCTCATCCGGCAACTCTTTTAACTCGGTTTCCTCGAATAAGAATTGATCCCAGGATTCCTTTAGCTTACCAGTAATTTCAAGTTTCCAAAGGGATTTTCTTGCCTTCCATGCTGCAATATATTTTCTGTAGAAGGGATGATTGAAATTGGGCAGGAAATAACTCTTTGATCCCCCCGAAACTTCCGAGCTGGCAAACCACATCCTTGCTGTCTCTGTTTCAGGATCTATAATCCAGATTATACATCGCGCTAGTTCCACGTCTAGTAAAGTAAGCTCTTCAAATATTTTTCCTAATATCTCTGCTAATTCGTTTGAATCACGCATAGCCATTGATCTTGAGCGTACCCGTTCTAATGCCGCTTCGATCTGAGCTTCGCGGGCCTGGGCCTCTGCTTTTTGTAGGTCGAGGAAGCGGCGATACGTCATCTCAAAGACACGGGTAAACCGTGCCAATAGGGCCTCCTGTTCTACAGTGAGTAGATCCGCAGCAACTATGTGCAGATAGCCATGGAAAAAATTACCGCAATAAAATATGGTTGGATCTGGCATCTGGGTGGCTACATTCTCCATTTCTCTCGAGTCAAAATCCGGGGTTACAAATTCTAAATGTTTTTTGAGCACATCCCCTTCGACTACCTGGTAAAAAACCGGATCTTTTCGTTTCCAGCCATCATATCGATCTTGAAGAACCTTGTCTCCGGTTAATGGAAGAATAAAACTGTCCAAAAACTTGCCCCCGGGATCGGTTAGCCATGCGTTTTGAATTTTATTTTTTTTATCAATAAGTACATATCCACAATTAAAGAATTGTGAAAATCCAAGAGCTATTAACTCCTTGTAAAGCAAAGTTGCTGCGTCTCCCAACTCTTCGCTTTTATGCATGCCCATTGCTCTAGTTCTCACACGCTCCAAAGCTGCTTCGATCTGCGCTTCCCGAGCCTGAGCCTCCGATTTTTGCAGGTCGAGGAAGCGGGTGTAGGTTTGCTCAAAAACGCTGGCGAAACGTTGCAAAATACGAAGTATGTCTTCGGACAGGGGCTCAATGTCAACTGCCTCCAAGAGCCCATATTTCATTGTGACGTGAGAAAAAACAACCACATCGCCGGAATCCTGGATATAATTTTTAGTTTCCTCCGGCATATTTTTGAACTCTGTTTGTTCAAACAAGAGCGCTTCAAACTCTTTCTTTTCCTTGCCTTCTTGCTTAATAATAAGCCGGGACTCACTTTTTTTCCATGCATTCCACTGTTTTTCAAATAATGGATGCACTGATCTTGAAACTTTGTATTCGGGTAAAACCTTTTGAACAGGATTTGCCTGCCAATACTCCAATTGGCCAGTCTTTTCATTGCATAAAATGAGTTCACACCCTCCTGACGATAAACCCAAAGGTTCCATTTGTTGATACAATTCAGATACAACTTCTGATAATTCGTCACTTTTATGCATGGCCATCGTTCGGCTGCGTACCCGTTCCAGCGCCGCTTCTATCTGGGCTTCCCTGGCCTGGGCTTCCGCTTTTTGCAGGTCGAGGAAGCGGATGTAGGTTTGTTCGAAGACCTTGGAAAATCTTCCCAAAATGGATGCTTGTTCCTGGGTTAAAACCTCCGATGTAAGAATGTGCAAATATCCGTTGGAGAAATTTCCAAAATAAAAGTGCACAGGGTCCGGAATATCCTGTTTTGCAGTATTTTCTTCCAATGTTGATGTTTCCATTGGCCATAAGAATTCGAGGTGATCTTTCCGTTTCTTCCCACCAATTTTTTGATAGAAAACAGGTTCTTTTCTTTTCCAGGATTTATATCTGTCATTTAAAACTGGATCGCCGGTCAATGGGACTTCAAATCTCGTCAGTTGTTTCAAATCGATATGAAAATTCCATACATGATGGATTTCTTTTTCTTCGTCAACAATGTGAAATCCACAAGCTTCGAATTCTGTTATTCCAAGTTTTTGGAATTCATCATAAACTACCGATGACACATCGGCTAACTCTTCTGCGTTGTGCATTGCCATGGATCTGGCACGTACCCGTTCAAGTGCTGCCTCTATCTGTGCTTCCCTGGCCTGAGCCTCCGCTTTTTGGAGGTCGAGGAAGCGGGTGTAGGTTTGTTCAAAAACTTTGGCGAAGCGAGGAAGAATTTGTGCCTGTTCTTTTGGAATCGGAGTATGATCTATTGCTTCGAGTATTCCCACCTTCATCGATGCAAGTGAAAACATCACATAGGGTTCTAAAAGGATGGCTTCCTGATCGGAATCTGGCATCCTTCCTAGATCCGTATTATCGAAGAGCCATTTCGTGTAGCCGTACTTTTGTTCATCTCTTAGTTCGATATTGAAGAGAGGTAATTGTTCTTTATACCCTGACCAAAATTTCTCCACAATCGGATTCCCCACATTGGGTAAAAAATAATTTTCAGCTGTAATCCGGTTAGAAGGCGTAGAAAACCAAATATTAAAACCTTGTTTTTCTTTATCAACAAGCGCTAGAGCACAACCCCATTTTGAAAAACCAAACGGATGTAATTGCTCAAAAAAATCAAAAACAACCACACCCAGTTCTTCACTTGCTTGCATCGCCATAGACCTGGCCCTTACTCTTTCCAAAGCTGCTTCAATCTGGGCTTCCCTGGCCTGTGCTTCGGCTTTCTGCAGGTCGAGAAACCTGGTGTAGGTTTGCTCAAAAGCTTTTGTGAAACGTATCATCAATTCTACCTCATCTTCAGCAAACTTTACCCCACCAACATTCAATAAATATCCCTGTTTGAAATTGAACGTTTGCAACACTAATCTTTCAGGCGAAAAGGAGATGAGTTCAGCGGCATTATAAGGAAAGTCAGTGCTGCACTCCGCAATGTATGTTTGGTGATCAATCGTCTCTTGTGGATCAAGTTCAATAACATGGTACGGTTCCTGCTTTTTCCAGCTTGTGGTTATGGAACGCATCGTTTGTGTTTCTGTACATGGTGTGCCCATCGGTTCAGACATTGTAGAACCATCTTCAGGGCTCGCATAGTAATACCAAACTATTTTTTCTTTTTCATCCATCAACCCATAAGCACTGGTCAAACTACCAATTCCCAGTTTGGAGAGCTCTTGGTATAATAATCCTCCGGCTTCAAGCAATTCATCAGTTTTTTGCATGGACATAGATCGTGAGCGTACACGATCAAGAGCTGCTTCAATCTCCAGCTCCCGATTTTTAAGCTCTAACTCAGCAGTTTTCTGATCGAGCAAAAGTTTTAATTCCTTTGCACTTTTTTGGCGAGATAATTGGTTTTGTTTTTTCATGGTATTGCTCTATGTTTTGTATCGAGCCAGCTTGCAATAGACAGGCTTACTCTATCATCTTACTTTTGCAACGGACTAAAGTCCTAGGTTACTATACTTAATCGATGCTACGCATCTTTTGCTCATTCATCATGTTGATGGCAACCTCACAACAAACCTCGTCCCCATCCCTTCTTCAGTCTCCACTTCCAAATGACCGTTGTGGCCTTTGGTAATGATGTCATATCTTTTCTGAATCACAGATTTGCACGGATTGATGGATTTCACGGATTCTGTTATCATAAAACTAATCTTTTAAATTGAAGACTTTTGCTGCCAAAATTAAAGAGCAAAGCAACCTCTAATCTGTACGCTTTCAAGTAATTTAGTACCTGGGCCAGATGCACATCTTCTAACTCTTTCAATGCTTTTAGCTCTACCAATACTTTTCCTTCTACAACAAAGTCTGCTCTCCTTGTTCCAATTGGTTCTCTTAGTTCTTTGTAGTAAATTTCTTGTTCAATCTCTCGGTCGAATGTGAGATAAACTTGTGACATCTCCCAGGCTAAGGCTCTTTGATATATTACTTCCTAGAATCCATTGCCAAGGAATTTATGGACTTCAAATGCAGCCCCAATGATCTTTTCTGTAATGTCTTTGTGTTTTAATTTTTCTGTCATATCTCTATTTTTTAATTTATCACTCATACAAATCTGTGTAATCTTTTAATCTATTTAAATTCGTGATTCAGACAACAGGCAACCTCACAATAAACCTCGTCCCCATCCCTTCTTCAGTCTCCACTTCCAGATGACCGTTGTGACCTTTTGTAATAATATCATAACTAAGGCTCAATCCCAGGCCTGTACCCTGCCCGGTGGGCTTGGTGGTGAAAAAGGGTTGGAATATTCTGTCAACTACATCTTCCGGAATTCCATCGCCATTGTCCTGGACAGTTATTTCAATCGTTTTGTCATTTCTCTTCGTGCTTACAATTACCTGGGGTTGATAATCCTTGTCCTCCGTCGCTTCTTCGTCATCCGTAGAGTTCGGCAAAAGATGGGAAGCTTTGGAGACCGCGTAGAAAGCATTATTGATTAAATTCAGCAACACCCTCCCGATTTCCTGAGATACCACATTAAGTTTAGGTAAAGATTTATCCAGTTCCAATTTAAAATCCGCATTGAACGATTTGTCTTTAGCTCTCAATCCATGGTAAGCCAACCGTAAATATTCATCTGCCAGTACGTTGATGTCGGTTAATTCCTTTTTACCTGTGCTTGTTCGCGAGTGTTCCAACATCCCTTTTACAATGCCACTGGCGCGTTGGCCATGATGATTGATTTTTTCTTGATTGGTAACTAAGTCTCCAGTGATTTCTGATATTAATTCTGTATCAATCTTAGATTTTTGTACTTCTTCTTTTAGTTCTTCTGCAAGCTCCTTGCTCACCTCCGCAAAGTTATTTACAAAATTCAATGGATTCTGGATCTCATGGGCAATGCCGGCAGTGAGTTCACCGAGGGAGGCCATTTTTTCAGATTGGATAAGTTGGGATTGGGTATTCTTCAATTGGTCAAAGGCCTGCTCTATTTTTTTCTTTGCTTTTTGTTTTTGTCTGTTATTTCTAAACAAGAAACCGGCGATTACAATTAATGTAAATGTGCTGCCCAATAAGACATTTATCCTTAAGCGATTTTGGAATTCTCCTTTAGTAGTCTCAATGTCCTGTAATCTTTTTTCTTCTCGTGCGATCATGTCTCGCATGATTTGCATGTTACCGGCACCATAAAGCTGGTTCTGTGTTTGAGTTGCTAGTTTATAATAGAACAGGGCTTTTTCAGCGTCTATCCCTTCATATTGCACAGCAAGCAATGTACTCGCTACATAAATACCCTGGATGTATGAAATTTTATTGGCTGCAGCAAGACCTTTCCCTGCATAATATATGCTGGAATCTAATTGATTTGTTTTCTGATAATAAAGCGAAATATCATTACAAAAATTCGCGATATGATAGGGCTCATGACTCTTTCTGGTTAATTCTAAACCAGTAAAAAGGTCTTGTAATCCCTCCGCTGTTTTGTCTTGTTGGAAATAGACTTTAGCTCTTAAATTATACCAAGCGGGATAAACACTATAACTATTGCCGAATAACTCTTCCTTAACCGTTGCAAAGATCTTATAAGACAATTCTAAATTCTTTAAGGCGGAGTCGGGCATGTTCATTCTTACAAAAGCATTTGCCCGCTCAAAATAACCATACGCTCCGGTAACATTTCCTCCTTTTTCTTTTGGCCCTAATATTATCTTCTTTTGACTATAGATTAATGATTTTTCATACTCTCCGATTTGGGCATAAAGTTCTGCCAGGTTATAATAGGTCGGTCCTATGAAAGCATCTTCTATAGGGAGGTTTTTGCTCAACTCAATAGCCTGCAAGCCCAACTCCAGAGTTTTTGGTAAATTACCTTTATAAATTTGGGCCTCACCTAAAAAGCCAAGAGCCCCTATTTGACCTCTTAAATTATCCTCTTTTATTGATATCTCCAGAGCTATATCTGCATATTTCATTATGGAGTCTGGATTGGTTGACAGATATTTACCTGCAATCTCAAGAGCTAAATCAATCGTTTTTTCAGAAGTTGTCGATTTAGCTAATTCTCTGTTTAGGCTATCTCTTAGGCTCTCTAAACCATCTACCTTTGATTGCCCATATGAAAGCGAGGAAAGCAGAAATAATATGGTCACTAATAGTATCTTCTTCATTCTTAAATCTTAATTAAATAGGTAAACTTATTTTAAACTCCTTTCCCGGCTCCGTTGAACCTCCTCCGGGTAAGCCCTCTTTAAATGTGCTTACCAAAGTCAACTCCCCACCATGCGCCTTTACAATATCATAGCTCAAACTTAAACCAAGACCCGTTCCTGAGCCGGTAGGTTTTGTGGTGAAGAAGGGTTGGAAGATTTTTTCAAGTCTATTATCCATCTATAACCGCATTTAGTTTTTTAATTAGAGCCATCGGCTCGTTTTATATTATAATAATGGGTTTTAACCCGTTGTGTTCGAACGCCAGCCAACATGAGTGCTGTAAGCACGGGATATTTTTTTTGTCAAATCTTACTTTTTGTCTTTATCATATGTACCGAACCTGCGGTTCTCGATTGTTTACTTTTTACTTTTGCAACGGACTAAAGTCCGATGTTACAATACTTAATCGATGCTACGCATCTTTGCTTCTTCATCATATTGATGGCAACCTCACAATAAACCTCGTCCCCCTTCCCTTCTTCAGTCTCTACCTCCAAGTGCCCTCCATGGCCTTTGGTAACAATATCATAAGCCAGTGAAAGCCCAAGCCCTGTTCCTGATCCGGTTGGTTTGGTGGTGAAAAAGGGCTGGAAGATTTTATCTTTTATACCTGCTGGAATGCCAGGGCCGTTGTCCTGAACTGAAATTTGGATCACCTCCCCCTTGCCCCCGCCTACCGGCGAGGCAGGCCCTCCAAAAGAGGTGGATAATTTCGTGCTTACGATCACCTCCGGTTTGTAGTCATCAATTTATTTATTTCTTTGCTTTCTTGTCAACGGTGTAGAAGGCATTGTTGATCAGGTTCAGCAATACTCTACCGATATCCTGGGAGATGACATTGATCTTTGGAAGGGTTTTATCAAACCCAAAATGTATATCGTTTAATGAATTTTCTTTTGCGGATTTTGAGGTCATAGGATTTCATGGTTGGTTAACAAATTGGTTGCATTCATTTTTAACAATGGATTACAAGTTTTTCAATTGAAAATGAACACGAAACTATAGCCTGTTTTAAACTGGTAGAATCGTTGGATTATGCTGATTTTAATCCCATTAAACTTACCTATTCTGTGATTTTCCGCCTGTGATTAAAATTGGCCATACCAAATATATAAAACTTTCTGAAAGCAGCAAGAATGTTATTCAAATTATATTCACCGGAACCTTTGATAATCTGTGTGTTATGACTGCTACAGCCAAACCGAAGCAGTATAGATTATCATGGAAAAACCAAACACAAAACTGCGCAAAAGATTCAAGTTTAATTACGCTTTTACAATGGTATTTATATACAATTTCGAATCCTCGTTGCAATCGAGGATTATAGATTCTTCCGGTCACTCCAGATTTCTTTCTATTCCAACCTCCAATCCACAAATCTCTGACATGGCCTTCAGGCGACCGATCAGTGGGTAGCCCGGGTGATAATTGAAAGTGAAGTCATGTAACATCTTATGGCCATGGTCAACTCTCATCGGAATTCTTTGGTTTGGCGATTCAGCTTCCATTCTCTTTTTTTGTTCTAAAAGCAATGTTTTTAATATGGTATAAATATCCGCCCTTCCTTCAAGGTGGCCGGCCTCATAAAAGTTCCCATTTTCCAATAGCCGGGTACTTCGTAAATGAGCAAAATAGATCCGGTTGGCGAACAATTTTACCATCTTATTCAGGTTGTTATGGGCTCCGGCACTCAATGACCCTGCACAAAAGGTGAGCCCGTTTGCTGTGGAATCAACAGCATCCAGCACCCATTGGATATCATCCTGGGAGCTTACTATTCGAGGCAATCCCAAAACTTTCATCGGTGGATCATCGGGATGGATACACATTTTAATCCCGTTAGCTTCGGCAACGGGAATAACACCCTCAAGGAAATACTTCAGGTTTTCTCGTAAACCCCCATTGTCAATGCCTTTATACTCTTCGAGCAATCCTTTAAAAATCTCAACTGCCTGCTCCGGATCATCTACAGAAATACCGTCAATAAAGCCCTGAGTTTCAACAATGATTGTATTGATGAGTTGCACTCTTTCTTTGGACGTCATACTTGCAAAACGACTTTCTGCCTTTTCAATAATTTCTTGAGGGTATTCATTGGCTGCTGCTTCCCTTCTCAATATGTATCTGTCGAAAACAACAAATTCCACAAAATCAAAATACGAGGCTTCAGTTCCATTTTCCGGTTTGTAATGCAGGTCAGTCCTGATCCAGTCAATTACAGGCATGAAGTTGTAGCAGATCGTATGAATGCCACATCTCGCCAGGTTTGTGAGGCTTTTAGTATAATTTTCTATCAGCAAATCCCTTTCAGGAGCGCCGTATTTAATCTTCTCATGTACGGGTAAGCTCTCCACGACCGACCATCGCATGCCATGTTTTTCAATCTGCAACCTGACCTGCTCAATATCCTCCAAACTCCAGATTTCCCCATTTGGTATATGATGTAACGCAGTCACAATCCCTTCTATTCCAATCTGTCGAATATCCGAAAGTTTTATTTTATCGTTTTGACCAAACCAGCGCCATGTCTTTTCAAGTCCCATTTTCACAATTTATTTTAGTTCAACTAATATAAGTGGAAATGCGTGAATGCTACAATGATTTAATGCTACAATAATTTTTGCTATTAACATTGTGAACCTACAAACCAAACAGATTTATTCTTAGCAATTACTTCCATCAGAAGACTTTCTATCATCCTATCCCCATATATTTAATAGTATTTTCATTTATCGCCACATCTCCTTTTAATATCGCATTATTCCACTATTAACATGGCAGACGAAGTTTATGATTTTTAAATGCTCAATTTCCTTAAAAACCCACCCTTGCCTTCGCGTAGCCGCTTCAGCGAAGCAAGGCCTAACCCCTCCAAGGCGCCTACGCTAAAGCTTCAGCGACAGCGTGGAGAGGAATTTGATTGAGATAAAAATTATACTTTTCCCATTAAAATATCGCCGGGTTAATACCCATTAAACCTGCCTCGCCATCGGTAGGCTTAAAGGTTTTTAGCACAATTAAATAGGATAAGGTCATAGTTCGTAAAGTAGAAATAATATATCTCTTTAAACTCCGCTGAATGAGCTGAACCCTCCGTCAACCGGAATCACGGTGCCGGTCACGAATTTCGAAGCATCGCTGCAAAGATAGTGAACGATACCATTAAGTTCTTTGGGATCTCCAAACCTGCCCATCGGGGTTTTAGCAATTATTTTATTTGTCCTATCTGTGTAATTGTCATTTTCATCAACGAGTACATCCTTGTTTTGTTTACTGATGAAAAAGCCCGGAGCAATTGCATTGACTCTGATTCCATCACCGTATTTTGTTGCCAACTCCATGGCCATCCATTTGGTGAAAATATCAATGGCTGCTTTCGCCATGCTGTACCCCAATACTCTGGTGATGGAGTGAGAGGAAGCCATGGATGATATATTTATAATGCTTCCATATCCTTGTTCTGCCATTATTTTACCAATGACAAGGGTAGGTATCACAGTTCCAAACAGGTTCAGGTCCATTACTTTTTTAATCCCGTCAAGAGAGGCCTCGAAAACAGATTTGTCGGGGGGGATTACGGTGCCAGGAACATGACCTCCGGCTGCATTTACCAAAACATTAATTTCCCCCCATTTTTTGATGGCAAAATTCATGGCCTTTTTAACACTTTCTTCGTCCATTACATCAACTTTGATGGCCAGAGCCTGCAATCCTGATTTATTCAAAGTTTCAGTTTTTTCTATTGCAGCATCACCGGTTCTGTAGGTCAAAACGACTTTCATTTCAGCACGACAAAGGCTCTCGGCCATAGATCCGCCGATCACGCCTGACCCTCCGGTTACAAAGGCCACTTTATCTTTTAAATCTGCAAATTCCTTGATCATTACTGAATATGGTATTTCTAATATTGAATCAATTATTGGCTTTTACCCTTCAAAATAGTACCAATATAAATTGGTCCGTTTAGACTCAGATGTAAAAAGCTATAGTAAAGTAAATTACAAAATAATGTGAAAGTTTTGTAAACGAATGAGGCACCAAATATGGTGCCTCATTGTACTGTTTGCTGGTTTTACTTATTAAGATCCCTCCTCCGGTAGATTGGTGGCCGGGGGTATGTTATTCTCAGAACCCGGATAACCCAAATTCTGGTTGATTACACCCTGCGTATTTGCATTAATTGCAGATGCAGGAACCGGATATAATGAATGATAGGGACTCATGGTATATTCATCTCCATGGATGGTGAATACACCTTTGTTATAGAAATTGGTTGTTTCTATAATCCTGTCATACCAGAAATTATTCAGATGGAAATCATTCATATTATAGGTCTTTCCATTGTATGCTGTCTTTCCTGTGATGGCAAAAATGAAGGCCATTCTTGTAAGTTCAGTATTTCTGGGCTCTTCATAGTACAATTCCCTTACGCGTTCATCCAATATAGTGGCAATGGTGACATCTCCCGCAACAACATCTCCTGCTCCTGCTCTGTTGCGGATCATATTAATGTCAGCCGCTGCATTGGCCAGATCTCCCTTCCAGAAGTAAGCTTCAGCTCGTAACAAATAAGTTTCTGCCAGTCGGAATATATACCAATCTGAATGGCCACCTGATGGTTTGGAAGCTGTAGGATCGGGAATAAACAGTTTGTACTGAGGCCAGCCATACCAGTTTCGAATAGTATCCGAGCAAAGTACAACTCCATCTGCATTTTTAAGTTCCAGGTTCTTATTATAGTATGTGCTTCCGTTGTCTTGAAGCGAAGGTGCATTGTAGGTTATATCCTCCATATCCACCCAATTTCCCTGCGCATGCCTCAAGTCATTGGGATCTTTCCAAACATCTTGAGTGCTGTATGGAACTCCACGATTTCTACCTATGCCTCTGCCATATGAAAGTACATGCGGGATTTCAGCATTTGGGTTATCTGTCATACCGTTAAAACCATCCGGTGTATTGATAAATCTCCACCAAAGTGGTACAGCCTGACGCATAGCACTTGTTTTACTGGCGCTGCCATTACCCTCAAACTCTAGCCTCGATACACTTAATAGTATGGCTTCGCTATTGATACTTTTATTCTCAGGACGGTGCAGATCCCAAATCACATTTTTGGTAGGATCATCCTTATCAACCCCAAACCTATCTGTCATAAGTGCATAGGTTCCGCCGTCAATGACTTTACCTGCCGAAACTATGGCAGCATCAAAATCTGTAAGCGCAAGGTTTATCTTGGTCAGAAGATGCAGCACTGCTCCCCGGCTGATTTCACCAGAGGCTACATTTTCCGGTACCCAGGTTTCTGCTAAATTCAAGTCATCCCGCATTTTTCCCAAAATTGTCTCCCTTGCAGTTGATACAAAGTCAAGTTTGGGGGTAGTAAGCTCCTGTAAAAGCAAGGGCACATCTCCAAATTGTTGGGTCAGTCTGTAATAGGCATATGCACGGTGAAAATATGCGGTACCCAATACAGCACTTCTATCTGCTTCCGATTCATATTCTGCATCATCTAGCCGTGTGATTACCGTATTGGCCAATTTGATATTTTTATACCATTCCCGCCAAAACCAACCAATCCTATTGGTATTGGCGCTGTTCAAATTTGCATCGGGCACAATCAGTAAGTTGAGGTCCTGTGCCGGTCCGGATTTATCGGTAGTACCTTCTATGGCAACTTCCGAAAAAATGTTTTCCGTAATGATGGGCGCTCCATCACCATACCACTCAGCTCGCATCCTTCTGTGTGCGGCGGATAGCAGGGCAAACATACCATCTGCATCGTTCAGGGCATTATCGGGTGTATAAAAAGAAAGTGGCTCAGGATCTAAAAATTCCTCCTTGCAGCCAAATATTGCAACTACTACCAAGAGAGCTGCTATCAGAACTTTTGAATTTATTATTATCTTTTTCATGATTCTTACTTTAAGTATTTTAATTATAAGGTAAGGTTTAAACCAATCGTGAAATATCTAGGAGTTGGTCCGGTTCCGGAAACACCATCGATATCAGTAGCTTCAGGATCCCATATTTCCCAATTAGGCGCCCAAACCCCTACATTCCTTATGTTGCCATATACTCGCAGGCTCTGTACCTTAATTTTATCAAGGATCGCATTCGGTATTGTATAGGAAAGGGTAATGTTCTGGAGCCGAATAAATGAATTCTCTCTATAGACATTATATCTTGCACTTCCCTGACTTGAGAAAAGTCGTGCCCATTCGTTAGATGGGTTTGCCTCGGTCCAGAATGGAGTCATAATTGAGTTGGTCCTGTCAATAAATCCTGAGCGGTTCTTCGCTTCGTTAAAGGTCCTTTGCATACCCCACATGGAATAAATTTCTACAGATAAGTCGAAATGCTTCCAAAAGTTGAAGTTGTTTACAAATGTCCACCTAAACCTGGGTTTGGCAAAACCTAGAAATTCATTATCATCGATGGTAAATACGCCATCATCATTCTTGTCCAATATCCTGAAATCTCCGGGTTTCACACCGTAGCGATCAGCTTCTTCAGTCTGATTCACTTGCCAGATACCAAGTACTCGCTGTCCCCACAGTTCATCAATATCATGTCCAATAAACCATCTGTTTGTCAGATCATCTAGTTCATTGCCATTTTCATCCAAATCGCCATATAGACTGTTGATTTTATTTCTATTTAATGAAAAATTGATATTGGATGTCCAGGCAAAGTTTGGATTGTTAATATTTCTTGTCTTAACTGCAAATTCAAATCCGGAGTTTTGAATTTCTCCCAGATTAGAAAGCACGCTGCCATATCCTGTAACATCCGGCAAAGCTCTTGATACTAATAAATCATTAGTAATCATATTATAAACATCTAATGATCCTTCAACCACGCCTTCTTTTATACTAAAATCAAGGCCGACATTAAATGCTTTAGTTCGCTCCCATTTCAGTTCAGAATTCTCCATATTGGCAGGATCTAGTGTAGCCACAGGAATTACACTACCATTATCAACAATCAGGTTTTTGTTGGAAGACAGTTGCGATAGGTATGCATAACGGCCTATATTCCGGTTACCGTTTTCACCCCATGAGGCCCGAATCTTCATAAAGTCAATGGATCCAATTCCCCAAAAGTTCTCATCAGAAATAACCCATGCGCCTGAGACTGATGGGAATGTGGCTCTTTTGTTTTCAGGTCCAAAGGCCGAATACCCATCTCTCCGAATTGAGGCAGAAAGTAGGTACTTAGATTTGTAGCTGTAATTAATTCTGGCCATCAGGGCATCGCCTGTACTTGTTTGATCATTTCCACCTAATACGGGCGCAGTTCCCAATGAGAGATTGTTGTATCCTAGTTTATCATTCGGACTAAAAAGCGAATTCGTTGATCTTTCACCCAGTCGACTATATTTTTCAGCATAGGCTAAGAAAGTAGCATTTAAGGTATGATCTCCAAATGTTTTATCCCACTTCAAGATATTTTCAAACTGCCACTCATTTATACTTGAGCGTTCCCTATAAGCTGTCCCTGTAGCCCATTCAGGACTTTCCGAAGACTGATGGTTGAAGTTGCGGTTCCACTCAAATCGATTTGTGAAGGCAATCTCATATGAAAAACCCCAAGGCAGTGAAATTCTTCCGTACATCCTTGCATTCAATGTATTGAATATCCTTTCCCTATCCGTATAAGTTCTTCTTAAAAATGGATGTCGGGCTCCTGCGCCAGAATCATCCTGTGGACTAAAACGCAATGTAGTGCCATCATCACTTAGCTCAGATCCCCATGGGGAATCACGTTGATACATCCACCACTCTGCAGGTACAGAACCTTCGTCCCGGACCGCAAATTGTGTATTAACACCAACTGTTAACCAATCTACAACTTTAGCATCAAGATTTAACCTGGTTCGAATAGTTTCAAATTTGTCGCCAACTATAATACCTTCATTACTAGTATGTCCTATTGACCAATAATATTTAAGTCCACTTTTCTGACCGGACAAGCTTAGATTTACATCACTTCGAAATCCATTTTGGAAAATCTTATCGTACCAATCAACGCTTTTGTCAGCCAAATAATTTCCGATTTCAACATCCTGGAACCCGATCCTGTTCAACCATGCAGTAGTTGGGTCGCCTGTTGCGCCATCATATGCCAACCATTGATCCAGTGTTACACCATCTGGCAATTCATCAGGGCGGTTAAACATCCCCGGAGTATCATCAAGCCTTCCGTAATTAATACTATTGAATACTTCGGTTCTCCAGTCAGCATATCCTTGCGGATCATATGGTGGGTTGTCGAAGGCCTTTGTAGCAACGCCAAACATTGTAGAAAGACTAATTGTGGGTTTTTCTGAAGTTCCTCTTTTTGTGGTAATTAATATTACACCATTTGAGCCCCTTGCTCCATAAATAGCAGCGGAGCTGGCATCTTTCATAACATCCACCTTATCAATATCCTGTGGATTAATATCAGACAAATCACCATTAAATATGGTACCATCCAGCACAATCAAAGGCTGGGCACCGGCATTTAAGGTTGTTTTCCCGCGAACTTCCATTTGGCTGACACCTTTGGGCGAATTATTAAATCCTACATTCAAACCGGGTACATTTGCTCGTAGTACGTCTGTTACTGAATTAGGTGATTGATGCGCTATTTGAGAAGCATCAATTTGTGATACGGCACCGGTCAAGTCTTTCTTTTTAACGGTACCATACCCTACCACAACAATTTCATCGAGTGAAGAAATAGATGATGCGAGTACTACATTAATAATGGTTTGGGTTCCGACCACAATTTCTTGTATTTCATAGCCGACATAGCTAAATACCAAAGTAGCATCATCAGCAACATTTAAACTATAGTTGCCATCAACATCAGTCAAGGACCCTGTGGCTGTGCCTTTGATGACAATGTTAACACCTGGCAAAGGTTCTCCATCATCGGAGGTTACTTTGCCACTTACTTCCATGTCTTGCGCATGGGAAAAATAGCTTAGGCACATCAGGGCTAAAAAGAGGGAAAAAACGTGGGCCCTCTTCAATGTCGCGTCATGAACCTTTCTTGTAAAGTTAGTTCTCATAGCATTCTGTGTTTTGTTTAACAATAATTCAAGCATATAAATATGCAACTACGAAGGTATGTAAAATATATTTATTTACACAATCGATTGCGTAAATATTTTCTATTATTTAAGTAATGCATTTGCGTTAATTCCGAAGGTTCTAATTGTTAAGGAGGAAAACAGATAATTCGAAAATTCCTATTTTTTCATGGAAGATTCTCTAATAATTAAATCTGTATTAAAAGTAATGGTTTGAGGTATTGTTGTGTAACTATTGCCCGATATTTTAGTTAGGACTAACTCTGCGGCTTTTTTCCCCATTTCCATAGCCGGGTGATTGATGGTGGTTAACTTTGGCCTGACAATAGATGAAATAGGATCATTATTAAATCCAACTACACCAAGATTATGAGGGATAGAATAGTTGGTGAGTTGTTCTGCATATTGCATAAAACCAACAGCAGAGGTATCGTTGGCGGCAAAGACTGCATCTGGTTTTACGGTCTGGCCTAAAAGTAATTTTGCTCCGTTCCAACCTTCTTGTTGACTCAAGTTACTATAATAGATCAAAGACTCTTCGGGTTGAATACCATGTTTAATCAATGCTGCAGTGTATCCATCCAGTCTTTTCTTATACATGTGTCTCTGCTGTGCGCCGGCCAGGTGTCCTATTCTTTTGTATCCTTGTTGAATTAAGTGCGATGTGGCTTTAAATGCAGCTTCGAAGTTATCAACTACAATTTTATCAGTTTCTATTTCATAAGTGACTCTATCGGCAAAAACCAATGGATAATTATTTTTCAAAAAGGGCAGAAAATGATCATATTTTTTCGTCTCCATAGCCAGGGAAACAATCAAACCATCCACCCTGTTATTGTAAAATGCCTTGATATCTTCAACTTCCTTTTCATACGAATCATGTGACTGGGTGATGAAAACGTGGTATTTATTCTTATTGGCTACTTCTTCAATTCCACTTATTAATGAGGAGATAAAGGGGCGGTTTATTTGTGAGACCAATACACCGATAGTGTGCGTTTTCTTTTTCCGGAGACCGGAAGCAATAGCATTCGGTTCGTATCCCATCGCTAGTGCCATCTTCTTCACCTTTTTTTTTGTGTCTTTTCCTATGCTGTGGTGGTCTTTAAGAGCTCTTGAAACGGTTGTGGCAGAGACACTCAAAGCATGTGCAACGTCATAAATGGTAATATTCTTATTTCTATTTTTCATTAAATATTACTACTGAGTAAATCATAAAATATTAAAATGAAAAGTAATTTAATTATTTATGGATGCATAAAGTAAAGGAAAAAAATTCAAATAACACACAATCGATTGTGTATTTTATAATTTTGTTTTAGCTTTGTCTGAAACTACATCAGAAGTGAGATTTGCAATCCAACAAAGAGTATGTACTCAAATACAGAATATTTGCTTCCAATGACGAAATATCAGCAGAAAAAGCAGAATCTGTTTGGCAAACTTTTGCTCATGATATATCCGTAAAATGGAAAAATTAACGAGCTTTATAAAAATTATATAAAAAGATCATGGAAAGAAGAAAATTTGTAAGAAATACCCTGGCTTCTGCGATTACGACAATAGCGGTACCAACGATAGTGCCATCATCAGTATTTGGTAAGAATGCTCCAAGCAACAAAATTAATGTCGGTCAGATTGGCTGTGGTCGTATTGCGAGAAGCCATGATATGGCCGAAACGCTAAAATATGATCAGGCCAGGATGGTAGCTGTGAGTGATCTGGACAGCAATCGATTGGCAGATGCCAAAGTACTAGTTGAAAATTACTATACCAAAAAATATAAAAAGGGGTATTTAGAAGCTACCATGTATGAAGATTACCATGATATGCTGGCCAATAAAGATATCGATGCAGTCCTGATTTCCACTCCGGATCATTGGCATTCGCAGCCCGCCCTGGAAGCTGCTATGGCTGGCAAAGATATTTATTTGCAAAAACCAACCTCCCTGACTCTGGAGGAGGGACGATTACTTAGTGATGTTGTGCAACGAGAGAAAGTGATTCTACAGGTAGGAACCCAGCAACGATCTTCACCCCAGTTCAGGATCGCTGCAGAGCTTGTGAGGAATGGAAGGATTGGCAAATTGCATACCGTGAAAGTAGGACTACCAGGTGACCCCTCCGGTCCCGAGGCTGATCCAATGCCGATCCCAAAAGCGCTTAATTATGACATGTGGTTGGGATCTACACCTGAAGTTCCCTATACAGAAATTGGCGTGCATCCACAGTCGGGTTATAGCCGGCCGGGTTGGCTCAGAAGAGAACAATTTGGCGCTGGTATGATCACTGGTTGGGGGCAGCATCATTTCGATTCTGCGGCCTGGGGTATGGATACTGAGTTGACCGGCCCCATTTCCGTCGAAGCAGTTGCTGAATTTCCCAAATCAGGTTTGTGGGATGTCCACGGTGATTTTATGGTAAAAGCGGAATATGCCAATGGAATATCTATGTACACAACCGGCGGCTATACCAATGGTATAAAATACATTGGTACCGAGGGCTGGATATTTGTATCAAGAGGCAGCTATAGTGCTACCGCCAGCGATCCGGTGAGCAAGGAAAAAAGCGCCAAAGCGCTGGATGCCAGCGATCCGGAAATATTGAAATCAAAAATTGGGGATAATGAAATCCACCTTTACGTAAGTAATGAACAACACGGAAATTGGCTGGATTGCATCAAGACAAGGAAACAACCTATATCTCCAATTGAAATAGGCCACCGGTCTTGTTCTGTTTGCCTTATCAGTCATATCGCTATGAAATCTGGTAGGAAATTGATGTGGAACCCGGAAACCGAAAAGTTTGTAAACGATTCCGAAGCAAATGCCATGCTGAGCAGGCCGCAGAGAAAACCTTACGGCACAAGCTATGTAGAAGTTTAAAAGTGAGTGATTTCTCAAACAGAATTATCTCCACTTATTCAGAGAGTATAGGTTAATGGCACTTAAGTATAATTCCGATTCATTTCTCCGCTTCGTTAGGGAAATGCCATATAGTTCAAATACTTAAATAACATCATTATGAATATAAAAACCATTCAATTAGTGTATCCGCTAATGTTACTTTTAATCGGTCAGCCCCTGCTGGCCCAACCAAAAGTAACTGCAATCAAAGTAGAAGATAAAATTGAAATTAGAATCAACGGCGATTTGTTGACAAATTATATTCTGTCAGAACATGAAAAATATCCCTTCTTTTTCCCTGTGAACGGACCTTCAAATGCAAGTGTAACATCTATGAGGAATGCCAACTATCCGCATCATAGCTCTCTCTTTTTTGGATGCGACCAGGTAAACGGAGGAAACTATTGGCAGGAGGGATTGGAACGTGGTCAAATTATTCCGCTCAGGGCCGACATTATTGAATCGGGTGGAGAAAAAGCCATTATTGAAAATGAAAATATCTGGAAACGCCCCGGAGCCATGGCGCCTATTAAAGATTTTCGTACTATCACAATAACCGCGCCTTCAAAAGAATTGTATCAAATTGATTTTGAAATTACCATGGAAATGCTACTGGATGTTACCATAAACAAAACCAATCATTCGCTTTTTAGCGGTAGGATGGATCCGGATTTAGCTGTTACAAATAATGGAACTATTGTGAATGCAGAGGGTGAAACAGGTGAAAAAGGAACTTTTGGAAAACGATCCGCATGGATTGATTACCATGGAAAAAGAATGGGAAAAACGGAAGGGATGGCAATAATGCAGCATCCTTCCAATGAATGGTACCCCACACCGTGGTTTACACGTGACTACGGGTTTTTCTCACCAACTCCAATGTATTGGCCGGAAAACGGGAAAAACACGATACTTAAAAAAGGTGAAACAATTACATTGCGTTACAGGGTACTTGTACATACAGGAGACCATAAAGAAGCCAAAATTGCCGAACAATTCGAAAAGTATAAAAACGAATAGCGGATAAAAGTTAATCTGGAAAATCGAAAAATACTTCTAAGAATATTATAAGAGTTGATATACTTTACCAGAAATAATTGGATATTGTAAAAGGTAATTTCAGTGCAATAATCTTAAGAAGTATTTAATAAAAACAATTCATTGAATAATCATCAAAACCTAAAAAAAACCAATTTCCGTTGGGTGATTGTAGCGCTGCTATTTTTTGCAACCACGGTAAATTATTTTGACAGGTTTTTGATGGGGATTCTGGCTCCATTACTGGAAACAGAAATTGGCTGGACAGAGATGGAATACGGATACATTGTGTCGTCATTTCAATTTGCCTATGCAATAGGCACCCTGCTGGTTGGATACGTAATCGATCGCCTGGGAACCCGCTGGGGGTTTGCCCTTGCTGTGAGTTTGTGGAGTATTGCCAGCATGTTGCATGCCGCAGCCCGAAGCTGGATTGGTTTTGCACTTGCCAGGGTTGGCCTGGGACTAAGTGAAGCAGGTAATTTTCCTGCTGCTATAAAAACTATTGCTGAATGGTTCCCTAAAAAAGAAAGAGCCTTTGCTACGGGCTTGTTTAATGGAGGTTCGAATGTCGGTGCGATTCTGGCTCCAATTTTAATTCCCTTAATAATTGCTTCCTTTGGCTCATGGAAATGGGTATTCATTCTATCTGGTTTGCTCGGTATATTTTGGTTGATATTTTGGTTGATTTTATATAATACTCCACGACAAAGCAGATTTACTAACCAGGCCGAAATTGATTTTATCGAGGATGGTGAACCAGAGGTTGACAATATTAAAGTAAGTTGGGTTAAACTGCTCAAACACCGGCAAACATGGGCAGTGGCTTTTGGAAAATTATTTGCTGATCCGGTGTGGTGGTTTTACCTTTTTTGGGGAGCGAAATTTTTACACTCAAAATTCGGAATCGATTTAAAAGAACTGGCCTTACCACTGGTTTCTATCTATGTTATCGCCGATTTTGGCGGAATAGCCGGAGGAGCAATTTCTTCATGGCTAATTAAAAAAGGCAAATCTGTTAATTATTCCAGGAAAATTACCATGCTGGGTTCGGCATTGTTGGTATTACCTGTAATGACAGTTCCATATTATTCATCAATGACTATAAGTGTTGGACTTATTGCCCTTGCAGCGGCAGCACATTGCTCATGGTCGGCCAATATATTCACCGTAATAACTGATCTTTTTCCCAAACAAGTGGTGGCCACAGCTACAGGTTTTGCAACCACAGTGAGTACGCTGGGTGGAATTTTAATGGCTTTATTGGTCGGCTACATATTAAACGAGGAAGGAACAGAGGGTTACAAAATAGCTTTCGCAGTTATTTCTTGTGGTTATTTAATTGGTATAGTGGTTATCCATTTGCTCGTTCCAAAAATGAAACCTTTGACGAAAATATAGATGAACTCCAGGGAAAGAATATTCAAAGCGCTCAATCATGAAGAACCTGACCGGATACCATTTGATTTAGCAGGCACCCCATGGACTGGAATAACAAACACAGCCTATCAAAATCTTCGAAAATACCTCGGAAAGCAAGCATCAGAACCAATTTGGTCGGATGTAATTCAACAAATCGTAATTCCTTCAGAGGATATGCTGAATGAACTGAAAGTGGACACTCGCGGTATTTTCCCACTAACAAGCCACAATTGGGATGTATATTCAAAATTAAAAGATCGCGGTGATTATTGGGAGTATCTGGATGAATGGAGTTTTGTCCATCATTTTCCTAAGAACGGTTATTGGTTTTCATTGGTTAAAAATCCTTTGGAGCATGTCGATTTTGAAGAGGGAAATATTGTAGAAGGTTTTCCATGGCCAGACGGAGGGAACAAACTCCGGTTTGTGGGTTTACGAAAAAAAGCAATTCAATTTAGAAATCAGGATAAAATCGTGATGACCAAGGGCCTGTGTGCCGGTTTGTTCGAAATGCATCAACGAGTTCGTGGAATGACAAATGCAATGATGGATCCCTTACTATATCCTGCCAACTCAGACAAGTTAATTGGGAAGCTGGCAGATTTGAAAATAGAATTCTGGGATGAAGCGCTGAATGAATTAGGTGATGTCGTTGACATTGTTGGAGAAGGAGACGATTACGGCACTCAGCAGTCACAATTGATCAGTCCTGAACAGTTCAGGGATTTTTATAAACCACATTTTTCAAGGATTCTGAGTTTCATTAAACAAAAGGCGCCAAAGGTAAAATTGATATTTCATTCATGTGGAAATGTGCGCCCTATCATTCCTGATTTAATTGAAATGGGAGTTGACATTTTGAATCCGGTTCATATAACTGCAACAGGTATGGAGCCTTTTCAATTGAAAAAAGACTTTGGAGATTCGATGGTTTTTTGGGGAGGAGGCGTCGATACTCAACGTGTGTTGCCATCCGGGACTATACAGGATGTCCAGGATGATGTGAAAAGAAATATTGAAGCGCTGGCCCCGGGAGGCGGATTCGTATTTAATACAGTCCACAACATCCAGGCTGAAGTACCCCCGGAAAATGTTATGGCAATGTGGAAAACGCTCATGGAATACAAGTATTAAATGTGCCCGCATCCGGCAACCCAAAACAGTAATCTAATGAATGCCTATACAACATTCAAGATGAAACCTATTTTTGAGAGATTGCCAAATGTGGTGACCTAAGAACCCAAATAAATGAATATTAGAAATTAACTTCAGATCTGGATTTAATATCATTAAGCTTAATGCAATTAATATGAAACGCAGGAAATTTATACAAAAGACAGGCACATCAGCTATTGCAGGAATTTTTGTTCCAACCATTGTGCCTGCTACAGTTTTTGGTGGAGGCGCCCCTAGCAACCAAATAAATATCGGGATGATAGGAACCGGAAGACAAGCAGTAAATGCCAATCTGAAAAATGGATTTTTGAAACTAAAAAATTGTAGAGTAGTTGCCATTAACGATGTGGATTCATGGAGAATGGCAAATGCTGCAAAAGTGGTCAACGAAGCGTATTCAAAAGATGGGCAATCGTACAAAGGGGTAAAAACCTATGATGACTATCGTGATGTAATCAACAACAAGGATGTAGATGCAGTAATGATAACGACACCGGATCACTGGCACGCTCCGGCTACTATCGCAGCAGCACTTGCTGGGAAACATGTTTCAATGGAAAAGGCATTTACCACCGCTCCGATGCATGGAAAAGCGGTGGTTGAGGCCGTAAAAGCCAAAGGGGTTACCGGCAGACTGGACAGCGAGTTTCGATCAATACGGGAAATGAACCGCGCGGTGGAATTGGTGCACAACAAAGTCATTGGAAATCTGAAAGAGGTAATTGTGGGTGTTCCTGGCGAATTGAATGGAAGCGCCCTGGGTCCTCAGAAAACCATGCCTGTTCCAAAAGAATTGAATTACGATATGTGGTTAGGGCCAGCCTTTCCGGCACCATATACCATGCAACGAGTGCATGAACCGGGAACAATTGATTCACGTCCCGGTTGGCTGCGTATTTCCGATTATTGCAACGGGATGATTACAAACTGGGGCGCGCATCTGAACGACATCGCGCTTTGGGGAATGAAAAAGGAGCTTGAAAATCCGGTTACTGTAGAAGGCACAGGAACCTTTGATAAAGGGATCTGGCACACAATAAGTGCATTCAACCTTAATTACGAATTTGCGGATGGGCTGAAATTAAAATATATGATTGATGTGCCATTTGTTAAATTCATCGGCGAGGATGGTTGGGTTAGAATAGAATATCCTAATAAATTGTCGGCGAGCAGCGATTCTATTTTAAAATTTGAATCCGGTAAAAATGATATTTCTTATAAAGATACTTTGACAGATAAAGCAGACTTTTTAAAAGGAATTGAAACGGGAAAATCAACTCTTGAACCACTTGAAGTAGGTTACAATGTTTACTTGCTCACCATGATGGGGCTTATTTCAATTACCTTGGATTCAAAATTAACATGGGATCAAAAAGCCGGGCAATTCGTAGGTGACAATGCAGCAAATGCAATGCTCACCCGACCTTTCAGAGAGAAGTGGCTTGATAAAAATGTAATTGATTGGATGAATAAGTATCAGGAAGTAAAATTAAAGTAATCATGAAAAGCTTGAAATTATTATTAATCCTCTTTCTATTAGTATCCACCATTTCCTGTTCGACAAATAAGGAATTGGATAATGTTTTTTACTGTTTCAACAACGGGATAAGAACATTGCCAAATGCCCCAGTAGGTTTTGATGATCAGGCGGCCTTGATTAAAAAAATCGGATTTGATGGATTATCCGGACATATAAGCGAAAACTATTTTGATCGCAGATCTTCTTTGGATAAAGCAGGGCTGGATATGCCTGAAATTTATTGGGGAATGACCCTAACAGATGATGGTGCAATTGTTTACAATGAAGAGATCAAAGAGATTATAAAAGATTCAAAAAATAGGGATTTATTAGTTGCTCTTTTTTTGAATGCAAAAAAGTATATGGACAACAAAACCGAAGGCGATAAATTGTTTACCAATGGCATACAGAAGCTGGCTGATTTTACCGCTCCATATAAGGTGAAAATAGCCATTTATCCTCATGCAAATAACTATTGTGAAAGATCTGCTCATTCTATAAAAATGGCTAAAATGATTAATCGAGATAATGTTGGTGTTATTTTTAATACTTGTCATCTATTGAAAGTGGAAGGAGAAGAAGGATGGGAAGACAAGGCTTTGGAAGCTATACCCTATTTGTACATGGTTTCCATAAATGGGGCTGACTCGGGAAATACCAAAGATATGGATTGGGACCAACTCATTCAACCACTTGGAGAGGGAACTTTTGATACCTACAAGCTGGTGAAATTACTAAAGGACAACGGTTACAATGGGAAATTTGGATTACAGTGTTATAACATAAAACAAGATTGTGAGCTTGCACTTACAAAGTCGATGAATACCTGGCATTCTTACAAAAAAAGGTATCGGAATTGATGAATGACTGTTTTATGGGCTGTGGTAAATTTAACTATGCATCATATCAATATTGTAATCATCTGAACTTTCGGACACTTGCAAATTGCCTGGGCAATTCAGTAATTGTTGGCAAGAGCAAATAGGAATAAAAATCTTAGATCTCCGGGTATTGAGTTATTCGCCTATTTATTAGAATTTTCTAGAAGCATGAGTTTGGTGAATGTTCGAAAAACCATCCCATTGTTGCACATTACCGGGGTTGAAAAACTTCCATCGCCCAATTCATTAATCCCTGTCAATTTGTAGGATGGATCGGCAGGAATTACAATAACTTTCCCAGCTTTGGTGATGCAATAGAGGTTTCCTCCAACACAAATTGGAGATCCGTATATCGCTCCGGCAGGTCTCTCCTTCCACAACACTTCACCAGTTGAGAACTTCATGCAGGTTACTGTTCCGCTATCCATGAATAAGAAAAGCAAATCGCCTACAACAATGGGCGTAGGCACATATGGTGATACACTACGAGGCAGGGAATAGAGCGCTGAATCGCCGATCTTATTGGTATTCAAATCCACTTCCAGAACTACTCCTCCACCTTTATAACAACCTATCAATAATCCTTGGGAATAAACCGGCGACCCGATTACACGGTGAGCAAATATATCTGGTCGCTCCCATAAAATTTGACCGGATGCAGGATCAACACATGTAAAACCGTGCGCCTTGCTGGAAAAAATCAATTGAGCTTGCTTCCCGTCATTTCTTATCAGAATCGGCGTCGAAAATGAATTACTTGCACAGGATTCTCTCTCCAATTCCCAGGCAGTTTCACCAGTAATTTTATCTACCGCTACCCAAGAGCTTTTTACCGAACTTCCCTCTTCTTGTTCACGGGTAAATATCACATTATTTTCACTTAGCAAGAGAGAGCTTCCGCCACCGTGGCGTGACTCAATCCCATCGAAATCTGTTTCCCATTGTATTGATCCATCATGTTTTAAGGCAATTAAAGTTGTTTTTTCCTTTGTGTACCAAATGATATAAACCTGGGTTTCATCCACAGCCGGAGTGGCTGTTGCCAGATTATTGTCAGGATGCATTGCGAGATCAGTTACCTCAAATTGATTTTGCCAGAGGATTTTCCCACTCCCGGAGCTTACAGCAAAAAGGTATCCGGTGTTATTCTCATCATTCGAACCGGTTACAAAAATCTTATCACCCCAAACCACTGGTGAAGCATTTCCTGTTCCTTCCAAATCAATTTCCCATTGATAGTCCGATTTATCCCATGAGGTTGGAGCGCTCATTTTCGTATCGATACCCATTCCGCCAGAACCTCTGAAACCTGTCCATTCAAACATTTCACTTGGTTCAGTTGTGAAGTCAAAAAGGATTAAGAAGCTCGCGAAAAGAATAGATTTCATCGAATTTTTCATTTTAACTAATTCTTTATATCTGTTTCTTTTCTCTGGCACAGATCTTTTTTTTAATTCAAAAATTATTCGAAACTTCAAAAGGAGTTTTACAAATCCGAATACTCAGCAGGATGTAGATAGAATTTTTCACTATTAGATACAGTATTGTTGTACTGTTTATCTGCCTTCAGCGTAAGCCAATCCGGCGCTGCCCGAAAGGCATCCCAATGTGTATCTTGTGATGCTTTATTCTCAAAAGTAGTCAGATACATAAGATTCGGCATTGTTGATCCGGAGATAACTTCACCAAAGAATATGGGCTGAAAACCGAGGTCCATAAAGATCTTGGACTCTCCACCATCGGTAAACATTTCCACCTTCTTTTCGTAGAGCTTTTCAGTTGCTCCCTGATAACTTCTAAGTTCATAAATCCTTTCTGATGGAGGTGTTTTGTGTTTTGGAATGCCATAATTAGGCATAGATTTAAATGATCTGAGGAGGATGCTTTCAATTCTTTCGTAAGGTGCATTATCGTGAGCGGCATCTATGTAGTCACCGCCATCCTTTTGAAATTTCTTGTCTGCATTTAATTCATTAGAAATTTGTTCGAATTGTTTTATGGATTTAAATGGGATGAATACGTAAATCAACTTTCCCGCCATGTCGTCATCCTCAACAGGTTTAAATACGCCTACATTGCTAATTCCAGCTCTATGAAGCGCCGGGATGTATGCGTTTTTCAGAAAATTATCCATACGCATTCCCTGATGTTCGTTTTCAAGTGTATAGATTTTAATTTGATAAAAATCCCTGCTATAAGCCTGATTAGAAAAGGAAATAATAAGTAAAAATAATATAATTATACTTGTCAGTTTTTGACCTAATGTTTTGATGTACCAATTGTTTTTCATAATGATTTATTTAACTATTTGTAGTTCTATTTTACGAACTTAACATTAACCTTTTAATTGTACTAAAAACCTTCAGGGATTCGGTTGTAAATACCTAATAACTGCAGAAATCAAAGTTAAATTATACTTAAAATCTTTGTAGGTTTGGATATCTGGTGCAAATCCTACTGCTTTGATTTCATCTCAGGGCAATCGGGTTTAAAGCAAAAATAAACTAAAAAGCCATGGTCTGTGGCTCACAGACCATTAAATAATTTAAATTTTCGGTCTTTGAGCCGCAGACCGAGGTGCAGGATGTTGAATTTATCTAAATCCGATTGCCTTTGATTTCATCTTAGAAAAGTAGAATTAATATAATAGATTATAAATGTCAAGTTAACAGGCGAGTCAATGTATCACATTTTTGGGCATGAATATTAAATTAAACTTGTAACATTCCGAGCAATTATAGGACCTTCAGAACAAAAACATCTCTTTGTCAGGTTGCATTGTACAAAAATATTTCTTTATTTGAGATAGAAACATTATTAACCTAACCTACTACCACTGCCATGAACTTTGAAAAGCATGCATTTATCAGCTATGCACACATCGACAATGCGCCTATCAACAAATCCGAAGAAGGCTGGATATCTAATTTTCATGACTCCCTTGATGCTTTAGTTAGCATGAAGCTGGGTGAAAATGTTCGCATTTGGAGAGACAATAAACTGAAAGGTTCGGATATCTTTAGTGAGGAGATTGTTGAACAGTTTCCCAATACTGCCCTACTCATCTCAGTCATCACTCCCCGGTATATCAAATCTGAGTGGTGTACCAAAGAAATAAAAGAGTTTTATGATTCCGCTTCAAAGAATATCGGGATAAGAATAGGCAATAAATCAAGGATTCTAAAAGTATTGAAAACTCCGGTTGAACAGAGTAAAATACCTCCTGAAATGAAAGAATCTTTGGGTTACGAGTTTTACAAGCTAGATGAAAATGGCCGCCCCAAAGAGTTTAATAAAGTGTTTGGCGAAGATGCTAAGCAAGCGTATTTAAACCGGGTTGATGACCTTGCCTGTGACATACAGGAAATTCTTAATCTCATGGATGAAAGTTTGGTAGAGGATGCCTCTAAATCCATTGATAAGCCTACTGTAGCTCCAACTAAAAAGATTAATGCTGTTTATGTAGCACAAACCAGCTACGATCTTTCTTCAGAAAGGGACTTGATTATCCGTGAACTTAAAGATCACGGTTATCAGGTGTTTCCAGATAAACACTTATCTATTGTTGAGGAAGAATTTACTAAGGAAGTTGTCCAATATCTGGAGCAATGTCAACTGACAGTACACCTGGTCGGTAAATCATATGGAGCTATTCCTGATGGACCAACACAAAAATCTGCCAGCATACTGCAAAATGAAATCGCCGCGGTAAAAAGTAAACTTACAAATCTGCCCCGCATTGTATGGATGCCCCAGGGCATACAATACGATGATGAAAGACAGCAACAGTTTGTAAATAAGCTCAACGAAAATGAAGAAGCACAATTTGGAGCAGACCTGATTGAAGGCTCCATAGAAGATTTGAAAGCTGTGTTACATGACAAAATCAAACAGCTCGAAAAACCAGTCGGAAAAAAAGAGCGAAATGCCTTAACTACTGAGAAAAAAATCTATTTGATCTGCGATTCCAGGGATCGTGAATTAACCCTGCCATTACGAAAATACCTGATCTCCATGAATTTTGAGGTTGCAATCCCTTTGTTTGAAGGTGATCCTACAAAAATCCGACTGGAGCAGGAAGAAAATTTGAGTAATTGCGATGCAGTGATCATCTTTTATGGAAAAGGAGATGAGTCCTGGAAAAGAAGCAAGACAAATGATCTTAAAAAAATAAACGCCTATAAGCGAAACAAACCATTACTGGCCAAATACCTCTATCTGGCCGACCCCAGCACGGTGGATAAGGAAGAACATATTGAACTTGGAATACCCAATGTTATCAATGGCCTCAAGGGCTTTTCGACCAGCATCCTGGATGATTTTATGAATAAAATTGAACAAGCGGACTAAAATGATCAAAACAACAAATACTTTCAACCCTTTTCCCGGCCTTCGCCCCTTTAATGAAAATGAAAATCACCTGTTTTTTGGAAGAGAATCACAGGTAGATGAACTAATCAATAAGTTAAGCGCCAACAAATTTCTTGCAGTGATAGGCACTTCAGGAAGTGGAAAATCTTCTCTGGTCAATTGCGGCCTGTTTCCAGCCCTGCACGGAGGATATATGAGCGCTGCCGGTTCAAGCTGGAGAATTGTCAAATTCAGACCTGGTCACAATCCAATTAGGGAAATGGCATTGGCGATGGCTAAAAAAAACGTGCTGTTTACCAAGGAAAAAATTGGAAAAATCTCACTGTCTTCTATTATCTTAACCAACCTGCAAAGGAGTAAGCTTGGGCTTATTGAAACTTATAAACAGGCCCGCCTGGCACCTAATGAAAATTTATTGATCGTAGCAGATCAGTTTGAAGAAATATTCCGTTTTAGAAAATTAAGGAAAGACTATGAAGAACACGTTAGTGATTATTTAGACAGGGCGTTGGCATTTGTAAATCTATTGTTGTCGGCTGCCCAACAAACTGAGGTTCCCATTTACGTGGTCATCACCATGCGATCGGACTTTTTGGGTGATTGTGCCGCTTTCAGAGGATTGCCGGAAGCCATCAATAAAGGGCAGTATTTAGTACCCAGAATGAAACGAAAAGAACGAAAAAAAGCCATTGAAGGCCCTATAGAAGTTGCAGGCGCTAAACTTACAGACAGGTTGTTGATGAGGTTGGTTAATGATGTTGGGGATAACCCGGATCAACTTTCAATCCTCCAGCATGCCTTGAACCGCACTTGGGCAGAGTGGGAAAAAGGAGGTAATCAAGAGCAACCTATTGACCTTGAACATTATAATAAGATTGGTACTATGTTGGCCGCCCTTGATCAACATGCCAACCGGGCCTATAAGGAATTAGAAACTCCACGCGCCATGCACCTCTGTGAAAAAATGTTTAAAGCACTTACAGATATAGGTATAGACAGTCGTGGGATACGCCGCCCAACCCAGCTTGGTACCCTTTGCAATATTATCGAAGCGACTGAAGAAGAAGTGATTGAAGTAATTGATATTTTCCGAAAACCAAGCCGCTCCTTTCTTATGCCTCCGGCAGATCGTAAATTGGATTCAGAGACCATCATTGATATTTCCCATGAGAGCTTCATGCGCATTTGGAAAAGACTGATCAAGTGGACCGATGAAGAGCAGGAATCAGTGCGTACCTATCATCGATTATCAGATGCTGCCATATTGTATAAAGAGAAGAAATCTACTTTGCTGGGGGATCCTTACCTGTCTTTTGCCCTGAATTGGAAAAAAACTCAAAAACCCAATGCTGCCTGGGGAGCACGCTATGACAACAACTTTGAGGAAGTAATCGATTTTCTGGATAAAAGCAAAAAAAATTGGCTCAGAGAAGAAAAAGAGAAGAAGACCAAAGAAATGGTTGAGCAAACCAAGAAGGAAGAAGAACAAAGGCAAAAAGAAATAGAACAGAAAAGAAAAACCCAGAGGGCCAGGAAACTCGCTGCTATTGTTAGCCTGGCCGCAATTATCTCCCTCGGGCTTGCAGTTTATGGCTATTTTCAGAAAAGAACAGCAGAAAAAGCCGTGATACAAGCTGGCATTTTCAATGATAAATTGGTTGCAAATGAGAAACAAATCATGAAATACTTTGGCGGTTCGGTGGATTTGAAAAAGATCGTGGAAGTAAGCTCAATGCAAGATACCATTCAGCAAATGGAAATAGATGGTACCACTGATGCAGAATTGCTTAGTATGTACAAAACTCTTCTTGATAATTATCCAGACCAGCTAAAGGATGATTCCATCATCAATAATAAAATTCGTGTTCTCAGCAGCTTTGACCAATTTATTCTTCAGGATTCGAGTGATAATATTCCAATATGGCAGAAATATAATAGTTGGAATGAATTTGTTTCTTTTAAAAGAAACACCGCAAAAATGAAGGAGGCAAAGGCTAAAAAACAAGCTTATGAGACTTACATTGCCGAAAATGCCACGATTTTGAATGAGCACGATTTTGTAACTTCTATTAGCCTTAATAGTGATAATAGTAGGCCTACGAATATTACCAATGTTTTCAAGGTCAATAGCAAAGTAAAAATATGGGCCAGGGTCAATGCTCCAAAAGATGAATCGCTAACAGTGCGATGGTATTACTCTGGCCAAGAAAGGCCATTTGTCAGCAATAGTGGAAATGTCGAAAGTAATGTCGAACGACGAGGCTACCGCATATATTTCGGGCAAACATATAACAGCTCCCGTACGGGTAAGAAAAATGAGGTCCGCCTGTACAACAGCAAGAATGATCTGATCGGAAGAAAGGTATTTACTGTAACTGACTAATGTTAGCAATTATTTTGGAAAGTCTCGGTTCTTAGTCCTCCAAATGGAGAATTTTACTACTATTTGGCTTGCGGAGAAATAGAAAATATTTAAAGAACCTCGAAATTGCTGCAGATTAAAGGTTTAACTGACCAGATTGAGTAGAAGAAGAAAAAGTTTACCTACTATCCATCAGGACGAGCGATACATGTCTGCTATTGATAAGATTAAAAAGAATTAATCAGGAAGAAACTTTATTTTATGTCTGAGATCATTGAAAGCGCTAAAAATACAATAGGGAAAAGTGCCCAGGATGATTATATATTAAACGCAAAAGTACATAGCGATGAATTGAAAAGCGGTGCACCTGAGCTATCTCAATTATTAGGTTCATCTTCTATAAAATCCATCATTGATGAATATTATATATGGAATAAAAAGGCTTTGGATATCCAGGCCAAATTTAATTGGTGGTCTAATCAAGCGAGATGGGCTGTTTTTTTCACCGCATGTTTCAGCGCCTTTCTCGTAGCTTCATCGGGTTTGTTGGTTATTATCGACGTTAACAAAACCGAGGCCTCCTTTATTATTGGGTCACTAATGGCAGGGAGTATCTTCTTTGGTGCATGGGCAACAGTATGTTTTAACATATTAAAAAGCAGAAGATTATTGATCAATTGGATGGAAAACAGGGCACAAGCCGAAGAGCACAGACTGGAATATTTTAATTTAATTGCCAGTTCACCGGCAAAGCAAACCACCAACTCAGAGATTCTGCAAACGCTTCATAAACTTGAATATTTTGGAAGGTATCAACTCGAGATGCAATATTCATATTATGAAGACAAGGCAAAAGTACATGGATTCAAGGCCAATAAGTTTCTTACCTACAACGCTTTAGCAATGGGCGGCGTCGCCTTAATAAGTGGGATGGCAGGGGCTTTCGGTATAGTTGATCCTAAATGGACCGCAATTGCAGCACTTGCAATAATCTTGCAGGGCATAACAGCCATGTTTACCAACAAGGAAGCAATTGATCAAAATCAACGGAATGCAGAAAGATATGAAAGAACGCGAACTGTACTAAACAGGCTTAAAGGAAAATTGGATGAAATCAGAGAAGGTATTGTCGATGGAAATTTAGAGCTTTACAATAGTTTTGTTAAAGCAGTTCACGAAGTACTGTCGGTAGAACACCGGCAATGGTTAACCAACCTGGAAGACAAACAAACTGCTATCAATCAATTGGAAATTCAATTGAAGGAGTTTTTAAATAAATCAGAAAAAAGAACTGATTGAGTCGTTGAAGATTCTGATGGAATCTGTCTAACAAGTCCACTACCTGCGGTACACTTGCCTGCGGCCTTTAGAATTGCTCTCAAAAATGGTCATTTACGAAAACCGAAGAAAGGAAAGCAAAAGAAGACTAAAATCTGTTTAATTCTGATGCATATGGATTTGAATAAAATGGGAAATCACTTGAAATATCATAAAAAAGGTATGCAAATAAAAAAGACACTTACAAATTTTACTCTGTAAGTGCCTGATTTTCAAGCTCCTCCTCTTGGACTCGAACCAAGGACCTACTGATTAACAGTCAGCCGCTCTAACCAGCTGAGCTAAGGAGGAATTTCCCATTGTTTCAAAATGGAATGCAATATTAGCGGGTAGCATTTAATTATGCAACAGAGATTCTATAAATATTTTCACTTTGACCAACTGGACAATTAGGTCATTTATTTATATGCCATATTGTCCTTAAAATCCAATAAATAATAATTATCGCGCCATAATGGCGCGTATTTGCCTCGGAAAGCATCAAATACTGCGTTGGTACGATTTTGAATATTAGTGAAGTATATTTTGAAAATTAAAATAAAAACAGATATGACACTATTAAAATTTAAACCGAGATTGACACATTCAATCCCTGCAAATTTCAACTCTTTGGTTGATGAATTGCTTATGGAGAAAGCAGTGAAAAATAACGCCGAGACAAAGTTTGTTCCCAGAGCCAACATCCTTGAAAAGGAAAAAGAATTTGAAATTCAGTTGGAAGTGGCCGGTTACTCAAAAAAAGACATTGAAATAAATGTGGAAAATGATGTTATTAAGATAACTGGTGACAATAATGTAGAGCAATCTACCAACTCTGAAAAGTACCATTTACGGCAAATAAAGGAAGGAAAGTTCAGCAGATCCTTTTATTTACCTGAAGATGCCCTGGAGGATAAGATCGTGGCTAATTTCAATAATGGGATTTTATCGGTTAAAATTCCAATTGATGAAACCGGACCGAATAAAAGGTCTATTTCAATAGATGATTAGGAGTGGTAATTAATAAGGCGGTTGTTTCCGCCTTTTTTGTTAAAAAATGTTAAAATGGTATCAAAACATTTTTGGACTCGTTAGTATTACACGATATATATAAAGTTATTTTGGTAAATTTGATGTTCAATTATAAATAAACATGTGATGAATAGAAGACAGTTAATGCTCGGTTTATTATTCGCTTCGGTACTCGGAGGAATCATAGCCCTGGGGGGATATAAATTATTTGAGGACGAAAAACCCTCCTTCATACAAGTTCCCACAAACAACAATGTACAATTTTCAAATTACCTCAACGATTCTTCTTTTACTATTCCGGATGGTTTGAACTTTGTATATGCAGCAGAAATAGCAACACCTCGTGTAGTTCATATAAAATCAACAATGTCAGCTACAGCGAGCGGTAGTCGAAACCGGAATCCATATGAGGATATGTTCAAAGATTTTTTCGGTGATCCAAGAGAATATCACGGTCAGCAACGGCCAGCGCAGAGTGCCGGTTCAGGTGTGATCCTTTCGGACAATGGATATATTGTGACAAATAATCATGTAGTTGCCAATTCAGATGAATTGGAAGTCACTTTATACGACAACCGCACCTACAAGGCAACTGTTGTAGGTACAGATCCTAATACGGACATTGCTGTAATTAAAATTGATGAGGAAAATCTACCATTTATAAGTTTTGGCAATTCTGATAAAGTACGTGTTGGCGAGTGGGTATTGGCGGTTGGCAATCCTTTTGATTTAACCTCCACTGTTACTGCCGGCATCGTAAGTGCGAAGGGTAGGAATATTGGTATTCTCCGGGAAAGATATGGAATTGAGTCTTTTATCCAGACTGATGCAGCCGTCAACCCCGGAAATAGCGGAGGGGCGCTTGTAAACTTAAAAGGTGAGTTGATTGGTATCAATTCAGCAATCGCGACACCTACAGGATCTTATGCCGGTTATTCATTTGCAGTTCCTGTTTCATTGGTTAAAAAAGTTGTTGATGACCTCATTGAATTCGGAATGGTTCAGAGGGCCTTGTTAGGAATTGAGATAATGAATGTGAATGATCCAAGGATCGAAGAAGATCTGGATGATTTAAATGGTGTATATATAGCTGTGGTAAATGAAAATACCGCTGCCGAAGAAGCTGGATTAAAAAAGGGTGATGTAATTCATAATATAAATAAAACTGAAGTCGCCGATGTCGCCCAATTGCAAGATTTAGTGGCAAGACATAGGCCAGGCGATAAAATTCAGGTGACATATACAAGAGACGGCAAAACTAAAACCGTCTCGGTTAAGCTTAAAAATCTGGACAACGAAGTTAAGATTGTTAAAAAAGATGATGCATATTCAATTGGAGGTGCTTCTTTGCGAAACGCCACAAAAGATGAGATGGAGCAATATGATGCTGACCATGGAATAATTGTAGAAAATATTAAAGATGGAAAATGGAAAGATGCAGGTATCAAAGATGGATTTTTAATCACTTCCATAAATAACAGACCTGTGAGAGACGTGAATGAATTGCGCGGCACATTAAAAAACAACGGTGGAGATGGGGTTCTTATTAAAGGTAAATACCCTGATGGAAAAGAAGCCTACTACGGTATGGGTTGGTAATTCAAATCAAAATAGTAAATTAAAAGCCGCTTTATAGCGGCTTTTTTGTTTCCCGAAGTTAAATTTGGGTAATATTGAACATTCAATTATTTGAAAATAATACTATCGTATTGTAGTAAATGGCAAAAGAAAGTCAAAAACTGGCCAACAAAAGCATCGACCTGATCAAGAAAAGATCGACGATCAACCTCGTGATTGTTTCTATTGCTTTTGTCATTGCACTGGCTTCGGTTTACTTTACAAGGATTATCGTTGAGCAATTAAAAGAACGTGAGTTGGGTATTATAACCCTTTATGCTAAGTCTCTGGAATTTACAGTCAATCAAAATAACCCCGATGAATTGGCATTTGTAGTTCAGGAAATCATGACGCCTAACAATTCGATTCCCGTCATTCAAACCAATGGACTGGGGCAGGTTATCAGCACCAAAAATGTGAAAGTAGATCCCGCTCTGGATGAGGAAGAGCGTGAGTCCTTTTTAAAAGACGAATTGGAAGAAATGAAATTGGAGTACGAACCGATAGAGATTCCTTTTCGTAATGAAAATGGTGAAGTTTATGATTACCAATACATTTATTATAAGAACTCACTATTATTGAGCCGGTTGGAATACTATCCACATGTTCAATTATCTGTGATAGCAATATTTGGGATTATCGCATATATCGCTTTCAATTATTCAAAATCAGCTGAGCAAAACAGGGTTTGGGTAGGACTTGCAAAAGAAACGGCACATCAGCTCGGCACGCCCATTTCTTCGCTTATGGCCTGGGTAGAGTATTTCAAAGAAGATGAGACATTAAATAACAAAGAAATTATAGGTGAGCTCGAAAAAGACGTTCAGCGACTTGAAATGATCACAGCGAGGTTTTCTAATATAGGTAGTGTGCCGGTCTTAAATTATGAAAATTTACCCGAATGTGTTGCTGGCACTATTTCATATTTAAAAAGGCGCGTTTCCAAAAAAGTAGAAATTAATTTAAAAGCGAACCCTTCAGATATCAGGGCGAGAATCAACAAACCGCTCTTTGATTGGGTGATTGAAAATATTTGTAAAAATGCCGTAGATTCCATGGGCGGCGTTGGTAAAATTGATATCAATATAAAAAGGGCCATTGATGAAAAAATCATAATAGATATCTCGGATACCGGGAAGGGTATTCAAAAATCTAAGATCAAAGACGTATTTTTACCGGGCTATACTACCAAGGCCAGAGGTTGGGGATTGGGGCTTACCCTGGTAAAGAGAATTATCGAAAAAAACCACGAAGGGAAAATTTTTGTGAGAAATACCGAGATCAACGAAGGGACTACTTTTCGCATACTTTTAAGAAGTTGAAAAGCCCTTGGCTATCCGATTATTTTTAGCCTTAACTTGGTAAAAAACAATATTAAACCTTAGTTTTGCACTTGCTTTTTATTAGTCTAATATTTAGAAAAATATGTCAACAAAAGGAAAAGTAGCACAAGTAATTGGACCAGTCGTCGATGTTAGTTTTGAGGAAATCGGAGACATTCCAAGTATCTATGATGCGCTTGAAGTAACAAGACCAGATGGCCAGATTGTCGTGCTGGAATGCCAGCAACATCTTGGAGAAGACAGGGTAAGAACAGTGGCCATGGACAGTACCGAAGGATTGGTTCGAGGCATGGAAGTTATTGCTACCGGTACTGCAATTAAAATGCCTGTTGGTGAAGATATAAAAGGCAGATTGTTCAACGTTATCGGAGAGGCAATCGATGGTATGCCGCAACCAAAAGCAACCGGAAAACTACCTATTCACAGACATGCCCCTAAATACGAAGACCTATCTACTACATCGGAAATTTTGCTGACCGGTATCAAGGTAATTGATCTGTTGGAGCCTTATGTTAAAGGTGGTAAAATCGGACTTTTTGGTGGCGCCGGTGTTGGCAAAACCGTTTTAATAATGGAATTAATCAACAATATAGCAAAAGCATATTCGGGACTTTCTGTATTTGCCGGTGTAGGAGAAAGGACAAGAGAAGGAAATGATTTGCTCAGGGAAATGCTTGAATCCGGGGTTATTAAATATGGTGATGAGTTCATGAAATCCATGAAAGAAGGAAATTGGGATCTTTCTAAGGTTGACAAAACAGAACTCTCAAAATCTCAGGCAACACTGGTGTTTGGACAAATGAATGAACCTCCGGGAGCCAGGGCAAGAGTAGCGCTATCAGGACTCACGGTCGCCGAGTACTTCAGAGATGGTGATGGTAAAGGAAAAGGAAATGATATTTTATTATTTATTGACAATATATTCAGATTTACCCAGGCAGGTTCTGAAGTCTCTGCTTTATTAGGAAGGATGCCATCAGCGGTGGGTTATCAGCCAACTCTTGCAACCGAAATGGGTGAGATGCAGGAAAGAATTACCTCTACAAAAAGAGGTTCTATCACATCTGTGCAAGCGGTGTATGTACCTGCGGATGACCTTACGGATCCAGCCCCGGCAACGACTTTCTCTCACCTGGACGCAACTACGGTACTCTCCAGGAAAATTGCTGAGCTCGGTATATATCCGGCTGTTGATCCACTGGATTCCACATCTAGAATTTTGAATCCTGAAGTTTTGGGTGAGGAACATTATAATACAGCCCAAAGAGTAAAGGAAATTATACAACGATACAGTGAGCTTCAGGATATCATTGCAATTCTCGGTATGGAAGAACTTTCTGATGAGGATAAAGAGGTCGTGCACAGAGCGCGAAGAGTACAGAGATTTTTATCACAGCCGTTTCATGTTGCTGAGGCATTTACAGGCATGAAAGGTGTTTTAGTCGATTTAAAAGATACCATTAAGGGCTTTAATCAAATCATTGACGGAGATTTCGATCATTTACCGGAGGCAGCATTTAACCTCGTTGGCACAATTGAAGATGCGAAAGAAAAAGGTGAAAAGTTGATGGCTGAAGCCAAAAGTTAATAAAAGCCGAATATTATGCATTTAGAAATTATCACTCCTGACAAAACAATATTTGAGGGAGAAGTAGATTCAGCTACTTTTCCAGGGAGTAAAGGATCTTTTCAGGTATTAAAAAATCACGCGGCATTAATTAGCGCCCTGGATAAGGGTAAAGTCATCTATAAATCAGGAGATACCGAAAATGAAATTATCGTGAATGGAGGTATTGTGGAGGTATTGAAAAACAATATTATCCTGTTGGCCAAAGAGATTGTTGAAGACTAAAAAATTGCTATAATTCCAGAACGATAAGAGTTTTTTGCGATACTCAATTTTGTATAAAATTTTTAACCGGTTAATTTCACATAAAAACAATATCTAAAATTTAGCTTTTGGAAAGCTGCTCAAAGTTGAGCAGCTTTTTTATTTTACCTATTCAGGAAAACACCTCTTTTAAGACTTGAACAGATTTAAACTCCTTGATAACATCAAAGTGATATCGATAATAGTCAATAATTAATAAAAGGATTGCCATTCTACTTGACTTATTTAAAGGAAGATGATTTCCGTAACTACTGTTTTTTAAAAAGAAACTAACCTGTTCAATAAACTGTAAATCAAACGTCTTTGAGTGTCCAACTTCTTTGAGCATACTTTGGGCAGATACAGGTTTGATACCCAGGTAGGTGCACAATAAAAACATAAATTGTAAATGAAAATTTTCATAATTTTCAATCATTAAATCGAACGTTAAAAATGACTGCCGGATAAATACAAAAAGTGATTCGTTTTCACCCTCTTCTCTAAGGGTTTGATTTAATAATTCCGTGATGAATAAGGCTATTGTGGTCTTTTTAATGTCATAGGGAATAGTATGAAAGCTGAAATCACTTTTTATTTCACTGATTCTGTTAATATCTTTTTTATTGTTGTTGTAAACCACCAGGTCTAGCATGGTTAAGGGTTGAAAAAGCGCTATCCTGGTTTTTGCATTTTTACTTCTGATGCCATTTACAATATAGGATTGCATACCAAAGGTTTCAGTAAATATTCTGGCAATTATAGAAGATTCTTTATACCTGATATATGAAAGCGCGATTCCCCTGGTCTTGTAAAGCATGCAATTTGAATTTATAATTTGGTATTCTTCGCCGCCATCCCCTCATTATAGCACCGCCGGCACCTGGCCTCGTATATGTCCTTTTCTCCGAGCACAACCTGTTGATCAGAATTATCCAATCGATATGTATAGCTCGCAATAGCACCGCAATTCATACATATTGCATGAGTCTTTGTAACAAACTCCGCTACAGCCATCAAATCATTCATCGGGCTAAATGGCTGTCCAAGATAGTCCATATCCAATCCGGCGATAATAACTCTTTTTCCATTGTTTGCCAGTTTAATGGAAACTTCAACAATTCCGGGGTCAAAAAATTGAGCTTCATCAATACCCAGCAGGTCGCAATCAGTTGATAACAGCAATATATCATGTGCAAATTGGACTGGTGTAGAACGAATTTCCCTTTTATCGTGAGAAACAACATTTAAATCGTGATACCTCTTATCCGTGGCAGGTTTAAAAATTTCAACCTTTAAATTCGCGATTTTAGCTCTGTTCAGCCTTCGAATGAGCTCTTCAGTTTTACCTGAAAACATCGATCCGCATACAACTTCAATCCATCCGGTTGTATTTTTTTCACTTTTGTGGAGTCTTCCAAAATTGGGCTCTATGAACATTTCAGATCAATTTATTTTCCGTTAAAATTAGAAATATTCGCAAACTTATTTGGAATTGCCTTGAGTAATTTAACTAAATATATTTCGTTGAAAGAGAAATTATTTTTGTATTTGGCCGTATTTTTACGACACAATTTAATATTAAGGATGGAAGGCAATGTAAATCACGAATCCATAGATGCTTATAGCAAGACCTTTGCGGAGCAATTAATAAATACATTTTTTAAAGACAGGACAAGTATTAAAGGTGCGGAAATACTTGAGTTCAGCCATATTAAACAAATCAATTTTTTTATTCTAAAAATTTTATTTGAAAAGTGGCAATCTGAATTTGAGAATTTAAAAAGCCCATATTTTGATTTCCAAAACGAAGCTGTTATAAAAGCCGCTGGTTCTTTGATGAATGTACTTTCTAAAAATATTCTTATCCGCAAAGATGATTTTAGACCTCTTTTAGAAGAGGCCACATACAAAACTGTATTGATTATTTTTTCTCCATATGAGTATTATCTCCAGGAAATAAATAAGCCTACTTTTCAAAAAATCTCGCTGGATGACCTTAAAGGCATACGAAAGTACATGAAGATAAATGGAAATCTACTCGATGCGTATATCGATAGATTTGAGAAAGAGGGAATTCAGGCTGTTTTTAATGATGACGCCGTGCGAATTTTTGATGAAGTTTGTGAAACAATTAAAGAAACTCCGGAGGAATTTGAAATATATATACAGGAGTTATCCAAGGTATTAGCAGTCGATTTAAACGTGATATATTCAGATTCCAATGAGATCGTGAAAGTTTATGAAGAGGATGATCAAATAGAAGAATCAGACAATATCAATGAAAAATTTGGTTCAGGTCAACAAACTTTGTTGGATACGCTGGAGACTGAAAAGAAGGAAGCAATAATCGATATTCACGAGAAAAAACCGATAGAAGGCCTCAAAAAAAGCATCACCATCAATCAGCGTTTCATGTTTGAAAATGATCTGTTTAATGGTGACAAAGACGAATTTGAAATGGTTGTCAATTACCTCGACAACTGTACAAATAAACAGGAGGCGATGAGTTTTATTGAGGAAAATTACGTACAGAAAAAAAACTGGGATTTAGAAAAAGAGGAGGTTTCGGAATTTTTCAATATCATTAATAAACGTTTCCCCGGTTAAATACCAATAATTACCGCACAAGCACCTGCATCCTGTGAGCGTCAATTTTTAGGATAATAAATATCAATATTGTAAAAGACCAGAGTGAAGATCCGCCATAGGAAAATAATGGCAGTGGTATTCCAATAACCGGGAATAATCCTATCGTCATACCAATATTGACCATGAAGTGAATGAAAATTATGGAGGCGACAGAGTACCCGTAAATTCTTGCAAAGGATTCTTTTTGCCTGTCGGCAATTTTTACCAGTCTAATCAGCAGAAGCACAAATAGGATGATTACCACCGTGGTTCCAACCCAACCTTGCTCCTCTCCTAAGGTACAAAATATAAAGTCAGTACTTTGCTCGGGCACAAAATCATATTTAGTCTGGGTGCCTTGTAAAAAACCTTTCCCAAACAATCCTCCTGATCCTATGGCGATTTTTGATTGAGTCACGTTCCAGCCATATCCAAGGGGGTCTGCCTCAGGATTTATCAAAGCCTTAATCCTGTTTTGCTGATGAGGTTTTAGGATGTCATTCACAAAATAGTCCACACTCCACACAACACCGATTACCAACAGCATACCGGCGGCAATTACAAGAATCCTGTTCCAGCTTTTTTTACCAAGTAAAATTAACAGTATCCCAACAATAAGAACAGCGACTATCAGGGTGGTTTGATCAAATATTAGGGTAAGCACAAATAATGCGATGGCAATTAAACCGATTATTATAATGCCCGGGTTGAGCCCTTCTCTGTACAGCACAATTACAAACGCTCCAAATACGAGTGCAGTTCCTGTATCTCCCTGCACAATTATAAGCACTGGTGGAATTGCAATGATAAGTACCATGACCAGGAAATTGCTAATCCTGGTAAGTTTAAAGTTCACTTTGCTCATGTATTTAGCCACCGCTAATGCCGTAGCAAATTTGGCAAATTCAGAAGGTTGTATTCTGAATCCTCCGATAGAAAACCAACTTGTGGAACCAGCGACTTTTGTTCCGGCAAAAAGTACAAAAACCAATAAAAATACCACTATTCCATATATTACATAGGAAAAGGTATCGTAAATCCGGAAATCTACAGTCATGATAACGATGATGATGAGTATACT
>JAJRQT010000007.1 GCA_024280115.1 Bacteroidota bacterium | reverse complement strand
GAATCTCTGACCGTTAATAGCCTGAATATCTGCATTTTAACTGAAAAAACCTAATAAATAGCGAAAAGATTCACATAAAAAATTGACCTTAATTTATTGATAATCTTTTAGTTACATGATTTAAAAGAGACACTATTTAATCAGCGATGTACTTGCCCTTAGTGACAAAGCTACTATGCTGCATGGAATAGAAATGCGAGTACCATATATAAATAAAGAATTGATCGATTATCTGGATCGTATTCAACCATCTCAACTCTTCTCGAAAGGCCAAAAATGGATATTGAAAGAAATATTGAAAAAGTATGGGGGACAAAAATTTATTAGCAGACCAAAAGAGGGATTTGGATTGCCTCTAGGAAATTGGCTTTTTAACCGTAAGGCCTCTCATTTGTGGGAGATATTTGAAAATAAAGAAAGTGTTATTTTCAAGTATTTGGAAAAAGAAAAATTTCAGTTGGTTGCAGACCGACACAAACGAAAATCGGAAGATCACGGGCCTTTGCTTTGGTCGATCCTCGTTTTGGGACATTGGTTAGAGAAAAATTTTGGATGAAAAGAATTCTATACATTCATCAATATTTTAAAACTCCGGAAGAAGGTGGTGCCATCAGATCATATCACATCGCCAAAGGAATGATCGCACATGGGCTTGAGATAGAAATGATTACAAGTCATAATAAAAGAACATACGAACTAAAGATTATTGAAGGAATCCGTGTTCATTATCTACCGGTTCAATATTCAAATAATTATTCCTTTTCAAGGCGATATTTCTCCTTTTTCAAATTTGTGTTTGCCGCAATAAAAATTTCCAGAAGGCTTCAGCAATCTGATGTTTGTTATGCAACGTCAACTCCCCTAACGGTTGGGTTGATTGCTCTTTGGCTGAAGTGGAGGAGGAAAATCCACTATATTTTTGAAGTAAGAGACTTATGGCCAGATGCTCCTATCCAACTTGGAATCATCAAATCAAATACTATTAAATGGATTGCCTTAAATCTCGAAAAAACCATTTATAAAAATGCTGATAAAATTATCGCGCTTTCTCCGGGTATTAAAGCTGGCTTAGACCGAAAGGTTAATCATTCAAATATCAGCATAATCTCAAATATGGCTGATATTGATTTTTTTAGCAAAAGATCATCTAATATTAATGCAAAGGAAGAATTTGTTATTGGATATTTTGGTGCATTCGGAATGGCAAATCATATTGAATATATACTATATGTCGCTGAAGAATGCCTGGGGGCCAAGCTACCGGTTAAGTTTAAATTGGTTGGTGAAGGGGGCCGAAAGAAGGCGATTGAAGATCTTTCACTATCAAAGGGTCTGAATAATATTGAATTTTTGCCCCACCAAAATAGAGAGCAAGTTCTCGATACAATGAGAGAAGCGGATGCCTGTTTTATATCCTTTTTAAATATCCCGGTTTTAGAAACCAATAGCCCAAATAAATTTTTTGAAAGCCTGGCAGCAGGAAAGCTTTGTATTGTCAATACAAAAGGATGGCTGCGGGAGCTTGTCGAGGAAAATCAATGTGGATTTTACACCAATCCTGAAGATTCATCTGAGTTTCCCAATCTTATACAAAGGTTTATTAATGATCGCGAATTATTGAAAACATATCAGAACAATGCATTAGAACTTGGGAAATCACGGTTTTCAAAAGATCAACTTGTTAAAAAAGTATGCGATTTAGTAGAAAAATAACAACGATAAGCTGTTAAAAATTGTGATATCAATGGGCGATAGAAGCATGGTTCAGCAATGCTCAATACGGAATTGGTTTATATTTCGACTCGTTAAATATCCGCTGAGCATCTTCCATTTTCATCAAATCCGGCAGTTGGATATCTCTATTCCGTTCAGCGAATTTTGTGACAATTCTCCACCCCAACCATCTGCCGATCCGGCCGGGGCAATTTTCTCCAATTTCAATCGTTTTTGGACGTTCACTTAAGAATTTATCTTTCATATAAGGGTCAGTCTCAAACAATACTTCATTCTCCAATAAACTCGCCCAAATCACCGGCTCGTGCTCATCGATATCTGTGGTTTCAAACGCAGTATATCCTGTAAAGAGGCTATCTGGCGTGCATGGCATCAGGTTTTTTGCCATGTAAAATGCTTTTCCATAATAAACCATATCTGCCATTGCAGAATTGTCATTGTAATTTGTCTTGTTGTAAAAATTTGAATACATCAACATAATCTGGGGGACGAGATATTCCTTTTGATATCTTTTTAATATATATCCCGGTATATCCCTTGGTAAATATTTTCCTCCTAAACCCAGATAATAGTCAAGGCCAATTATTATTAAACTATCCGATAAGTACAGATCATGGTTGATTCCAGTTACAACGGTCTTAATTTCAGGAACTTTTGTGTCAGGATAATAAAATTTCAAATGTCTGAATGCATCTTCAAATTGATGCTGGATATCTTCCATATTTCCAAAAGTTTGTTCCACCTCAATGAAAAGTGAATCTACATTGGTATCGTTAAGCAAATTGAAATATCTATCAACCACAATCCCGGGATTTGGGTATTGCGAAATATTTAAAAACTCTTCAGCAAAAGCCGGATTTTCTGCCAGCAGCTTTGCCAAATCATTTTTGGTAGGAATTTTGTACAACTTCTTATCGAGGCGCTCTATATTTACTGATATTTCTATAGCTGAAACATCAGGAGCATCGATGCACTCGTTGTCATCGCATGCATAAAACAAAACCGGTGAAAGTATTATTACTAATATTTTTATTAGATTATTCTTAAACTTAACCATTTATCCAAAGTCAATCATGAAATATTTAATAGCTGCAAGTTTAGTGATTTTAAATATAAATGCTTCAATAGCACAGACAAAACTCGGCCTAAAACTTACTCCATCGATCATAACGCAAAGAATTTTCAATACACATGATTCGGTAGGGATAAATTCAGATTCAAATTCTTTTACTCCTTCGGTCACTTTATTTGCGGATTTTCCTTTGGGCCGTAATTACTATTTTGGTACAGGAATAGGCTATATCTCCAAAAGAGTTAATTTAAGTATCATCAGGATTGATACTGAATCAAGCCAATCTAAAAGCTACAACATACAATATATACGAATACCAGCTATATTAAAGCTATACACCAGTGAGGTCGCGCTGGATAAAAAACTATATTTTCAGTTTGGACCACTCATAGAAATAGCTGTCCATAATAAGGAAACAAATCAAAGTCTTGAGATAATAGAAAAGTTTCGACCGGTTGATGTCACTTTATTATTCGGATTGGGGATGGAATTTCAGCTTGCTCCTCAAACTGCTCTTCAGGTTGGAATTAATTATAGCAGGGGACTCATTAATATTGCCCAGGAAACAGTATTTGGGAATGATAATCTGGTGATAAAAAATGATTTATACGGAATTGATATCGCGGTGAAATTTTAGCAAATATTACCTTTAGAATAGTGCATATTCACAGGAGTTCATCCTTGCTTATGAAAAATTTTTCATCTTTTAAGTATCCTGTCTTACGCAATTTACGTAGTGTAGTTTTCATATGTTTAAAAATATAGCGCTGAGCTAAAAGCAAAAGGTTTTGATAACCAATTCGGATTTCTTACAGGAAAAGATTTTATTATGTGACAGTTTATAAAAACTCCGGTGATATAGAAAAAGCCAGAGAAATTAGAAAAGAATACCGCAATAAGAATGACTTTCTCTTCCCGGATACCTGGCTGTTAAGTGTGATTGAGTAAAATCAAGTGTCTTCTTAATTTAAAATTAATCCAGAGTTCATCAGTTATTCGTCAACATCTCAAACCGGTGTAAATTTTATTTATATTAATTTTGATGAATGTCATAGTTGGATTTTGCTCCTGCCAATCTGCACTTTTTTAAATAATAATTTTTTTAGCAATTTTTTTGTTTTTAACGCATCTTGCGTTACGCACTTTGCGTTATTAAAATTATACATGTATGTTTACGCAAATTGTGAAAAATGAATCCATTTCTTTTAAAGGGGTATAACGGCCCATCTTCTTTTTGTGATAGAGAAGGAGAAACAAATACCCTTATTAATGCCGTTGAAAACCAACAAGATATTACGCTATACGCTTACAGGAGACTTGGAAAATCAGCGCTGATCCATCACGTTTTTCATCATTTAAAAAAGAAATATAATTGCATATATTCCGATCTTTGGGGAACAATTTCTCTTGGCGGATTTACTAAAGAACTTGCCAACGCAATATTAAAAAGCGACCTCATTTCCAGAAAAAGCTTTTCAAAAAAAGTATCAGAATTTATCAGGGCAATAGGAGCCTCAATTAGTATTGGGGCAGACGGCATGCCTTCCATAGATGTGATGTATCATGACAAAAGCCAGACGTTCAGAAGTTTGGATGAGATCTTCGCATTTTTAGAAAAACTTTCTGTACCGGTAGTTCTTGCTATTGATGAAATTCAGGAAATTAAAAAATACGGAGAAGTCCCGTTAGAGGCAAAATTAAGATCGATAGTACAGCAAAGTAAAAATATTCATTTCATATTTAGCGGAAGCGAACACCATATCATTAACCATATTTTCAACGAATACAGTCAACCGTTTTATCAGTCAACACGGATGATCGCATTGCCAAAAATACCGGAAGAAAAATATGCTGCTTTTATAAAAAAGCAGTTTAAAAAGGAGAAAAAACAGATCCAACCCGAAGTCATAAAGTACATATTGGAAATTTCATACAGGCATACCTATTATGTCCAGGCTATTTGTAACTATCTTTATAGCCTCGATAATGCACCCGGTTCTATTTCGGAATTTGAAAGTTTATACTTTGATTATCTTCTTGAAAAAAAGGTGTTTTATACTGAATTTCCGCAGCGTCTTTCAAAACAACAATTCAAATGCGTAAAAGCTTTCGCAAAACAAGGATTAGTTTCTTCTCCTACTTCCGGCAAATTTCTTGAGGATTCAGAAGTAAAAAATCCAAGCAGCATGCAGCGTGTTATTAAATCTCTGATAAATAAGCAAATTATTATAAAGGAAGATAATGCATACCGCTTGTATGATGTTTTTTTGGAACACTATCTGAAATATGTAATTTGAGCTCCGCCTTGAAGTAAATAAAAATGAAGCGAATATATTTTCAAAAAGAATTACTTGAAAAGATCCCATCCATAAGGCTGGGCTGTATCCTATGCAATGTTAAAATTATGGCAAGTGATGAACGTATCTTAACGCTGTCAAAATCGATTATTACCCGAGTTCAGTCTGAGTTGACTTTGGAGATAATTCGCCAAAAACCAACCATAAAATCGACTAAAGAAGCCTACCGAAAATTAGGCAAAGACCCCAGCAGATACCGCCCCTCTGCAGAAGCGCTGACGAGGAGAATTGTAAAAGGGAAAGGTCTTTATAATGTAAATAATGTTGTTGATTTATTGAATTTAGTTTCCCTGGAAAGTGGTTATGATGCGGATAAAATCGATGGGCCAATCGAATTTGGGATTGGCAGGCCAGATGAGCCCTACGAGGCTATCGGTCGGGGAAAATTGAATATTGAAAATTTACCTCTTTTCCGGGATGTTACCGGGGCCTTTGGCAGTCCGACCAGTGACTCTATAAGGACGATGGTGACAGATCAGACAACCTCTTTTCTGATGATTATTATTGATTTTGATAACTGTGAAAACCTGGATCAATACGTTAATAAAAGTGTGACTCTACTGGAAAAATATACATTGGCCACGTCGTTTAAAACGGTGACTTTCTCCTTTACATAACAACCGTAAAAGTAGCCCCTTCGCCTTCCTTCGATACTACCTCAATATTGCCGCCATGCTTCCTGAGTATCTGTTTTGAAAGGCTCAACCCAATTCCTGAGCCTTCTTTTTTTGTAGTAAAAAACGGTACAAAAATATTATCGATGACTTCAGAAGATATGCCCGGACCATTGTCGGAAATTTTAATTTTAACATTTTCGGCATCTTCATATCCACTCAATTCAATTTTGAAATTATCCTCATCTCTTCCCGCTTCAATTGCATTTTTTAGCAAGTTGATCAGCACTTGTTCCATGAGTTTCTCATCAACATTGATTGACAAATCAATGGGTTTGATAATTGAGTATATTTGAATTTCAGGAGATTCAATTTCTTTTTTCATAAGCGTAAGAATATGCTCAAAAAGTTCTTTTATGCTTACACTCTCAATCACAGGCTCGGGGATTTTACTTAGACTTTTATAGCTGTCCACAAACCTCGAAAGCCCTTTACTTCTTTTATAAATTGCCTGAAGCCCCTTTAAGGCATTTTCAATCTGCTCATCCTCCAAGTCCATCCTTTTTTTTGGCCTTCCATCCTGCTCAAACATTTTTACAAGTGTTGAAGAAAGCAGGGTGATTGGACTCACAGAATTGATGATTTCATGCGTGAGTACACGGATAAGTTTTTGCCATGAATCCAGCTCCTGCTCATCGAGCTCGTTCTCGATATTCTGAAGAGATATAAGCTTTATGTGCTTTCCCTGCAGTTTAAACTCCGCAGCCCTGATCGATAATGACAGGATTTCGTGCGCTCTGACAAGCTTAATCATGTCCTGTTTTCCAGGAGTGAGATTTCTGAATTGATCTGCTATTCCTTTTTTAATCCTGTCAAAACCTTGGATGTTTTGTACATATTCCAGCTGCAACAACCGTTTAGCCGCATCATTATAAACCTCAATTTTTCCATGCTCATCAAAAGAAATCAAGCCCGTATCCACATGCCTGATGCTGTATCGGAAATACTGCTGCTCCATTTCTTTCTCCAGTTTCACTTTTCTAAAATTTTCTATAATTCTGTTAAATTCACTATAAAGTTGTTTGAATGGCAGTTTTCTTTTTTTATTGAATGTCAGTGTATCATCTTTAAAATCAAATGACCGGAGAAAAAGCAATAAATCTCTGTTGGTTCTATTTACATATTTTATCAATAGAAAGATCTGAAAAATCCAGAGTACGCCAAATGAAAATCTGGTCACCAACAAATAATCCCTGCCTAAGGTCCAGATAAATGCCGCCGAAGTAACCGCCAATAGTATGGAATGGATAACGACCCGGACATTGAATAGGTTAGAGTTCATATTTCTTGATTTTATCATAAAGCGTAGATCGATTGATGCCAAGTTCCTCCGCAGTTTTGCTCATATTCCATCCAAATTTCTTTAAGGCTTTTTCGATCAGTAATTTTTCATGGTTTGCAATGTTGTATGATTCTGAGGTTTTATCAATTTCTTGCTTTTTGGCCTTTTGAATCATCAAATCATCTGGTTTGATAAAATCATCTGAAGTCATTATCACAGCCTTTTCGATGGTATGCTGTAGCTCTCTTATGTTTCCCGGCCACGAATGTTTGTTTAATTGTTTGACCGTTGATTTTTTAAATTTCAGATTATACTTTTTGTATTTTTCTTTAAAGTCCAATAGAAAATGATTGGCGAGCACGGGGAGATCTTCCATTCGCTCGCTCAGAGTAGGCAAATGAATGTGGATTGTATTGATCCGGAAAAGCAAATCCTCTCTGAAAGTGTCTACTTTTATCATTTTCTCAATAGGCATATTCGTTGCGCTGATGAGCCTGACATCTATTTCTATAGATTTATTATCACCAACCTTTGTAATCTTCCTAGTTTCCAAGACCGACAACAATTTTAGCTGCGACGATAATGATAGATTACCAATTTCATCCAGGAAAAGTGTGCCGCCAGAAGCTACTTCAAAGCGCCCGATCCGATCCGATTTGGCATCGGTAAATGCTCCTTTTTTATGACCGAACAGTTCACTTTCAATCAGATTTTCGTTCAATGCAGATATATCGACCGCCACGAAGATCTCTTTCGACCTTTGAGATAAGCGATGGATTTCACGAGCAATTACCTCCTTACCTGTTCCATTTTCTCCTGTTATCAACACATTGGCGTCTGTACCGGCAACCTTATCAATGGTTTGGTAAACATCCTTCATGGAGTCAGAAGGTCCTTTGCACATTTGGAATCCATCATTGATTGATTCGGCAAGGTGCTGCTGTTTATTTTTAAGTTTTTTAATTTCCGATTTTGATTTACTCAATTGAAATGCGGCAAGCACAGTTGAAAGAATCTTCTTTTCATCCCAAGACTTTTGAATGAAATCCGCAGCGCCCTCTTTCACTGATTTTACTGCTAACTGAACATCTCCATAGGCGGTAATAAAAACGACGGTTGCATCCTTGTCAATCTCCTTTATTTTTTGCAACCAATATATTCCCTCATTGCCGGTATTGATACCAGCCCTGAAATTCATATCCAATAGAATGAGATCGAATGATTGATTTTGAATTTGAGAAAGAATGGTCTCCGGAGAATTTTCAGTAATCACCTCATTGAAATACGTAGAAAGCATGAGTTTTAGAGCGATTAAAAACTCTTCGTTATCGTCAATTATTAAAATACTTCCAGACTTTACCATCTGCTGTTGACTAGATATTAGTGCCGGAATTTACAACACTTTTGCCGGAATATCCTAAAAGTAACCAGTTTGGCTAGGGTAATTGGGTTTAAAGCAAATAAATGAAAAACCATGGTCTGTGGCTCACAGACCATTTATCAACCAAAATTTTCGGTCTGTTGCCACAGACCGAGGTACGATATGTTAAATTTTTCTAAACCCAATTGCCCTGCCAGTTTGGGGTGTACAACAGTTTTGTGTATTTTAATCAGGGTACCGTAAGGCAGGGACCAACAATGGAATCTTTCTACTAAAGCTCCATTGTCATCCACACTCTTAAAAATCTGTCACACCACAACAAGTTTGTGAGTCAAATCAAAATCTACTTTACCATTGCCCAAATTATAATAAGCCGTCACAATTTTAACTTCATTCTTATCAATAGCTTCCGAAATAATTTGTGATTTATTCACAAGGTCAATAGAAGATTTAATGGCGTTTTGCACAATAATTTCAATCATATTCTTTTCCCTGTTTTTCTCGACTACCGGAGCAATAAAATCGAGCAAATGATTCAGATTTTCACCATTATCACCTCCCTCAATTGCTGCAGCAATAGCTCCACGACTATAAGCTTTGACCCCAGATGAGCAACGGCATATTCTATGCTGGCAATGGAAGAAGGATTACCAACATTGCCTGCTACCCGAACTACAAAAATCTCTCCCAATCCAGTGTCAAAAGCTAATTCCGGTACAACCCGACTATCTGCACAACTTAGAATAATTGCAAACGGTTGCTGACCACTCAAAAGTGCTCTTTTACGTTCAGCGTCTTTTAGCTTACCTTCAAGCTGATCTTTTACAAATCTTTCATTTCCAGATTTCAGGCAGGTTAATGCATCTTTCCAGTTCATTTTTTTGTTTGTTTTATGTAAAACTAATACTTAATTATATATCTCTAAAGTTGCTGGTTTTTCATTCATAAATCAATTCAAGATCATCAACAAACAGTATGCTGCCAACAGCCCCGGCAAATATTTTGCCATCAGCGCTCGAGGAAGCTACGAATGTTAAATGTGAAGGTGGAATGAAACTTGCCGAATCAGCGCTTACATATTTACCATCTGCTGGTCTGGAATATTCGGGTGCATCAGCAGGCAATTCTCCATAAGTAAAATCTATTTGTACCTCCGTTTGATTATCAATTTTCTCATCATTTCTAAACCATGCTGTCGCGAGTCTTTTATCACCGGATTCATTCCTTACCTCCAGCAAGATATAAATATCACAAGCATCGCCATAACCCAAAAGGTTTCCATTTTTATCCTTGTTTTCAAGCCCTGGATCATAAGAGTATTTAATCTTAAAGGCCTTAGGCCTTCCTGAAAATGGGGTTCCAAAATCAATGGCGGCTTCAGGATCGGATATATCGATATTTTCAGGGTTGAATTTACCGGTAAATATTGAGCCGGCAGAGATTGGAGTCTTAAAAGTCGCTGCTAAATCTCCATTGTAAAGTGTTTCCAATTTAGCCACCAGGTTGCCATCTGCTATTTCAAGTGGTGTGGTGGCTAATAATCCTAACAATTGAGTTCCGGGATTTCCGGTTCCCCAGATGGTGGCAGATTCACTTTCTCCGGGTTCAAAATAACCGGCATTTGTCTGATACCATTTATTGAAATCGCTATTTGGCAACTGTGGGTTATCTGAAGCTACCCTCGCTTCAATGGTCCATGTGGTCGAAGTGCCATCCTCTGCTGTCACGATCATTGTTTCGACCTTAGTCAAATTAAGTGGATCGCCAACGTTTTTGTCCGATAGTGCAAAGGAAGATAGGGTTAATTGCTGAATGGCAATATTTGATAAATCAACCCCTCCGGGGATTTCAATTATAACATTTTTGTTTTGAATGTCTATATTGGCCTGACTTGCCTGGTTGCTTACCTCAATGGATTTAATTTCGCCAAATGAAGAAAACCCAAAGAAATCTTCTTTGATGCACGCAACTTGTAGCAGAGATACGAATACTATGAATAGAAATAGTTTATTCATGTTACCTGATTTTTTTTGCCCCAAAATAATATGCCAATCCTAAGTTCAGCATCATTGATGGTTTTATTTGATACCTGAAGTTTATAACCGATAAGATTGTTCAGTTGAATCTCAAACGCAAAATTTTCCATTGCAAAAAATGTCACTCCAGGGCTTATTCCAGCAGTAAATATAAATTCTTTTGTATAGGCCTTTTGGATTTCATCCTGTTTTTTGATGTCACGGGTCAAGGTGTTTCCAAATCCCAGGCCAAATCCCAACTCCGTAAAAAAACTCAACCGGTTGTTTTTTGTCAATGGAACATAGGTTTTAATAGCCGGAGCAATAGTTCCTATACTTTTTATATTATTTTGTTGAATGGTATCACCTTCCTGCACTGTCGTACCAACAAATTTATCTCTTGAATAAATAAAACTACCGCCTACTAAAAAATAATCTCTCAAAAAATACCCGCCTTTAAAAGTAAGATCATAACTGAGATCTTCCCCATCCAGCACTTTATCAAACAACCTGACTTTGTTTTGTAATATTTGATTCGTTAATGAAAATGCAAAGCCAACATACCAGTTCCCTTTTGCAAATGGCTGAAAATCTTCTTCATAGTATTTTGTTAACAGATCGTACGGATCTTTTTTAATTTCATTTTCACTACCCGCTTGTGCGAATAAACTATATGGATAATTTAATAAAATTAACAAGAGTGATGAAAAAGAGATAAAGAGCTTTGTCATGTGATGGCTGATTGCTGAAGATCTATTAATATTTATTTTAAGCTTTAATATTATGAGGAGTAAGATTAGTCAATATATATTTAATTTGTATCTACTACTGCTTCATCGCCATCATCGAGCCAGGATAAAAACAGTTTATATCCAAGAGAAATAGCAATGGCCCCGGTAAACAAGCCAATAAAACCCGAAAGCATAAATCCACCGATCACTCCCAGAAATATAACCAACATAGGCACGGGCGCCCCTTTACCAAGTAAAATCGGTTTCAGAAAATTGTCTGAAGCTCCGGCAAGAAGAAGATAAGCGGTCCAAAGTGAAGCTGGTAGCGTGGATGTCGTGGAAAACAAGTAAAGAATTACCGGTAAGATTACTAAAAGGGGGGGCAATTGTAGAATTGCCAAAATCATTACCAATAAAGCCCAGAGACCGGCATATGGAACGCCAGCCAACAAAAACCCAATACCTACTAAAACAGATTGAATTATTGCCACGCCTATAACTCCTTTTGTAACATTTCGAACTATTGTTTCTGCCACATCTGTAAATTCATCACCCTTTGCGCCTACCAATTTTTTAAAAAACTTTCTTGCCGCAATATCTGTCCCTTTTGTCGCCAAAAGAATTCCGGCTATAATGGTCGATAAAAGAAATTGTAGCACGCTCCCTCCAATACTTAGCACGCCGCCCATCAAAGCACTTGCTACTCCGGAAATTTGATCCTTATATTTTAAAATTACCTGCTCCAGATTGTCAGAAGCCAACTTCCATGTATTATAAACCTGATCACCGATTAACGGCCAATCAGCAACACTTTCAGTAGGAGGCGGAATTGTAAGTTTACCGGCATTTAAACTCTTATTAATTTCTTGTACACCCATGATCATAGAATCTAGAAATAGCCAGCTGGGAATTAAAATAATTAACAATCCCGAAATGACGATAATAACAGATGTGAGCTTTGGCTTATTTCCGATTTTTGCGTTTATAAAATCAAATATTGGCGTAAAAGCTAAGGCTAATATCACACCCCACAATACGATGCCAGCAAATGGATAAATGATTTGCAGGCACCATGCCAACAGTAAAAATAAAAATCCAAGTCTTATTGCGGTTTCTATTGTGTAATGAACTATCGAATTCAGTTTGGGGTCATCTTTCATGTGTGGGTTTTATAGATTCTAAAAATAGTTAGATTTCAATATAATACTTGTCAGGCATAAAATAAAGAATATCTCGCTATGAAAAGAGCTTGCTATTCTCATAACAAGCTCAAAAATTATCAGAAATTTCTAAATCGATAACTCTTTATTCATAATTGATAGTGACCCAATTGTAATTACCAACTTTCCACCCATCTTTATTCTCTCCGGCCAGTTGGGTGACTATTGAGCTTGTGTAAACTTGTTTATTATTAAAATAAACTCTTATCCTTGTCTTGTAGCTGGTCACAAAAAAATCATTTTTCACCTCAGTATATAGAAACTTTGTTTGTCCAAAAGAAACAGAAATGTCTTTAGCATTTATTAGTTCCTGAAGGTGCTCCTGAAAATTTGCATCATTTTTCCGGGATACTGACGGAATATTTTCTGTATTGATTTGTACAGTACTTGTAGTATATTTTGGAAGAAAATATTTGAGTATATCATCAGTATTTTTAGTTTTAACCATGGAGGCCCAACCATGATGAAGATTATTCACCAAGGCTTCAATTTCAGCTTCTTCCTTGCTGGATGCCTTGTATGACGGAGTTCCACCAGAAAGTTTATTGACTTGACTTTGAAGCTTATTAACAAGCGTTTTCAAGCTGTCAGCTTCTTTTGTGACAAGGCGGGTTTCTATCAATTGATTTTGATAATCAACAAGAAGTTTTGTGTTTTCTTCGTTCAGTGATTCTATTTGTTCACTATTGTTTTCACAGCTAAAAAAAGTTGTGAGTAATAAAAACAAAGGTAGAAATGTGAATTTGAGAATTTTAGTTTTCATAATTTTTAGAATTGATTTATTAACTGATTATGTAATTATTTTTTAGCCCTTTTTCAATTGTTTTTCATTCTTATTCATTCCTTTCAGCTTTTTCTTTCTAAATTTACCAAATTCTTTTATCTCTTTTTTGGCTTCTTTACTTATCTGAAGAATCTCCTTCTTACTATCTTTATCTGTGACTTGCGCTTTTATCATCAAGTCTAAAGTCTGTTATTATTACAGTTTAGAATCCATCTGATTGAAAGCCAACCGTAACATTCTACTAAGAAAGCCCGTAAATGGGAAAATAGAGCAAGTTTTCAACCTGTAATTCTGGATAACTCAAGCCCATGATTAGCCGCAGGAAAAGCTATGGCCAGGGCGAAAATTATTAAAGAATACTTTGCATTAAACTAATTAAAAATGGTTGAATTTTAACATCTATCCACCTACAGAAGCTTCATACATCAACCCCCCTTTTTGCATTGTAAATACCATCACACCTTCCGTATATTTAGCATCAGCTGATGCTCCGAGTGTCACAGCTACTGCCGATACTTGTGCTGAAAGTTCGATGTTGTTTTGTTTAAACCGGTCCATTGCTGCTTTGTCCTCAAAAAAAATAATTTCCCGGTAAGCTTGTCCTCCCCATTGAAAGCCAATACTCAACTGACTCAATTTAGCCATGCCAATTTTATTACCCTGTTCATATGCAGTTCCGTTTCCGGCAGCGCCCCCAATTCCAATTCCGCCTTTTCCTACGTTGGGGAATATTACATAGCCATAGGAACTGATGAAATGTTTTTTCATCTGCCAGTCAGCTTTAATAAACTCACCTTTCGCTTCGTCACTGTCCGCCTGGATCTTTTCCACTTTTTCTTCTGATTGTGCAAATGCACCCGCCATAAAAAATAATACTAAAATAGTAGATAAAAATACTTGTGAGATTTTGTCAAATGTGCATTTCATAATTTGATTATTGTTTAAAAATGATTTTAGTATTTATAATACTTGAATGCAATCTTTTTGTTTGAAAATTATAGAATTAATTTTTGATATCACTTTCTAAATTCACATTGTTTGCTAAAACCAAATTTTCAACTAGTGTTGTGTCTGGTTGTACGTTAAACCTGGCTAAGGGTCGACAGATAATGTCAGTCATATTGTCTCGGCCTTTGTCTTCACAGATCGGAATTTATGGTCTGTGAGGACACAAACCATGGCTAACAGGTCATTGATGCTTAACTTTTGATATGGGTTAACAGACAGAGGTAGCGGTCCTCGAGCTATTTCTTAAATGGAAAATAGAGATCAATTTTCAACAAGTAACATTGTACAGACATCCAGGTAGATAGTTTGCCTTAGCGGATGCTACAACGAGTGTAAGATTACAATTTATTTCGTAAATATCTGAAAATGTCAATCCCCCTAACCATGATTGGGCAAGCAACCCCCTTACTCCAAGGGGAAATTATTCTCCAGGAAGATGTCGCTTCTATTTGGATTCCGTTTTCTTTTGCATTTTATCTAAAAATGGGAAAGAGAAACCAATCAGAAAGCGCCAACGACTATAGATGATCTGGGCATCGGTAGTCTCCGCATCCTGTCCGTCGTCAATGGTGAGATCTCTTTCAACATTTTCCTTTGAATTGGCATAAGTTGCACCAAAGGTAACCTCAGCAAATTTTGTTTTTATATCCGCACCAAATCCCATGTGGAAAATATCTGCCCGGAATCGGGAGAGTATGCTTGCAGTTGAAGCTTGATACCCGCGTTTCTATCAAAATTTGAATAAAAACCTGATGCCCCAATACTGAGATTTTCATTGATCGGGTATGACCAGCTCAATCCCATCCATTCATCACTGACCTTGTTCGTCGTATTTAGTTCACCGCTAAAAAATTCATCCCCTGGTAAATTATCCACGTAATCACCAAATTCATCAATAGCAAAGTTGAATGAGTTATCTGACTTGGATCGGGTTAAAAAAGCATACGCAAACTGATGCCCTTCCAGGAAACCAATTTTAAAGGTCCCTGAAACTAAAGACGGTCCTCCTCCGAAATTAGATTTTTTCAGGTCGAAGCCATCACCCAGCCCATCTTTAATGATAGTTTTATTGAATTGATATACTTGACCGGAAATCACAAATGCCGGTGTCTCGAACTGTGAAATTCGTGCCGGGTTGTAAAAAACAGCACCCAGGTCCTCCACGCTCCCAATCACTGTACCGTTCAGGAGCATCGAACGGTTACCATAGGATTCTGTCCAGTAGTGGCCGGTTTGGGCGTAGATTTGTGAAGAGAGCAAAATAGAAACGATGGTTAAAGATAATCTGGACATAGCGCAAGGATTTAGTATCGACCAGAAGTTAGTAAGGAATTATCAATTTAAGAAAGGTTGCGGCGCATTACAATGTGCTGCAAAGAATGATTATGTTATAAAATCTAAATAATTTCCCGGATGGATCGTGGTAAATTCTGCATCCGGATACATCTTTTTCCAGGCCACCGGAGCTCCTTTTACTTTATTAGCATTCCACTTAAACTCATAACCATATATCTTACCTCCTCGTTCTTCTACCCATTCAACCTCTTGTTGGCTGTAGGTTCTCCAGAAATAATTGTTTACCAACATGCCATTATAGGATTGGAATTTTAACCGCTCCGACACTAAGTAGTTTTCCCAAAGCTGTCCCTGGTCATTTCTGAGTTCCATTGTATTTACATTAGCAATCAATGCATTCCTAATGCCATTGTCATAAAAATACCAACATGAAGACTTAGAAATTTCCTTTCTTGGGTTTTTGCTAAAAGCGTTAACCTTGAAAATTACAAATACTTTGCTCAACAAATCCAGGTAACGCTCTACGGTGTTTTTATCTATTCCCAATTTATTTCCCAACTCAGGTAAGGATACCTCCCCTCCAATCTGAAAGGCTATCATTCGTAACAAACTAATTATTTTGTCTGGTTTTTTTAAACGCTCAAAAGCCCTCCGCTTTTATGATAGTTCCCTTTCTCAGTCGCTCGATTGCACCGAGTGACCTTTATAACTATCGGCCAGATCCATATTTATCTCTCGCAAAATTCGAGCGATTGTATTGAGATTTCAACAGTCCCACAAACTCTAATAGATATAAATCTTAATCTAATTTCCTGAATTCATTAATTACTTTTTTGCAATAATATTGCATAAAAGTTATATTTGAAGTATGAGATACAGCGATTATAAGAAAGTTTTGAAAAAACATCATTTACGAATTACCGATAGTCGTATTGATGTTTTAGAACGTTTTTACAATACCATCCACGCACTTTCATTCAAAGATCTCGAAGATCAACTGGAGGGATATGACCGTGTCACACTCTACAGAACGTTAAATTCCTTTATCGATCAGGGCATCATACATCGAATTCCCAACGATACGGGTTCTGCATGCTACGGTATTTGTTTTGAAACTTGTACTCCGGAGCAGCATTATCACAACCACATACATTTCAAGTGCATTAAGTGTGGCTATATTGATTGTCTGCCTGATACCCATATTCCATTAATCGATTTGCCTGGTTATGAAATAATTGACAGCAACCTAATCATCAATGGAATTTGTAAGGATTGTAAAAAAAATGCAAATTGATTAAACCCCGAGTTTACTTTCAAAACCAATTTTTAGTCCCACATAAAAATTGATCCCGGGATTGGGAATTCCCATAGATTTAAATCTGGATAAATGATCTATATATTTTACATTGAAAATGTTATTAATCCCAGCTGATATTTCTATCGGTTTTCCTTTAGTTGAAATGCCCACTTCAGTTCCAATATCCACGAGTTGATAACCGGGACTCCCGTCTTCAAATTGCCCTGTTCTATTCTGGTCAAATTTATATTGATGTCGGATAAAAATATTTTGAATACTTACGATAGAATTATTAGAAAATATTACCTTAAGTTTTGAATTTACCCTCGTAGCAGGTATCAACGGCAACGGTTTCCCATCATCATCTTCAGCAATTACCACAGACAAGTTGCTATCAAAATGCAACCATTTGATTTCGTTTGGATGAAAATGAAAACCCGTTTCTCCGCCATAGAGGAAGGCCTTGGTTTGTAAATACTTATAAACAGGAACACCCTGTATAACGGAGTCAGTTGGAGTAATAAAAATGTAATTATTAATGAAATTGAAGAATGGATTGATAGAAAATCTAAAGTTATCTGAACGATAATCAAAAGTAAAATCAACCTGCGTGGCATTCTCCTGATTTAGATCGGGGTTACCAATTTCGTAGCGCCCGGTGCCTTCATGAATACCATTTGACAAAAGTTCAGAGGTATTTGGCGCACGGAAACCTGAAGATAAATTGAATCTTAAATTGATGTTTTCTTCACTAAATACGCCCCCTGCAGAATAGTTAATATTCTTGTAACTATTATCAAATGTAGAGAAATTGACTTCCTCTGTCATTTGGTATTCAGTTTTCAACCCACGATAATCTCCCCGCAAGCCTACCTGAAACTGAAAATTATTTATTTCATAATTGGCGATGGAAAATATTCCAAAGTCACTGGTAATTGCATTCGGAATCAATACCTCCTCTCCAAAATTGCTGTTGGTCTGACGCATTCCCTGTGAACCGATTATCAAACTTAGGCGATCGGCAATAGGGGCAGAATACCATTTAAAATTATAAGTATATGATTCTAATTTCATGTCCAGGGCAGCTACAGATTCGCTCCCTTCAAACTCCTTGCGGTTATTATTGGAATAACCCAAAATTAAATTAAGGCGGGATTGTGTTAAATAATACGTGTTGTCAAAACTCATATTATACTGATTTACATCCTGAAATGGCAAAGTGTGTTTTCGATTTGTCTTACCAGAATATTCAGCGCTTTCCGTAATACCAAACTTGTTCTTTAGCATGCTAAAATGAAAATTTGTCACCCACTTTTTAGTATTGTATCCTATGGAGGTTTTTAGGCTTTTCTCATCGAATCTTGTGTTAAATACCCGCCCTCCATTTGGAATTTGATAATCAGCATTTGAGTTGTAACCTCCGAATACGCTTATTTTAAGCTCGTTTTTATGCATTTTCAATCCGAGCTTATTATACGTCCCAAGAGCATTTGATAAAAATCTGGTATTGAAATTGCCCTCCAACATATTATGGCTCGAGTATCGCTCATCAACAAAATAAAGTACACCCCCAAGCGCATCCGATCCGTAAAGCAGCGAAGCAGGCCCTTTTATAACTTCCACACTTTCTACTCCCAGGTCTGATACT
>JAJRQT010000006.1 GCA_024280115.1 Bacteroidota bacterium | reverse complement strand
AATATATGCCAAGTGGAACACTCCAGGCACCGCTCTTTCTCCAATTTCATAACGAACCTGATCTCAGGACTTATTGCATATTCTTTCTTCCCTAAAAAACCAGCAATAAAATATGAAGAGGTCAAAACAACGCAAATAGCCATGTTTTAAAATCGAACTCAGGTTTTTACATTATGTGCTTCATCTTCGTAAAGTAGAATTAAACAAGTCGGTAAAACAAAATCAGTCAAAATCAAGAAAGCATTTATTGATGTGAAGGTTGGTGAAATTTTGTAAGTCTGTACAAACCTCATCCTGAATAGGAAGCTTCGGTTTCCAATTTATTTTGCAATTTATCCCTCCTCGTGGCAAGGGAAAACCATTATATAATTAGCGCAAACAGCCCACAACCAAAATTCACATATCCATTTTCCTGGATTTGGGAAGAGATCATCAGTCCTCTGGATTTTTGCCAAGGCAAAAACCATCCCTATTAAAAATTTTGAAAACTGCTGAACACTTCCTTTGGAGTGCGATTAAAACCAAATTATATTTATTTCTTCCACGAGGGGTTAATATTACTACACAATTCTAACTTGATTCACCTGGCCTTGAGCACTGGAATAAAATTTTGTCTGAAATCTTTATTTCTTCCATAAATTTCATAACTGATTCAGGATGAAGTTCAGTAAGCTCCTGATCCTCAAAAAATTCCTTCATTTTCTGCTTGGTCATTAATTTCTCTCGATATTTTTTCTCATCATAACCAAACCGGCGTTCAATAGACACAAAATATATTTCTTTATCCCATGTTTCTTTTTCATTTATCCAATATTCTCCTTCATCATTAAAATGAGAGCTGTGATATGCAAGGATATCAATAACAACATCTTTTAATTTGACATCATCAATTCCCTCATCAAGCTGTTTAATTCCTAAATCAAAAATAAACCAATAGTGAAATAAATTATGAAAATCACTTCTTGTGATACCAAAGTGCCTGTCATTTATTTTCTGATAATTTTCTGCGCGATGTATGACTTCTTCTATGGATAATTCAATATTTCCATCAGCAAGAAAAAGGCAGATTGCTAATATATCCTGACTTAGAATTGATGCTGCCATTAATATTTATTTTAGACCAACATATCATTTAACAAACAAATATTGATTTCTTTCAACTAAATGTTAAAATCATCAATGCAATACGCTCATCTAATTGCGAGAAAGCAATTATATAGATACATGCTGGAATCTTTGTCCCACAATTTCATATAACTCCAGTAATTGTTTATAAAGCTTAAAAAGTTAAACGTTCAATTACCATAATTGACATTAACATTCTTTTGGTTTATCAGGTTGTTGTGTGGCATTTTTTATCAAGAATTTCCTCAAATAACCTGTACATTTTCATAACCCACCATATCGTCATCTTGTTGTCTATGATGGGGCATACGGTCTGAACCTCCATTTATAATATGATTGATATCTGTGTTCACTATGACTACATTGGCATACCATATTAATCTCATAAAATAATTCTTGAAGAATCAGTTGTTCCGATCCGCATGATGGGCATTTATATTTTTTCTTGATCGTATAAACCTCGCCTATCTCAATTGCACTCACATGCCCGGATTCATTATTTATACAAACTACTTTCTGATTTTTCAGAAATTCATATTTCATTCTTAATTACGTTAATTATATAATCATTCGAATTCATTCAACATGTCAATATTCTCCTCTTTTTCATATTGAAATCAATATTTGAAAGAGGAGAATTAATGTTCTTGCTTTTCAAATGTTTTCATTTGAATTCTGCCATCAATAAGCGAGGCAATTTTTGATGATTTACCTGCTTACGCATTTTTTGATTTTTAATGTGATTTTTTGTTAAGGCAGTATATTGTCCATCATTTTTCAGTTTGGTAATAACTAAATTTTTATTATTGGTCTTTTCAATATAGGCAATACGCCTTGGATCGTTTAATTCCAGCTCCTCATCAGCTTGTCTGTTCTTATCTTTGGAATATACCTGAATAAACTCTTCATTCGTTGCATAGAAACAGCCGTTTGGGAAAGCCTTATCAGGCAGGCAGGTGATGATGATTTCATCGTCCCAAAGCAGGTTTCGAAGTTTAGCAAGGATCTTACCAGTATTTGCTGATACAAAGGCAACCATACCATCTCCACTCCCCGTCACCAAAACCTTGTCATTATTCATCAAACAAATACTCCAGATCCATTTTTTGTGGATTTTACGATGATAGATTTGTTTACCAGAAATCAGATCAAAGCAACAAATTGTTCCATCGTCAGCAGCGCTCCATAGTTTTGTTTGATCAAGGGAAATCTTAACATCCCTGATATCCTGCACCCCTTGATTGCCGTGAATAAAGCACCAAAGTTGTTCTCCCAGAAATTTTTTATGAACGCGAATTTTTCCATCTGTACATGCACCCGCTATGTATTTAGCCGAAACAGCAATTTTTCGAACAGATCCCTCACATTCAAAGTATTTGAAAAGTGGTTTTTTCCCTCTTAATTGCCATTTATAAGCTATTCCATCTTCGCTACAAGTATAAACAAACTGCTGGTCATAGGCAATATCAACACATTCGATATCTTTGCTTTCATGGGTGTGTTTATAGATCTGGAGCACTTTTCCTGATTCGATGTCCCAGCACCTCCCGCTGTTCCTGGATGCCGGATCAATATCCTTATCATAACTTGCATTAAACAGAAGTTTTTGTTCTTCATCGACAAAAACACTTGGACTCCGCCCAAAGCCACTCAGGATTTGATTACATTTTCCTGTAGCTAATTCATGCTTTCTTGTGGTCATATCCCACGATGTAGAAAAGAAATATTTGTTGTCTTTGGTAATACTTGTAAGCCGAACCGACTGGGCATGCCCCTCAAATTTATGAGGTAAGAATTCAAGTTTTACCAAGTCCAATACGCGTATTTTTGCATTGTCATCAAAGGTAATAATCAGGTGCCGATTATCAGTTGTCACATTAACAGATCTCACGTGTAGAAGGCTTCTATCTACATCAAAAACATGCCTCAACGCAATAATTTTTTTTGAAGCGTTATTGCAACCAATACTTAAGGCAACTTTATTTTTTTTTGCTGGCAACAATACTTTGTTGTTATTCTTTTTCATTTGGCAACTTCTTTAAACCCATGTGAAATTTTCTTCTTTAACTGAACGGTCTGCTTTTTCAATTTAGCAACCTCGCTTTTCAGCTTTTCAGAATGCTCTTCATTATTTGCCAGGGCAGTCCTGTAAATTTGAGACTGGTCCTCGTGAGTATATTCTGCCTTTATAAGCTCCAGATTTGCAAGTTGAAGTTCAATTTGGTCCGTTTCTATATTTAAAAAATTCAATATTTTCTCTATTGATGCTCCTTTTCTTATCATGAATTCAAGGCGATTGCCAAACTCAAAGTCATCCGGGTTTATTTCAAGAATTTTACATGCTCGCTTATAGATGGATTCCAGTTGCTCGATATCGGGTAAACTATACAAAAGCATGGACGGTGAAAAAGAGAACAGCTCATCTTTATTTGACTTCATCAACTTTAACCATAATTTATTTATCTGCATTTTCTTATTCTTAGACAATTGAGAATAATTTGGGCAAGTGTCACTATGTAATAGGAAGAAAAGTTTCTTCAGTAATTTTTTACAAATTTTTATATAGTGATCTCTAAATTCAAAACTAGCTGATGCAAGAGGTCCGCTCTTAAAAATGTCGCCAATGTAATTGAGACTTCTGGCAATTTTATTATTAAGTTCGCTTCTTTCTTTATCCGCTTCAAGCATTTTATCAATAGCCATCTTATATACTTCCCTGTAGGATAGTTGAGGATAATCTTGCATGATCGCCAAGATTATTCTGTATTTCTCAACACGATATTCCCATCTTAATTTTTCGATCTCGTTTTTACCAAAGGTCTTGAAGTATTTATTTTCGATGCCCAGGTTTAATCTTTTTTTCTGTTCTAGTTGTAGTAAAAACTCTTCCAATTCTTCAGATTTGAACTGCCATAGTTGTTTCGAGCGAAGATACGTTGCACGTTGCGACTCAGACATTTCATACAACAGCATTTTCTCAGATATCTCATTGTTAGCATACAAATTGCCAACATATTCATTTTCGAATAGAAAAACATTGCCCTCAAGAAGGTCTCGAATATAAAATTGAATATGACTATATGTAGTATCGTTCTTTGGGCCATAAGGGATATCTTTGACCAGGTTAAATATTTTTCCATCGTTAGGCTTATAGAGAGAGATATACATTTCAACCAAATTTTTATCGTGTAATTTTGATCTAAGATTTAACTCTGTCCCTCTTGGGTAGTCTGTCATTTCTGATAAAAAAACCTTCCCATTCTGCTTTCAGCATCAAAGCAATAAGTTTGGGCATGGCCAGCTCACAATACGTTCCTAATCGAAATACTTGATCAATTGATAGGAAATAGTGGTTGGATTGCAAATCAAATATCCCAACAAATTCATCTTGAGTAATATTTAGTACAGGCTTATTATCATAAAATAGATAAGGGTCATAATGATTCATGCATAATCGGTTCAAGTCCAGATTCTCACCGGGATTGGTTTTTCCAATTTTCTGGATATCATCTGATAAGGGAGTCATTTTTTTTCCAGTAGTCTTCATAATTTTGTGTTTTAGGTTAGTGATTAAATCAGCATTTAAGGTAAAATTAGAGCGCGGGAGTCAAGGAAACAAATTAGAATAAAATAATAAAATAATATATATTATAATAATTATATAAAAAAGAAATTATAAAATAAATATTGATATATTAGTATATTAACTGATAATAGATAAGAGATGAAAAAGGATAGAGTGAAGGTAAGTGATGAATTATTCAGCAGCTTACTACAGCGTATTTTTACTTTTTACATAGGAAAACTAGCTGAAATTAAAATTAAGGAGAAGGACATCCGAATGATAAAAAAAATCAGGTCTCTAAATCCTCAAGAATTTTTCAATCCTCCACATGGCTATAAAAAACATATTTTTGCCAAAAAACATGAGCCTCAATACTATTGTTCAGTTGGATCGATAATTGTTCATGAGCTAGAGAAATCTTCTGAAAAACCAGAAGCAGATTTGTCAGATTATATCTATAAAAGGTGCCTTGAGTACAAACGTGAAAATAGAACTATTGAAGTTTTCTATATTTTTTTAAAAATACTTAATTACCCGGATTTTGAAGCGTATTGCAAGGACAATAATTTTGATTTTGAAAAGCATGTAAAAGAGAAGCATAATAATGCTACCGCAATCAGTTCTGAAGAATTAAAATTAGAAGATAAACTTAAAGGGGGTTGGTGGTTGTATTTTTATAAAAATGAAGGATTTGGAAAAGATCCATCACTCGCAAGCGCCATTCTGGAAGTTAAAAATTTGAAATCTCTAAAAATATTTAATTCAGAAACAGAGTCAAGTATTAATTATGATGGACAAATTGATGATAGTCTGGTGAAAATTAGCGGTGTAGTTTATTTTAAATTTAAGCCCATAAATAGTAAAGATGAGCGCAATCTAAGAATTGCCATGCATATCTCTCAGGACATGAATCTGAATTTGGCCCTGGGGCAGTACACGAATATTGATAGAGGCGCTCACCTCATAAGGGGTAGTGTGTGTATGGAAAGAAAGAAAGATTATAATATTGGAGATTGTGAAAAGGAAAAAAACAAGCTATTACCAAATAGAAATTTTAAAGATATTCCGAAAGAAATCAGAAGATTCCTCGCTGATAAAAACCTTAACTTCAACAGGTTGCCAAAAAATCAATATAGTTTGAATACATTTAGCGATTGGCTAAAAGTACAGAGTATAAAAAGCAATTATTTGATAAAGCAAAGAGCAATTGAAAATAAAAAGCTCTTCATTTCTTGTCCGATAAGTTCGGTGTCTGCTGAGCAATTCGATGAATTAAGGAAAATAGTAGTTAAGATGGAGACATTTTTTAAAGATGGAGAAATTGGCTTTACCGACGTTTATTCCATTATTAGTGGGTTGAAGAGTCAGGAGGATAAAGCGAGCATTCCTTCGGTATTGGAATATCAAAAAGTGATGAGAATGTATAATGATTGTTCCTATCACATTGCCGTATGGCCTCAGAATTTAGGGCCTTCCGGGATTTTATTTGAAATTGGTTGGGCCGTAATGAACAAGCGTCCGGTTGTAATTCTTGAGCAAATTGTTCCTGGTTCCACCGAACAGGCAAAGAGTCAAATTCCTCTTTTACTTCTAAGTGCATGCGATTCAAAAAAAACTGCTATAGTCAAATATCCCTTTAAGGAGTTTGATAGTATATTGGAGATACTTGATAAAAATAAATTGAATATTTTCCCTGGTCATCCGTATGAGGATGATTTTTAATAATTCTAATGGGTATGCAGCTTAAATAATGCCTGATGTATTAAATCCAATCTTATTCAAAATTATAATCTCTATCGAAACTTAATATTGAGTATGTTTTCAGATTTAATCTTCTTTACATTAAAATTGAAATTGATTTTTAATTAATTGCATTCACACACAAAAAGTTACCAATGAAATCAGGAGACAAAGTGATATGCGTAAATGATAATAATTTCAGACATAACTATTGGTTGTTTTATTGATTCGTTAAAACAAATATCAATGGGGATTTTGTTGTATATCTATACGGGTTTTGCTGTATATTAATAGAACTTTTTCTGAAATGTGGTTAATAATGGCTATTTCAAAAAATGTAAAGCCAAAAACTGCTAAGAGTATGGACCAATCAAACGCTTCAAATTAGGTGTTTAAAAGTATTGTTAATTTCAGTCTGTTCAAACTTATCGAGATAGGCTTTGGTAGTGGCTTAACTGCTATGCCTCAGAGCGTATTGGCAGTGTTCCAGAGTTGTTGTTCGAGTAGTAATTTTTCGGTCGTGTGGGTGCGTTAAAAAAAATGCTTTTAGTAATCTATTTTAAAAGTAGGTAGAAAATAGATTATATGAGATTTAAATGGAGATGAATTAGGGATTGAGATTGGACTGTGGATTGACTATAATAATTACCCAGATATTAATTAAATTTGTTATTCTTCATATTGCAGGCATCATTATATTTGTTGCTTAATACTAAAACTACCATTATGCTACGATCATTATTTTTAATTGTCTTAATGCTTGCCTTCACCAAACTCTCTTTGGCACAAGTTCGTGCCACCACCGAAAGCGGAAATAGTGTTTTACTGTTTGATGATGGAACCTGGAAATATGAGGAGAAAACCATTGATACAGCAGAGAATTCAGCATTGACAACTGGAATTGTCGCAGTTGCTACTATAGATGTTGACTCTTCGATAACATATGCTACCAAACCCAAAGATCTCTTCTATTTACCAAGCCCGCGTCTGGTAAGGTATTTTGGGGAATCAGGAGGTAATATTCGATGCAAAATGAGTTGTTCCAATAGCCTTGGTACAATAAAGATTCATTTTAGGTGGGAGTTCCCTGTGAGTGATGGAAACCGATATTTTGGATCGTTCAAGGAAGGAAGTAAAGTGACTTTTACGATGGATGATGGACAAATGGTAGAGTTAGTTATGGGGGATGAAAGTAGCCTGAAGATTTTAGATAAGAAAAATTATTCTACGATTTCCAATGACTCTCAGCCGCTAACTAAAGCACAAATGGCTGCATTGTGCGCACAGCCATTTCGAAAAATTGAGGTTGGATGGAAGAAGAAAGCAGAAGAATATGACGTAGGGATTTCCCGTTTTCTAATGGATACACTACCTACGGTTTTTTAGGCATAACACTTTTTCATTTGAAAATAACAACATAAGGGCATCAAACGACAACTTCCCGGAGCCTGATTAATTCGATAATTCGGGAGATAATTACTGAAACGCTTAAAATACTGAGAGACGATTCTAAACAATGAGACATTAAAATTGCTACAAAATCATTTAATTGAATTGTACATGAGGAGAGAAGGTCCGGCGCTGCCTGATAAAATGATCATAGATGCACAGCATATGTTTTAAAATAAACCGGGAGGTGACAGGGATTGTGACTTGTTTTGACTGAACAAATGGAAATTACTTTAAACTTAATTGGAGAACGTCTCAAAGAGATGCGCAAAGCATTGGGAATGCTTCAGGAGGATGTTGCCAAACATCTCGGCGTCAACCAGAATGCCATTTCAAGGATTGAAAATGGATCCGGTGGAGGGATAACCATTCTACTAAAACTCATCAATTACTACAGCAATTTTTTTGAAGTGGGTCATATCCTATCTCCCAAATTCGAAGTCATTCAAATATCTGACACCACCGGTCCAATGGAAAGCGTGGCCATCGAACGCCTTAAACTATGGCAAAGGGAGTTCAGTGGAGAGATTGGAAAGATCATTCATTTGTTGCAGGTGAAGTAAGTATTTTTCAGCTTCTATTTGAATCGATAACAGCCCCATGAAATTTCACTATAGTTTGAGTTTCGTTCTATTATTTAGCGATCATAATTATTGCGGTTTCAAAATATTCTTTATCCCGTAGGTTTGGGAAGGAGTTCGTTTTTGGCCTGGTTTTTGGAATGTCTCAGAAAACAAAACTAAATTATTATGAAAACTATCGTAAAAGCATTGATTATAGTGATGGTAGCAGTGTTATCGTCATGTATTAGCGATGAGGTTGGACCTGCTGGTCCGATGGGCCCGCAAGGGAATGATGGACCAAAAGGTGATTCAGGTTTCGTATTTGAATTTGAGCAAATAAATTTCACAGGACCGGAATATGAAGTGTTTCTTCCTTTTCCTGATGATTTCGAATCACTTAGTTCTGATGTAGCACTGGTTTATTTACTTTGGGATGTAGTAGAAGTGGATGGTGTGGATACCGAGATATGGAGGCAAATTCCGCAAACCATTATTACCAATGAAGGCATGCTTCAATATAATTTTGATTTTTCTATAGCTGATGTTCGATTGTTTATGGATGCAGAATTTGATCTGGCCCTACTGGGTGCCATTGATACAGATGATTGGGTCGCACGCGTAGTAATTGTTCCTGGTGACTTCTGGAGTTCGGCAAGACTGACGTCTGGTGATATCCAATACAATGATTTGGAGGAGATGCTTGGCCTGCCCGAATTGACTGTTCCAAATTCTGTGATTAAAAGAAGGCAGTAATTCCATAAGATAATTTTATGTGGTTTAAACTGCGCAAGTATCAGTATATGGGATTGTGCCAGTAACGGCCATGGTTTAAATATATGTTAATTTTTTTTGTGACTATATGCTGACATGACATATGGCTTAAGTGTGAAACAGAAAAACGTGCCTGGGGATTATAAAACCTGGGTGCGTTTTTTTTAACCAATAACACAGTTTTAAAAAAGTGCTATAAAATTCTTAAAAAATCGTGATGCACTTATAGTATAAAGGATTACAAGATAATGATCCGAGAACTGGGTGAATATTCCCTCCTAAGAGCCTCCTGAAAGAGACTCTGAGTTTAAAATGAGAAATTATTCAGAGTCCTCTAGGAGAGACTCTGAGAAGAAGAAATCAAAGCCGCTACGTGAGAAGTCAACTGATGCTGATTAAGAATGAACCTGCCTGGTGGTAGGCAGGTTAAGAACATTCGAACATTTGAATAAGAAATTTAGAAATAAAATAGATAGATATTAAACCCAATTGAGAGAGTTATAAGTTTTCCATGATTTCAAAACTCTACTGTTCACTTGTTCTATCATTCCTTTGTTCTACTGGGGTATAATTACAACTACTTAATTACGGTTAACATGTTAGCGTTGGTTGCTTTTGAAAAGCCTAATACTGTATCCCAACCAGCGTTCCTGCAGGAATTTTTGTAAATGCAAGCCTATGATTTGTGAACTCCTTGTTTACTTCTTCAGAAGCTGGTAAGATAAGCTTCACATCAGCCGACATAGAGAATCCTGTTTCCAATTCTTTAAAGAGTTCAATGAAATGGTCTTTAACAAAAATCTTCCAATCGAGGAAAGAAAAGGATTGTTATCAATTCCAGCACAAAATGAAATTATGAGTTTCCTCACTTGATTTAACTCCTCCTCCGTTCCCATGCATTCATCAAGTGGAGCAGCGCTATCAAATTCATTTTACATCACATCCGCTATCATAAAAGCTCGTGAACCAACCAAGCCATAAGCACCATCTATCCATTGTAGAGGTTTTAATAAAGATGAAAATATCACATGATTCCTTGGGTACCGTTCGGATGAGGGGGATTCATTTTTGACTGATTCCCTTGTTGTTTGACAAGTCGGCCATTTTTTAAGTTTTTAACTTTTCAATGAGTGCGAGATATGAATTTTCAATATTGATTGGAATCACAATGGATAGTTTTCAAAACGTCAGTAAAAATCTTCGGCATCAAATGCAATCAGTTGTCACAAAAATAGACGTATAACAAGTTCCACCATTGTTTCTTTATATCATCAGTTTTTTAGAAAAAAACTCATATGATCTTATTGATTTGTATATTTTCCGATAAATGACATTCAATTATCATTTGGCATAATTCACAGACTTGCCAACAGGGTGTTTTCTTAGGGGCATTTATTTATAAACCGAAATATCTGTTATATGTTAGCTAAAAATTCAGCGCTTGGCTTAAAGGTTACAGGGTCCATCTCAACGAAGAAATTCTTAACGCCACCAATTTTTGCTGCTTCGAAAAAATCTTCCCAATCTACGATGCCCTGTCCAATGGGAACACTGGCTTTCTTCTCCGGTGACCAGTCAGCCAGGTGAGACGAAATAAAGCGTCCAGGGTATTTCCTAAAGTAGTCCGCAGCTTTATAGCCAATATTAACCACAGCGACCTGGAATTGCATTTTCACGAGTTCGGGATCAAATTCCTCCAGCAAAGCATCATATATCAACTCATCACCTCGCTTTTCAAACTCCATATGATGATTGTGATATCCCATTTGAATGCCTGCCCTCTTGGTCTTTTCGCCAATGGCATTTAATTCAATAGCAGCCTTTCTGTAATCATCGACTGAAGCTTCTTTTGGCAACCAGAAGCTCGAAGCAATGATTTGTGAGATACCCATCTGCTTGGACCATTCGATCCGATTGTCCAGATGATTACGTAATTCACCCATGGTGTAGTGGGAGCTTCGGCATTTTAAACCGGCACCTTCAATAATTTTCTTCATATCAGTACCCCTCATTTTATTGAGCGGTTCAAATCCAGCGTCAGAGTATCCAAGAGGTGAGCACATTTCTACTTCTTTATACCCCAAACCTGCCATCATTTTAAGCGTGCCTTCAAAGTCTTCAAATAATTTTTCCCGGATTGTCCAAACCTGGAATCCGAATGAATTAAGAGCTGCTTCTGGTTTTCCAAAGAGGTTAATTGGGAGTTGGCTTGCCAATGTAGCGGCACCGATGGCTTTGCCACTTTTTTTCATAAAAGTTCGTCTTGAAGTTTTCATCATATTTAGGTGTTTATTTTTTATTCGAGTTGTAATATATAAATTTCATCATTGTAAAATGCTTCTGTCCAGAATTATAACCGGCTTCGGGATTGAGTGTCAAAATATAAACAAGTTCGATAAGAATGTTAATTCTCTCAATGACAATTTTAGGTTGATATCTCAAATATAGTTTTCCCTCCTCAGAGTCTCCTGAAAGGGACTCTGAGTTATGAAATATTTAAATTGGGAAGCATTTGAAATGCGGTGTCAACGCCTTTGGCACTTCAGAAAGTCACTCTGGATTCCAAATTCCAAAACTGCGGTTACGATCGATATATGGTGCACATTACAAATACGCACCAGCTGTGGGTTTTCCATGATTTCAAAATTCTATTGTTCACTTGTTTACTCTTTTGTTCTATTATTCTTTTGTTCTTTGTTCCTCAATAAGGTATAATTACAACTACTTAATTTTCTTCCTCAGAGTCTCCTGAAAGGGACTTTGAGTTATGAAATATTTAAAATGAGAAGCATTTGAAATGCGGTGTCAACGCCTTTGGCACTTCAGAAAGTCACTCTGGATTCCAAATTCCAAAACTGCGGTTACGATCGATATATGTTGCACATTACAAATACGCACCAGCTGTGGGTTTCCCATGATTTCAAAATTCTATTGTTCACTTGTTTACTCTTTTGTTCTATTATTCTTTTGTTCTTTGTTCCTCAATAAGGTATAATTACAACTACTTAATTTTCTTCCTAAGAGTCTCCTGAAAGGGACTTTGAGTTATGAAATATTTAAAATGAGAAGCATTGGAAATGCGGTGTCAACGCCTTTGGCACTTCAGAAAGTCGCTCGGGATTCCAAATCCCTAAACTGCAGTTACGATCGATATATGGTGCACATTACAAATACGCACTAGCTGTGGGGCTTATGCTGGGATTTATTCCTTCCGACTCCCGACTTCGGTCCGTCCATAATGATGTATCCTGGCATACTAACAATGGCAGGCGTGAATCCTTCCTCATATATCTAATACTGTATCGCAACCAACGTTCGTGCAGGAATTTCTGTAAATGCTAGCCTGTGCTTTGTGAACTCCTTGTTTACTTCTTCAGAAGTTGGAAGGACAAGCTTCAGATCAGCCGTCATAGAAAATTCTGTTTCCAATGTGACGGAAACAGACTCATCCTTAAAGTTTTCAATTACAATCAGGTCATCTCCCATCAAATACAAGGCAACCATGCTTGGGGCATCGAATTTCACGCCAAAGGGCACAAGCATTTTATTCCTGATTGAATTCAGCTCCTCACGGCTGAATTGCAGGATATTGCGAGGAGACTCATTGACCTTTAATACATGCAGATTATCGTATTGATCCACATTTTCAATATGATTGGCCAATCCATCGGTGATTAGAACAGGCTTATTTTTGGCAAGAAACTGATTGAGTTTATCATGGAAATCACGGTCCTTCAGTATCTGAACAGGGAAAAAGGCAGCTTCAGCATCCATATCAATCTTTTCCTTTGGCACTAGCGGAAGGCCAAGCATTCCGACAAAATTATAAATATAGGCATCTGCATCCTTGCCTGAATAAGTTTTTGTAGTGTCATAATTACTATGTGGATTGCTGTTCGCAGGCTTTACGGCAAGGATTCCTTTAATCGGTTTATTATCGACCAATTTTGCCAGTTCAAACAAACCGGGAAGTTCAACTTTCAATGCCTCAATATCAGCGATTCCAGTGCCCTTCCTGTTTCCATATTCATTGGTTTCCTTATTCAATCCTCCATAAGAAAAAAGCATCATTTCCTTCGCATCGGCTAGTACGGTTTGTCGTGCCTGTTCAAGATAAGTTTTTGGCGTTGTCCCCAGGGCATCGAACCAGCCTCCCCCCGTTTTATCTCCACCTATATCCGTCAGCCAGCGCATTATAAAATAAGCTCCATATTGAGGGTCATTTAATCCCTCGGTATTGTTTATAAAATCATTATCCCTTGTTTCTGTACCCACCCAGATGAAATCATAAGATTCGGTTTCTCCGATAACTTCATAACCCCTCCGGTGAAAATCGTCATACCACAATGGATACTTATTGATTATTTTCACATTTGGGTTTACCGCTCTGGCAGGTTTCAGAATATACTCTTTACTGATCATATTCATCAAATCGCACCGGTACTGAGACATACTTTTATTACCACGTGCTTCTATACACTCTTCACATTCGCAATGCGTAAACAGAAAATCATCGATCATGATTAAATCGAATATGGAGGCCGTGTATTCAAATATCCGGATAAGTTCGTTCCTTGTTTTCTCACTGGTATAGCACGATACTATTGAACCGCCAGTTGAGGGTTTTCCGAAATGAACTGTCGTGACACAACCTGAAGTCTCAATTCCCGCTTGCTCAAATTGCTCTTTTGCATGAAGCAAGGTTTCTCGTTCGGCTGTATATCCCCTGAATGTCTCAATAAAAACCCGGGTAATTCCCGCGCTCTTGCACCACATAATAGCGCTATCCAACCCTTCTTTGTATGATAGTTTATCGCGTACATCATGGGCTGTGAAAATTGTGGAAACCCTTAGCCGGTCCTTGTTTTCGTTTGCCAGCTCCCAATTTGTTGGAGGCGTACATGCAGTTGTCAATAATATGATGCTAAAAAGAAAACCACTGATTTTGAATAAAATCTTTTCCATGAGAAACTAATTTGAAAAATGAAGAATATGTTTATAAAAGTATTGAACTATGTCCAGAAAATTAATCTTTTCGGTATGTTTTAATTGCTAATTTATCGAAGGCATTTTTCTGTAAAACACCTCGTTTATTCATAATTTGTTCCCGATAGTTCAGCCATCAACCAAAGCGTATATGAGACCATTGGCGTCCAGTACTCTGAAATTTGCCAATTCGCGTCTCCAATACTTGGTTGATCCTCATGATCCCCGCCGAGTCCATTTAAAACTGCCCCAGGGATAACAGGTGTCAACGGATAAAATGAACTCCCCGGAAAATGCTTGGGGTGATTATGGCCGACACCAACCATGGTGGAACTATTAAATGGATTTACCCCAATAATCCAATCGAGTTGCCGCTGAGCTTGTGCCATCATTTCCCGATCATCCAATACATGGGCAGCCTTCACCATCCCGATGCCTGCAGAAGCTAAATTTGCATTGATGCCAACCCACCAGTCTAATTCCGGCTGCATAAAATACCGGTACCAGTATTTTCCAATTTTCCTATTTCCACCAGGGTCCTTAGAGGTATAAAGGCCAAATGAGATAATCCCAAAACTGTTTCTTTTAGTCATTAATGAAAAGTAGTTTTCCGAATAGTTTAAGATCATTTCTCTCCAAATGGAAACGTCTTTATGCAAAGGAAACGTCTGAATTAAATCACAAATAGAAATAAACTCCAAACAGCCATTCCAGACATTTTTATATGGTTGATCGTCGGAAAGATTTGTAAAGAAAAATCCGCTGACTTCATCTCCCATATTTACTGACTGAAGTTTTTGTAACCTGGCAGCTTGCTTAATGGCGAATCTTTTATACGTTTTCTTCCCTGTTGTTTTGTATAATTCTAAAGATGCCTGAATGGAAGCGCCAAGGGTGCCTGGAGTATTATTATCTTTCGAATTGCGACACCAATCAAAACATTTCTTTGCTGCCTCAAGACATTTTTGTGCGTATTTGTCATCTATGTCTTTCGTAATTCTTGCCATCAAAGCTTCGGCTGTAATGAAATTATATTGCCCCAAAATGCCAAGTGCATCCGTTTGTATCACTCTATCGTCATTTGATCCGAATATGAGCATATCGTGATGAGATTTACCAGCATTGGGTTTTACAAATCCGACTTCACCACCCTCTTCTCCAATTTCATTATCTGTCCAGCGGTTGCTATCCGAATGCTTCTTTACATCACCACCTATATAATTCATGATGTATCCATCGGGTTCCTGCATTTTCAGGAAATACCTGTTTCCCCATTTAAGTTCTTCCAGGATCTTATCTCTTTGCCGCCCATCTGACAACTCATAAGTTTTGGCGAGACCGATCATGCCGTAGATGGTGGCGCCTACCCATTTTCTCAGATCACTGGCGTCATGCCATCCGCCGGATACGTCCTGATGCTTGCCATTGTCAAGTCGAATACCATCATCAATATGACAAGGGGATAAATATCCTGTCGCACTTGGTCCGCAGCGTTGCTTCGAAAAATAATGTACAATTAACCCCATGGGAGATTGATAGATATCATTGGAAATTTCAAAAGGGTAGGAGCGCAGGGTATCTGATTTTACATAGTAATGTCCTTCCTGTGTAAGGGCGCTGAAATTACCCGTTAAATATTCACCGAAATCCCCTGAATTTGGTTTAAGCGTTCCCGTGAACACTACCTGTTGAGTTTCTAACTCGATAACTTCAAATGTTCGTGCTCTATCTCCTTTGGTAATACAAAGTTTTTCAGCTTTGGGCATATATCCAACCTGGTTTATTAATAGACTTACATTTAAATCCCTTGATAACCTTTGTGCTTGTAATTCACTGTTTCCCAATAAATGGAATAGAAATATTATTATGCTAAGAAATCTAAAGGGTAGAAATTTTGAAGAAAGAAATGTCTTTTGGAAAGCTAAAATCTTGTTCCAAACTATTAATTGTTCTTGCAATTTGCATGAGTCCACTGATTGACATAATTCTACTGCCATCAGATTAAATTCCTTGTTAAAACTTTTTCTTTCTCTTTTCATATTAAAGTAAATTTAACAATTACAAACTTAACTTCCTGCCCATTCAAATATAGTGGGTTAAAAGATTGAATTTCAAAAGATTGAATAAAGAATTCCAGGATTGATTTATCATTTTAATATCAATCTCTTTGATTCTAACTTGTACAGGCTTATTGGTTAGAAGCAAAGGAATTTGCAATCAGTATCCTGATACTGATGTCTGGATTGAAAGAGAAAATCAGGAGAATTAATCATTACTTTTTTGTTTGTTTAATAAATAAACATTAATTTAACTGTTTATAATAACGCACAGACAAGACTACTAACTAACTATAGTGACTCTCGATTTAGTTTCGCCACTTCGATTATTCAATCGTTTCAACACGATGATTCTTATAAGTATAATCCTGACTTTATTGAGGATAACTAAGACAAAAACTTCCTTAGCTTATTTTTTAATAAATAGGATGCAATCATGAAACGTTCCCGGATTCTTGATCAGCAACGGCATTTTCTTTCGTTACTACCCCATGTACGAAAGCAGTTTGAAGCATTGACGGGAGTTCATATCATTGGTTTGGGTGCAAAAGAAAAGAATGGAAAGCTATTAGAAGAATGGGCTTTTAGGTTTTACATAGATAAAAAGAAACCATTGCATGATATTCCAAATAAAGAGCGCATACCCAAACAAATTTTTGGAGTTCAGACGGATGTAATCCCCTATTTTGAAAAAGAGTCATTAATTTGTGCAAGTAGTAATTTAAATGTGAATGACAGCGAGTACAGGGATGACGGCATACGCGGGGGAATTAGTATAAGAAACGAACATTTTGATAATGACCAACCATCTGGTTATGGAACTTTAGGGATATTAGCACGGAGAAAAAGTGATAATTCACTTGTCGGATTAACATGTGCCCATGTTGTCAATGCTGCCTCTGATTCTATAACAACGTTTAATACAAAAATTGGTCAGCCAAAATACTGGGTCAGTTGCTGTTGCTGCCCACGTGGATATATTGGCGATGTTGTTAAAGCTACTTCTACAAACGACCTGGATTGTGCGCTCATTGAAATCCATGATGATATTCGGGATAAGGTCTCAAGTAATAGTACAGAAAACAAAGTGGAAGGCATAGGTACGGATGTTTCCGGTGCAGCGGCTATTATTTGTTTTGATAACTTAAAGAAATTTGGCAGAGCAACCGGATTGACCACCGGCAAAGTCAGTGATATAGCTTACGGCACCAATCATATGCTCATCGAACTCACGGATGGCAATCCTGGAGATCCTTTTGCCTGCCATGGAGATTCCGGAGCCGTGATTGTCAATTCAAGCAATCAGGTTGTTGGTTTATTGGTGGCGGCCGCGCAAATGAATGATGTTGCAGGAACAAAATTAGCCCTCACAAAGATCATTGCTACCCACATAAAACCAGTGATGATCGATTTGGGTATTACCATTGCAGGGACTGATGCTTCAACAATAACCGAACCTGTTGGAGGAGGAACTACGGGGTGTGAATTACATGCGTGGCCTGGTGGGCAGACAGATACTGCACTGAACCCTATCGAAACATTTAATAGCAGCGATTTTGGTTTTACAGGTAATATTGATTGGGATGTCTCCAAAGGTGCTGCGGGAGCTGTCATAATTGAGACAAGCGGTCAGACAGCCAGTAATCGTTCCAGCATTTCAGTGAGGTATGATGCTGTCTCGGCCACCAAAAACCCGACAGATACAGTCTGGATCGAAGCAAAGAAAGGTTCAGAACCACCGGTAACTAAATTCCGGACAATCTTTAAATTTACCCCACGGGCTGTAAATACATCAAATTCTTTAGACAGTGACAATACCAAACGGTTCACTGCTACAGGAGGCACAAATAACCAGGCAGGTGTGGCTGTTCCCGGAACCGATGGAGCAACATGGTTTCTTGCTAAAGCAGAAATTGTTTATGATATCATACCTTCTGACCTACAATGGAGCGGTAGTGGAGGTATCAGCTTTGAGGTGGATGCACCTGCTGATACAGAGGGCAATATCGTTGCACGCCGGCAAACCAAATTTACTAAAGGAGAACAGGCCAATGGTGCAACTAACCGGACCCATACCGATCAGGTGGATTGGATTTCTGCGGGAGACAGCTCTGCCGATGATTTTCAGGAACCGACAGATGCTTTGCCTAGTGAAGTTTTCCGTTTAGCCAACGAAGGTTTTGATCCTACAAATCTACTACAGGGATATCTTCGAGCAGATTTCCGGGACTACCTTGAATTTCATGATGGCACAGCCTGGATACGGATTACCTCGTTTGCGGAATGGTTTGCCAATCTGACTGCTGATCAAAGCGGAAGCACTCCTCCTCCTGGTGTTGGAACAATAAATACTATTGGAGCAGGAACCAATACTGAAAATATACCCAACCAGCAACCGACAATTTCAGTCAATGCTTTCCAGGAGGTAAAACCCGGTGAGCCGGTAACCCTTTCCTCCACTCCAGTTGATGCAGACAAGGATGCGGTGACAGTTAGCTGGCTACAAACTGCTGGTCCGGCTGTAGCTTTGAGCAGTTCTACCGGGAATACTGTCACTTTTAATGCACCTGCAAATGATCCGCAGTTAAAATTCACGGCTACGGCTGATGACGGTACCGGGACACTTTCCAGAACTGCAGGAAATCAGCTGAGCAGTGCAGCAGAGGCAATTGTGAATGTTATTGAGTGGCTGGATAGACAAGGTGGTGAAGCCGTATTATGCGTAAATAATGAAGAGATTTTTAATGCAGCTGATTTCGGTATCGGTGGAGGAGCTCTGAATTGGGACGTAACTAATGGAGGTACAATTGCGCTAATCATTGAGGCAGATGGGGCATCAATCGCACCTTCTGGTACAGTTAATGGAGCAATATCTGTTAAAGTAAATTATAACACTGTATCAGCCAATGCAAATAGGGCTAAAGCCGTTAAAATTCAAGCAACGAATCCTGGTAATAGTAAAGCTTGGTTTAAAAGAAGAACAGTTACAGATATTGCATTTGCCGCTACTACCGGTCTATCCCTGATCCCGCCTAGTCCAGCATCGGTTGCTGCTCTTGGTTCAGATTGGGGATATACAGAAGATGAAAATATTACAGTAACTATATGCGCATACCGCTCTGGCGCTAACTGGAAAGCAGGTTTACTTACTGTTACAGGGAATTATTCCATACAAGCAAGACTTGTGGCTGGAATTAATGAGGTTACAGGTCCCGGAGGGAATACAGCAGAGGCAAATTACTGCGATCAGATGAATAATCTGAACTCATTAAACCCTGCTTCCCCTGGATGGTATATGTTAGGAGCTGTTCAAGCTCATGAAAATGTGCATGCGACGCGTCTTTTACCAGCGCTTAATCACGCTACTGTATTACCTGTTCTTCGAAATAGTATTGAGGCATTGAGTGTGCCACACGCAGCAATGATGACGCAAGCCACCGCTATTACAGCTATAAAAGCCTTACCAGGATTTGCCGCTGCCCTTGTTGCTGCAAGGACAAACTGGGATGCACAATATGTTGTACTTATAACAGCAGGGGCAGGTGATCACGGCGGGCCAACAGATGTAGCAGAGCGTGCTGTAGTTACACCAATGATTACAGCGATTTGTGCTCATTCTAGGGCAAATGGTTGGGCTGCATGTCCACCGGTTTGCCCTTGATTAACAATTGAAAATGACTAACTTATTTAAAAGTGGATATCTAATTGTTTTCATTCTCCTGTTTAGTACATGCAAAGGACGTGAAACTAAAAAAAAAATCATATGGCAAAAAAAAATATAATGGAAAGAAACTTCTCAGCACTAGACGAATTGTCTGAAAAACATCTTACCGTTTCGGATATCGTCATCCAGTATAATATTGAAAAAGAGCAAGCTTTTTCACACGGAGGTATATCCTTTAAATTAATGCTTACTAATAATTCCTCATCAGATAAATTGGTCTTAAATCCTTTGGATTTTTTTCATGTTATCATGGAAGATGAAGAAGGCTGGCCATTACAACTTCCCTCGGCTGGTCCGAACCGACATATTATTAATGCGGCCAAATCGATTGAAATTAAAAGACCCTATCAAATCAAGGCATTTGATAGTAGTCAAAATGAATCCAGTTTGTTGGATATCGTCAATAATGAAAAAATTATATTGAAAGGTAATACAACATACAAATACACGATTCTGATAGATAGAGTTCTAGATATTGATAGAGAAAATGCATTGGATCGAACAACAAAATCCAAACCATTATCAAAGGGAAAATATAAAATAAATCTAAAGATGTCTATTCTATTAGCAGAGAAAAGAACCATACACACTACTTGTGAATCTGGATATATTGATATCGAAATTCAATGATAATGAAACCCCGCAAACTCGAATTCTTTGAAGACCAACTGAAGGGATCTCCACTCGGCAGGGAAGTGCTGCAAATATTGCGTACCCATGCCGATGAAGTGATGTACCTGGTGAATAAAAACCGCCCCACCATGGTTTGCTGGCAACGGAACCAGGGCCCAAGATTTATCAAATTAGTGGTGGACAGTGGGTTTGAAGAGGATATTGATTTTCTTAAAGAAGTTAATGGCGTAACCATGGAAGCCCTGATTCTCCAAATGGCGGAAGTCCTGCAGGACAATGGCACACCTGAGCTCAAAAGAACCATTGGAAAATATGCTTCAACTGTCCTGAAAATAGCTCATGAGACACATTCTTTACGAGAAGTAATGAAAAAAATTAATAACACTCAAATCCCGCAATTACATGGCTAAAGATACCTACATACCAAGAGATGAGGTCGTGGATATGAATAAGGAATTCGACAAAGTCCGCAAAAAGGCTGAAAAGGAGTTATTGGCTCTGCCGGGAGTAGTTGCGGTGGGAGTGGGGCTTAAGGAAATTAAAGGAGAGATGCAGCGGGAGCTTTGCTTTAAAGTAAAAGTCAAGAGTAAAAAGCCTAAATCAAAAATAAAAGCCAAAGACAGAATTCCAGATACAATTTATGGTTTTAAGACAGATGTAAATGAAACAAAATTTGGAGAGATCTGCGCAGACTCATCAAAATATCGTCCATTGATAGGAGGGATTCAAATTGGAGTTAGTACAGATAGTGGGCTGGGAACATTAGGTTGTTTTGGTAAGAGAAATGCTGATGGAAAAATTATTCTGCTAAGTAACTGGCATGTCATAGTTGGTGACGGAACCAATATTGATGGAGACAGAGTAGGACAACCTTCACACAATAAGTGTTGTTCCTGTTGTGCGTGTGGTGAAATTGCGGATGTGGTGGATGGCAGACTGAGCCCGAACACGGCCGATAATATGGATGCAGCCATTGCCCTATTACAAGGTCAGGAAACAGATACTATTCCGGAAACCCGGTATATAAACGAGATAAAGGATATTGGGATCTTAGCCGGTAGCGCACTGCCGAAACCCGGAGAAACCATCTGGAAAAGAGGGCGTACTACCGGATTAACTAAAGGTCAGATCACTGATGATAATGATTCCCTGACAGTTCCCTATGAGAGTTATGGAAACATTTCTATAACCTACAATACCTGGCAGATTACTCCTGAAGATCCACCACATGCTAATTATGTCGATAGGGGAGATTCCGGGTCAATAAGTGTAAATGAACATAACCAGGTTGTATTATTAAATTTTGCCAAAGACGGGACGGGAAAAGGATATGCATTTAATATCAAAAATATTGAAAGCAAACTAAATTTTACGGTACTGGACAGTACGTTTCATGCAAATGAGGCTGCGTTTAAAGGTGTGCCATTGTCTTCGGTTGCTCCTTCCATAAGAAATATAGCCAGCCTCAGTGATGCGCTGGAATATTTAGAGGTAGAGCTAGGACAATTTGCTGAAAGCAAACGATTACTGGAAAGTTTTAAAACACACAGGACTGAACTGCTCCATCTTGTAAATAACAACCGAGAGGTGATGGCAGCCTGGCATCGCTACCAGGGGCCATCTTACCTGGCGCATATCGCGAGGAGTGTAAGAAGGGACAATAAACCGGTTCCGGAGCTAATCAATGGAGTTACCATGCAGAATCTGATTTTGAAAATGACTGCTGTGCTACAAAGAAATGGAAGCCCGGAGTTGGTTAATGCAGTTACGGATAACTACCTGCAAATAATGGATATGCTTTCTTCAGGCAACAGCCCTGATGATTGGAAAAGATATCTTTCACAAAATGATCAATTAATCACTCATTAACCGGAGCAATCTGATATGGCAGAAAATCAAATCGGAACATTAGAGGCTATAGGAATTGAAATTGCCAAGCTATTTCAGCCCTTTAAAGATCGTGTTGAAGCGGGTGAAATTTTATTGCTTTTTGCTGAGCTTGGGATCGAATTTCCAGCATCATTAGCGAGTGATACCAATTTCCAGAATGCTATAACTGGTGTTTCTGATAAGATAGGAGATATGCCCAGTGTGGTTCGGGAGATGATTGCTGCCATCAAAGCGGAAGACTATTCTACGTCCGCCAATAAAGCAACTGAATTAATTACCCTGATCTCCGGGATGGTAGATGATATCGATACCATCGGATTTACAGTAAATGCACATGGAACGTTTTCCGGAATATCCTCAGGGGAATTAAGTGATTTTGTATCGAATCTCGCAAAAAACATCATTGATTATTTAGTAGTCAATTACCTGCAAAGCGCTATTCCTTTATTTACTGTATTCCTTGAATTCTTTGGCCTTATAGAAGAAACTATTGAAAATAAAGGTTCTACAAATCCGGTCTTGCCTGAGTACACCAAAAAAGGTTTGAGATTGGATCGAATTCCGGACTTTTTAGATAATCCTGCCGAATTAGCCAAACAGCTATATGATTGGGGAGATGATGCCAGCTTCACTGGCGCAAAGCTTTTCAAAAAGCTCGAAAAGGTATTTAACACCATCGGTTGGCCAGCTGTATATGATGACAGCGGCGCTGAACCTGAACTGGACTTGCTACTGGCCACCATGGAGCCCAGAACAAGTTTAACACCCAAAGGAATTGCCCTTACAATTGATGAAACCATCGGCGGATCACTCTCACAAACCTTCAGCCAGGATAAATGGACCCTGGAGGTAGGCTTTGATGCCGGATTGGAAGTAGGCGCCGGAGTTTCTATTCAACCTAACGGTAATATCAAACTTGAGCCACCTGCAGCTTCTTCCACCACCATTGAAGGGAGCGCTTTTGTAAAATGGATTTCAAGAGATAATATCAACAACCAGCCACTCATTATTTTTGGAGCTACCGAAGCCAGCCGCTTAGAAACCAAAGAGATTTCAGCATTCCTTGGAGCTGATTTTCAGTGGGTAGCGGCTAATAAGGAGGCTACCGGCAGCGTGACCTTTGAAGCGGAAATTAAAGAAGGTAAAGTAGTTATTAAGCCCGGTAATCCCGATGGATTCCTGGCCCAGATATTACCCCCCGAAGGATTTAGTATTGACTTTGACATTAAGTTGGGGATAAATAGTCAAAAGGGTTTCTATTTTAGTGGCAGTGGCACTTTGGAATTTGATATTCCGGTTTCAATATCCCTTGGCCCTATTTCCATTCTTAATCTTACAGTTGGGTTATCTCCGGGCAGTGATTTTAAAATCAACCTGGGCGCTGATATAAAAACCGAGCTGGGCCCATTTGTAGGCCTGGTCGAAAATATGGGCATGAATACCACGCTCACATTTCCTGACGACAGAAAAGGCAATTTAGGCCCTGTCAATCTTTCGATCGGCTTTAAACCTCCGAATGGAATAGGTCTTTCCCTGGATGCAGGAGTTGTTAAAGGTGGTGGCTATCTCATGCTGGATTTTGAGAAAGGGCAATATGCCGGGGCGCTGGAACTGGATTTTCAGGGATTGTTCAGCTTTACGGCTATTGGCATCATCAATACCAAGTTCCCCGATGGCTCCGAAGGATTTTCTTTATTGCTGCTTATCAATGTCACATTCGGTACACCAATCGCCCTGGGATTTAATTTTTATCTGGCGGGAATAGGAGGGATGATTGGGCTTCACAGAACTATCGTGACCCTGGCGCTACAAAAAGGCGTAAAAGACGGATCTATTGACAATATTCTTTTCCCGGAAAATATTATTGAAAATATCACAAAGATAATAAGTGATTTGGATGCTATTTTTCCCGCAAAGCAAGATCAGTTTGTACTGGGGATTATGGCCCGGATTACGTGGAATACACCAGCATTGCTAACGATAGAAGCAGGCCTGGTTGTAGAATTTCCAAGCCCGGTAAAGATAGTTATCATAGGCGTTATTAAATGTGCATTACCAACGCCTGACGAAGCAGTATTACAATTGAATGTTGCCTTTGTCGGAATCATCGATTTTGACAATGAAATATTGATGTTCGATGCGTCCATTTTCGATTCGAGAATATTGACCATTACCCTGGAGGGTGATATGGCGCTCCGCATAAGCTGGGGGGATAAACCTGATTTTCTGGTTTCAGTTGGAGGATTTCATCCCGCATATACACCTCCCACGCATTTACAATTGTTGGCAATGAGACGGATTACGGTCAATATATTGAGCGGTAATCCCAGTATAGTATTGACAGCCTATTTTGCCGTCACGACCAACACCATTCAATTTGGTGCAGCAATTGAATTTTCGTTTAAAGTATCTAAGTTTGGAGTTTATGGCAATTTTGGATTTGATGTACTGATCCAGTTTTCTCCTTTCCGTTTTATAGCCGGCGTCCAGGCGAGTGTAGCTGTAAAATTGGGGAGTTCAACTTTGTTCTCTATCGGTTTAGCATTCAACCTCGAAGGCCCTACCCCATGGAGAGCGTACGGTTATGCGAGTTTCAAAATCCTGTTTATTAAATTCAAAGTTAGTTTTGATAAGACCTGGGGAGAAAAGAAAGAAAATACTTTACCGGCAACCTCAATTTTACCATTGTTGGTAGAAGAATTACAAAAAGATGAAAATTGGGATACCAATCCTACTTCCAATCCGATGGAACTGGTTACTTTATCCAATACGGTTAGTGATGGTTCTGCAATTTTAGTTAGGCCGTATGGCTCACTAGAGGTGGATCAGAAGGTAGTGCCCATGGACCTGACCATGGATACTTTTGGCAACTACAAGCCAGATGACATTTCTAAGGTGACCATAAAGGAAGTCGCTATTAGCAATGAAGTTCAGGATGACGAAGATGTAGATGACCTGAAAAATTCATTCGCGCCTTCCGCCTTCAAAAAGATGGAGGATGCAGATAAGCTTCAGGCGCCTTCCTACGAAAAGCAAAATTCCGGAGTAAGGGTAACCTCCACAGATGACATACTATTTGATTATGGCATCAATAGATTGGTTGAATATGAGTCGATCCTGTCTGATTTTGAAGAAGAGGAATTGGGCAACCTTACATTCAATCCTGATTTTTTCAAAACATTTATCTCTGGTGGTGATGTTGGGAAATCAGCAATGTCAAGAGTCATTAAAAACGGCAAGATGAGAGGAGAGAAAACTGTTGCACTGGATGATGAGAAATATGCAGTAGTGTCGAGCATTGATTTGTCGAATGTTCATGATGAAAATTTGCTGTTCAATTCAAAAGCAGATGCTGATGAGTATTTAAAGGATCTGATAAAAATTGATCCATCTAAAAAATCAAAAGTACAGTTGAGTCCGGCCTTTCAAATGGCTGATGCTTGATGATATAAGACTATAAAATATAAAATATGAGTGGTGAATTAGCACATTATTCCTTTATTCCGTGGCTCAAGCAAGGGATTGGCTCCAGGATTACTGAGAAAGATGCTTTAGGCGCTCCGGGAACAGGAATGGCCCTGGAACGTGCAGAGTTGGCAGTTGGCCTGACTTTAGAAAGCCTTGATATTTCTGACGGGTCATCTATCGAGACCGAATTGACCAAAACATTAAAAATGCTGGGGCCTCCGGATATACTTGCCATATCTGACAACGCCATTGTCCGTGTTGAGCCCAAGCCGAAAGTGAATAATTATGAATCCAACGGACTTCCCTATATTGAATTTTACAAAGAAGATTTCCTTTGGGCTTATTCACCTGCGGTTGCAGACACCGGCGCCGGTAGTGGTAAGTTGACACCCTGGCTGGCATTGATTTGCTTGAAAGATGATGAATTTGAATTAAAAAATACAACGGAAGGAAGACCGTATATCACTATTCCTTCAGCTAAAATCGCAAGTGTATTTCATGATGAAACCCAGCATTGGTCCTGGGCGCATGTGCACATGAATACAGAATTGGCAGCGAGCAATATAAATAATCAGATCAGCGAAGTAACTTCAGAACTGGACGCAGATCCGGATTCGGGTGTGTGCCGTTTATTATGCCCGAGAAAATTAATCAAAGAAACCCAATACACTGCATTTTTGATCCCGGCTTATGAAACAGGCAGATTGTCTGTATTGGGAGAAGATTATTCAAATGTGTTGGCGCAGAAAATATCCTGGGGTGGCGTAGAAACTAATTATACCTCAAAAACCAGGGGGACGGAATATCCGGTTTATCATATGTGGAGTTTCCGGACCGGATTGTATGGAGATTTTGAATCCCTTTCCAGAATACTGGAACCTGTCGTAACAGACCCTGAACTAGGTAAAAGGGATATGTTCATTGCAGAAGCAGGGTATGGGCTGGAAGACTCAGACCCCGATTCTGTTGTTCTTGGACTGGAAGGAGCTTTAAAGCCGCCGGATTTTGTCAGTGATCCATGGACAAATGGTAACGGCGATATGGCCTATAAAAATCATTTGCGAAAATTACTCAATCTCTCTATAGACAATGAGAAAAAGCAAACGAACAATACAGCAGTATCTGCTGACACCCTAAGCCAAAACCCTTTCTATTCCGCCACTTTAGGAAATGACCCTATTGTAACTCCATTTATTTATGGTCGTTGGCATGCCCTTGTAAAACGGCTTCAGACGGGAAATAATCACAATTGGGTAAATACCCTGAACCTCGATCCGCGAAACAGGGCGGCTGCAGGTTTAGGGACTGTGGTTGTGAAAAAAAACCAGGAGGATTACATGAAGAGGTCCTGGAAACAAGTGGAAGAGATTAATGAAGCAAACATCAGAATAAGAAAGGCCTCCATATCGAGGTTAATCAGTCAGGCTATATATTATAAACATATATCCAGCGCCAACAATGATATGGCAGTCCGGTTGACAAATCCAATGCATAAGTTTGTCATTGAATCTGGAAGGACCGTAGAAAATGCCATAACAAACAGCCTGATTCCGAATGCTTCAAAAAGCGGCGCTTTTACCAAGATTTTGCGTCCCGGGAAGAAAAGTAATAAAAAGCTCAATGCATTTGCTACTGTTGGAACAAATACAATTAATACATCGGTAATTCAGAATTTTAACAGCGAGATCATCACCGCCGCCAAAGATAAAGCGGCCCCGCTGCTGGCCATTAACATCGCGGATATTACTTCTGCCATCGGTACATCAAAATCGAGCTACCTGGCCAATGACACGGCCATGGCACAACAGGCAATATTTGATATTTTACTGGGAGAGACTGCTTATGACAATCTTCAATCAGGTGCGAAGAAAAATCAGCTCAAAACCAAAGTTGAAAACTATGTTGGCCTAAAAGCCAATGTAGTCAGTCTGGCAAAAAATCTGATAGACGGAATAAATTCTTCAACCGATGGCGGCACAACAGCTTCTCACATTATTGTTATCGACGAAGCGCCTTATAAGGCTGTGTTTGGAGATGAAATCACTGCCAAAACCTATCTGAATATTATTATTAGCCGGGATACGGCAGGAGATGTAGGCTTGTTAGGTAGGGCCACACTTATACAGGACCTTGAGGCATTTGAAACTGCTTTTGGCAGCTTTGAAACTGGTATGATTGCGGATCTTGTGTCTTTACCTAAAGGAGACCCTATATCTAACATAGCCAGCTTTTCCTCGAACATCACCACCGCCTTACAACCCAAACAATTGGTATTAAAAAGGGTAGTAAACTCGATAACTTTAAATGTATTTGATGCTGTTTCAAAAACCTATAAAAGGCAAAATCTGGATAAGCTCAAACCTATCATGGCTTATCCAAAGTTTGATGACCCGATGTTCAGGAATCTCAAAAAGTTATCCCAAGATTATATACTTCCTAATATTGATAAAGTTCCGATAAATTCCATATCACTCATGGAGACGAATCAAAAATTTATTGAGGCTTATATGTCGGGCCTTAATCATGAAATGTCCAGGGAACTGTTATGGAGAGAATACCCTACTGATCAGCGAGGAACCTACTTCAGGCAGTTTTGGGATGTGAGTGACAATATCCAGGAAAAAGATCCGGAAAAGAAGTATGACATAAAGAAAATGCATACATGGAAAAAGGATCTGGGTGAACATACGCCCAGGATTATTACCAATCCTTCGGGAAGCGCTTATTTGGTTTTACTTATTAGAGGAGAATTATTAAAAAAATATCCGAATACACAGGTGTATGCACAAAAAGCAGCATTCAAAAAACCATCTAAACCTAAGGCGCCGCGGGCTCTGGCCAGCGATAGTGTTGAGGGAAACGTAAAAGTACCGGTGTTTATGGCTGAGTTGGAACCAGACATTTATCTTTTCGGATTTGACCTGGATATTGATGAAGCTAAAGGAGATAGCGAAGACTCCACCAAACCGGGCTGGTTCTTTGTTTTAAGGGAAAGACCCGGCCAGATTAGGTTTGGTTTAGACGACTGGACTCCTGTAAATCCCAGTGATCCTGATTTTCCTGCGGGTGACCCCACTAATTGGAATGACCTTTCATGGGAACACTTGGTGACTTCAAGATCTGACCTGGAAGATTATCATATCGATTCTGAGCATACATTTACTGCAAATGCGGGAAGTGAGAACAGCCCATTGGCAGTTTGGGGAAAAAATTCAGCGGATATGGCCTATATACTTTTTCAAAATCCGGTATTGTTTGCCAGACATGCGCAGGAAATGTTGCCTGATTAATTTTATAAATTTAATAGAACAGACAAATGAGCGAAAACATTAACGCCACCGGATATACAGACCCTGCCATAGCTGCAATTCGAAATCAGGTAAGCACCAAGAGCGATGGAATTCCCTATTTGTTGTTGCCGGTAAAGATAGAAACCCGGTTTATGAAGGTTGATAAATCTATTCAGGAAGGAGACGTGTTTACTGATGTATTGGAAGGCCTATTTGAAATTGAGGACAACCTTCGTTTTATACCTAATACCTTGCCGCCCCAGGAAGTTCTTGGTAAAATCCGAAAACTGATAAAAAAACTCCAAAATATCACCATAAATTTAAAGGATATAAAAAGGCTTTCAGGTGATGACAAGGAAAATCTCCAGTCAAAATTGTTGCAAATACAAATTAACCAAAAAAACCTCGCTCAAAACCTTAATAGAATTCGGTGGGATGATCTTAAAAAGTTAAAAGAACTAAGAATCTTAAAGAATGAATTGACCAAAAGATTGCAACTAATCAAAACCCGGATAAACAAATTAAGACCAGATAGCGACATTGCTATAAGGGAGACGGTTGATTTTTTGAATACCCTCGAAGAAATGAACAACGCCCTGCAAAATATAGGGCGAAAAAAGCTTTCTTCCGCCAATAGAAAGGAAAAAAAATCATTGTTTGCGTTTGTTGAATCTCAGTTTTCAAAATTTCAAGAGACGATCAAAGAAGCGGGGCAATTCATGTCAATTAATATGGATGCGTCAAATCTTCAGCTAAAGAAGATGAGTGAAATCCGTGATGAGCTCAATGAGTTGTTCCCCCAGGTCAGGAAAAATATTAGCACAGTAAAATCTAACTATAAAAAGACAGAATATAAAGAAGTATTAAACAGATTAGAGGATCGTGCAAAACTGATGCATCAGGAGATTGATAGACGTGTCAAGCCAAAAATTAAAATGAAGCAGGAACTGAAATCCATTGATGCAAGGGAGGTTATCTGGCAGATTAATATTATCAGGTTTACATTAAAGCACCAAAACAGGACATCATTTTCAAATTTTAATAATTTGAACAAAGTCAGCAATAACCTCATAAATAAATTAAAATTCCTGCGGAGAGATGTCTTGAAGATTATAAAAAGCAGTGAATCTGAACAAGCTGCCATATCAAAGGCATGGGATGACACAGATATTGAACTGAGAAAATATACTCAAAAACTAAAATCTTTTAAAGCTATAAGGAAACAAAAGCTTGTAGTAACCAGGACAATTAACCAAATCAACAAGGCGTATCGGAGTTATCTGGCTGGTCTAAAATCGACTTCCAAAAGTTATAACACCACCTTAACCAATAGCGCGCTAGAAAAGAGTGCAATCAATTTCTCCACTTCAATTAAAAGGCTTACAGAATTAAATAGGGAGATTGAAAACAGCATTGATAAACCGGCAACACGAAGGTTTACCAATGCCATGAAAGAACTTGTTGATTTCAAGGAGACTTTTTCTGTCTTATCGAGGGATATACATGTTCTTCCACAAAAGAATTTTAATGTGCTTAAAAGATTGTCTGCGAAAATAGAATCAAACGTCAATGGCCTTGTTTCTTCAAAGATAAAAATGGCGAAGCTCGGTAAAAATGCAATCATCATCAGTAAAAAGGCCAGAGAAGCTGCAGGTTTTATAAAGTCAACAGCCGAAAAACAAGTAACTGATGTTCTTCAACCCAAAAATCGAGTTTTCGAAGAAAACAGAAGCCCGTTTGTGTTTGCCAGAACTACAAAAACCCGCGATGAACTTTGGGTGAGGTTTTATCCGGACGATATTGCTATTCATACGCACGAAGAAGCATTGACGGAAAAGGAATTAGAAGCTGGAAAAGCTTATTGGCATGAAATCTGGATCGCGGATGATTATGAAGCTAAGCTTTCTGCATGGAGAGCTATAACAACTGCTTATGGGCCACAACGGGCTGCATGGATTGTGAAATCTCTGAAACCTAGAAGATCGAGATCAAAGGTAATTCGCAAAATAATTCGTTTGAAATCAAATGAAATTGTGAATGTAAATGATAACCTGGAAAAGATTAACAGGTTGCTCGTTTCAGTTGGTGATGTAAGGGAGCAGATTTTAGCAATGGGAAAATCATATCCATTATTGCTTAAAGTTGAAGAGGACATAAGTAACATTGTAGTTGGACATGATAGATTGTTGCTTAAAACTCAAAAGCAATTATTTAAAATTCAATCTCAAATCAACAGGATAGTTAAAAATATCAGGGGTTTATCGGATTCCGAAAGGGCAGTCATACAGCGCCAGTTGGAGGTAGTTAACCAGTTTGTACTCACTTTTAACCGGATAGCGAAATCTTTTCAAGGAATTAAAAAACTTAACTCCAAAGAAATTTTAAAAGGTGAAGAATTAACATCCGTATTTCCAAAAGTAACAATCAAAAGCGGCAGTTGGACAGCAGCCCCTTATTCGAGCATCATGCCAGAGCAATTTGTTGTTGTTACCATGACCCATGATGGCAATTACAAGCATCTTGTTGCGGGGAAACCTCTTCCTTCTGAAAAGTTAATTGTGGGGCTGGACCCAGATACATTTGAAACAGAATCGTTTCAGTATGATGAAGACGGAAATTTAATTGTTGATGAAAATATTAAATGGCTCACAGATTTTACTGAAGCAGAGAAAAAGGGAATGGCCGTTTCTATTACCCTTGATGAAGATGATATTAAAAATGGATTTAAAAAGATATTTGTAGTAGGGGTTAAAAATACCTCAGCACTGGAAGGGAAAGTACTTCTTGAAAAACTTATTGATAATCATCATTACCTCCCGGAAGGAGCTTCATTTCTTCCCGTATCTACCCCGACGAACAATACAGAAGCGGGTGAATCGGGGTATCGTACCTTTGAGGAAGATGCTGCCCTGAGTTTTGCTGTAGAAAGAAATAATGAGCAGTCAAATACCATAATTTCGGATTCAGAATTTCCAACTGATGCAGAGCGACTCTCTGAAGGTCTGGGAATAGCTCACGATGTTTTGAACAACCTGGATTATCATCATCGCACGGAGGTATCAGAATCATTGATAGTGAATAAAGCGCTGTTTAACGGCACGCTTGGTAATTATATGGAAGAAGGTATGGATACCTTGTTCACCTTGGACAATATAGACCATACAAAAGAATTTTTCGGTAATTATGTGACAGCCAGGGGCTTTTTACCTTCGATAAGGATCGGAACCCAGCCATACGGGATTTTGGCCACTACAGCTTTTTCACAATTCAATGCTACTGCAGACGACAGTTTTATACCGGAATTAGACAAGGAAGATTTTGATAATATCATCAGTATCAAAGATGAACTTCAAGTGAGATATGATATTCGTCTCAAGCAATTATTAAATAAAATTGATAGTTTATGGACGACCATTAGAAATAAAAAAGTTCCGCATCTGGGTAATACAGATACTTACGATCTTCCAAATCCTCCTGATCCGCAGGCTCATTTCATGAAGATGCTGGGACTCCAGGCAAGTTCAGCAGAATATTTCTACAGGTATGGGCTCAATGTTGCGGCGAGGCAAAACGCTGAGGAAGAAGGAGATTTCAGCATAAATTTCGACTCCAATGATCCATGGAGTCCAAGTAAAGCCGCTGAAACATTTAGAAATATAGTTTTATCAGGATATTATTTTAAGTCGGACAAGTTCAATGATGAACATCTGGAGTATAGCAGTATTTTGGAATGGTACGGTAGTAAAATTAACAGGATAAGCGATCAGTTTAATAAAGCAAGGATATTTGCTACACGTCAGATCAAAGACCAGTCCCAGATATTAGGTGATATTATTGACAGCAGAGAATTGGCAAAAGAAATAGTTGCCATCACAAGTCCGGTTGGAGGAACAGCCGAAGATCAGTCTAAAGCCCAGGCCGAGCTTCAGAATTATGTTGACTGGCTGGTGGATAATAATCCATGGAATATTCACGCAGAAAATAAGTATTCTGAGGTGATAGATGAAACACTTTCATCCGGGATGCCTTCCACATCTTTACTTTTCCTGATTATAAGGCATTCTTTACTTTCGGCATATGCAGATACTATTCTGAAAATACTTGAGCATGAAGGACTTACTGATCAAGTAACCAGGAAAAGGATGGGACAACCAGGATATTTTTATAGTCGTTTTGCGGATGGGTATAACTATGTTACAAAGTGGTCATTTCTATTTAGCAAAATAGACAGGCTCGATCGTGTTTTGGGTTTTGAAATGGATATTAAAAATGGATTTTTTATCTATATGAACGGCCAATCTGGTAACAACGGTTATTTAAATCGCTATGTGTCACCAGAACATACTTTTGTCTTTAATAACTACTCCACTCCCAATCCGCATCAAGTCTATATGGACGAACTTAACACCACTCGTGATGCGATCAGGAAATTAAAAGATATACCAACACTACGTCTTGAACAGTTGTTGGCAGAGCATATTGACCTTTGTACCTATCGCCTGGATGCATGGAAATTGGGTATGGTCAATAAAAGATTAAAGAAACAGCGGGATACTACAAAATCGGGTATTTTTCTGGGAGCGTTTGGCTGGGTGGAAGATCTTAAAAAAGGAGGTAAAAGAACTCAGACAGAAAATATACCATCCGGGTTGTGGAAAAAAGGCGACGATCCGGTTTATACGGACGAAGATAATTTGGGTTTTATCCATACACCATCATTAAATCATGCCATCACAGCCGCGATACTTCGGGCGGGGTTTGATGCCAATTCGGATACGGCAGAAATAAACAATCAGATGGCCGTTAATCTATCTTCCGGACGGGTGAGAATGGGTTTGAATTTGCTCAATGGAATTCGAAACGGGCAGGAAGCAGGAGCTATTTTAGGCTACCAGTTTGAAAGGGGGTTACATGAAAGGTACCTGCACATCCCACTGGAGCTTGACGAATACATTTATGATTTCAGAGATGAGTTTCCGTTAGCCGTTCCTGTGGACGATAGTTTGTCACTTGGCGAAGCCAGTCTCAACAATGTGGTAAACGGAATAGAATTGTTGGAGACAGCACAGGATTTTATTGATGCCAGGGGAGGTCCACCAAATGCGGGTGATAGTCTTTATCAGAGTTTGAAAGCCCGTGAAAATGCATGGTGGAATCATATCGGAAATAGCAATATTAAAAATGCGAATGCCGCGAAAAGAGACGCCATGCTCAAGGAGATAGATCGAATGGCAGACGCATTTGATGCACTGGGAGATCTTTGTATTTCAGACAGCATTTACCAGGTAGCCCGGGGTAACCATGTTCGGGCCTCAGCAATTATGGATAAGTTGGCAAAAGGCGATGTGCCAAATGATATTGAAATTATTGATACTCCCAGAACCGGTACTGTGGTAACTCATAAGGTGGGGATATTCTTCGAAGCAATAACCGGAATAGATCATGAATTAACGGAGACCGGAGCCAACAGTGTTCCAAAAGAAGGGAGTAACCTGGAAACTGCGGTGACATCTTCCGGGGCCAGACCTACCGGATGGAATAGCTTGTTTACTCCAAGGGCAATCGCGGAACCAACCCTGAACAAATGGGCAGGTCAAATGATTGGTGATCCTTCTAAGATAAAATGCCAGATTGATTATACGATTGGAGAGATTGTGAGTTCTATGTCGATCACATTGGCAGATCTCGAGATTCAACCTTTGGATGCTTTACACCTTTTTGGTACCGGTCCATTGGATGGCGGTGCAGAGTTGAATACAAGAATTGCGATGAAGGTGAAAAGCATATTGCTTTTGCCTGCAGGGTTTGATGGAACGGTTGATGACGCCAAAATTAGTATAAAATATACCAAACGAAATGCAAGCTGGTCCACAGATGATTATTCGTTCTATGAGAAAGTAGGCTATATTCAGTCAATAAGAAGAATGATTACTGACAGCGCCATGCTCGCGGCAGATGGTTTACTTATTCCGGGAGAAGAAGAGGTGGAAGATGATAAGGTCAGAAATTGGGAATTGGGAGAATATTTGATTAGGATTATTAATCTCCAGGCCAGGCTTAAATCACTGAGCGCTGACTGGAATACTTTCTTTACCGATGAAATATCCATTAAAGATACTGAGGGACATACATTCACAAATCAACAAATTGACGGAATGAGATCGCTATTGATTCGCTCTTCATCTTTTGGAATACCGGGAGCCGTCCCCGACAATTTAATGGGTTATGGAAATAAGGTTGGTTTGGCTTTGATAAGTGCTTCTTCCGGTGTTCATAAAGCTATAATCAATCGGTTGGCAGAAGCTGAAAATGATATTCAATTAGCGAAGGATGATACCAAATCAAATAATGTCCGGGTAAATGCCATCCAGGATGCGGGTAAAAAATTATTGGGAAAAGTATTTGTTATGTTACCGCATTTTAACCTAAGAAATGGCGCTGATATCAAAAGCCAGCTTATTTTAGATCAGGGGAAAGGCTTATTAAGGGAAGCCCTACCAACTGCAATGGAACGCTGGACAAATGGTTTGGCAAGAGTGCGTGAACGAATGGCCGGACTGGATACGCTCCATATGTGGGCTGAAAATTTCAATTTAACATTCCCGAAAATGCAACCGGTACAGTTTCCGTTTGAATTAAATGAAGATGGGGATTCTGTCGATCATTGGCTTGGAATTGAATTTCCGGAAGGATATCAACCCACTAGCGATAAACTATCTCTCATCCTCATGAATGCTGAGGAAATTTCTATTGCACCGGATACACCGAAGGCAGCCATGTTGATTGACGAATGGGTTGAAATCATTCCGAATATTAATGAAACTACCGGAATTGCATTTAACTATGATCAGCCTGATGCCAAACCTCCAAATAATTTATTATTGGCAGTTACCCCTAAGGAAACCGGGCAGTGGCACTGGGATAACCTGGTGTACACTTTAAACGATACCTTGGAAATGTCAAAGAACAGGGCAGTTGAGCCAGAGCATTTGGAAGATACCGTATTTGGGCAAATATTACCCGCGATTATGACAGAAATTGTTCCGCCTGCGCTGTTGCCAGGTGATGCGGGTGACAATGGAGATGCTCAGGATAATCCCCTGGGACTTCAGGTAGTTACCGATTTTGGAGTAGTTAATAAAACATATGATCCGGAATCTGAGGATTAAAACCATCGAAAAACTATGGGAACCCAACGATTAGATGCAAGAACTTGCGAACCATTCAGGGCATGGAATCGATTAGAACCGCGGCCTAGAGCTTATGAATTTGACAGAGTATTGAAGGCGGAGATTCATGATCCGCTTTGGATGCTGACCAGGCAATGGCAGTTTGGCGAATTTCAGGGAGAAGATACCGGTTCGGCTGTATTCGCCAAAGTGCAAATTGAAACTACGCGTGTAACCAAATTCAAAAATAGGAACGGCGTGGCAGAAACGTTCGATGAAAAGATACCTCTTGAGACCAGGGTTGAGCGAATGCCTGTGCTTTATGATTTAAGATTCAGGGCGCGCGCAGGGCAGTATTGGCTAAAAATCCTTGCAGGGTATGGTGAAGAATATAATAATGGGTCACCTCCTCCTTCGATCTTATATGACCATGAAGGAATGAAACAAGTATTTCTCAGCGTATATTCATTTGCGTTGCCTGAAGTCGATCATGAAAATGATAGTACAGCGCTCCAGGTAGCAAAAGCAAGATTGGTTTCCAATAAAGGAGCACACCAGGCGATAACTGCACTTTCGGGTCGATCAATGGATGGTGTTGCATGGTATGATGAGCTCCAATCGGGTGGAGTGGTAAGCCTTCCTCCGGCCATTACAGGACATCCTGATTTTAAAGGAGCATTCAGTGCATTCATGCTTCAGGCAGCCCGGGAATATGTTGAATGGTTTCAAAGTTCTCACGAACATCCGTCGTCTGAGGATGATAGCAGTTGGCAACCTTCCAATCTCGAATATAGTTTTGCATGCAGCATGCCAAACAAAGGCTCTGAAAAAAACACCATTCTTGAAGCGAGCGAGTATTATAATGGCCATCTCGATTGGTTTTCATTTGATCTGAATTTGCAGGATGATGGCACTGGCCTTGGCCAGCAGGATGCCGGTGATGAAGCCGCAAACACCAAAACAGAAGTGTTGACAATAATTCCTGCTGAAGCCCGGTTTGGAGGAATGCCCAACAGCAGGTGGTGGGAATTTGAAGATGGGAGTACAGATTTCGGGAATATTACTGCAGAGACTACCAACCTGGCAAAAATATTATTGGCCGAGTTTGCGCTGATGTATAGCAACGACTGGTTTGTTATCCCTTATACCGTTCCGGCAGGGTCACTCTCAGAAGTTAAGGGCATCGTTGTAACGGATACTTTTGGAGAGCGTACACTGATAAAACCGGCAGGGCAGGGAGATTCAAATGATTGGACATCCGGGACAATGTTTAACCTATCAAAAACAAGTAATAGTGATGGATTGAACGGAAAGGTTGATCCGAGAATATATATTCCACCGGTGGTCTATAAAGTTCAGGAAAGTAAACCACTTGAGTCCGTTGAAATGGTACGTGATGAAGTAGCCAATATGGTTTGGGGTGTAGAAACCATTATTCCGGATCTTATGGGGGCCGGTGCAGATGGAAATGCAGCAGCGCAGGAATTAAGAAATTATTTTAAGGCATTGGAGCGAAAAGATAAAGAACTCCCAATTGCTGTCCCCGATGGTGTTAAACTGAAATTCAGACTTGGAAATACCGTTCCGGAAAACTGGATACCATTCCTCCCAACCCATTTGCCAGGACAAAACAGAGCGATTCAATTACAAAGAGCATCAATGCCGCGATGGTTCAATGGTGAGTTTTTCCAAATAAGACCCATCACAGCCATAATGAGGGAGGGAATGCATAATGACCCAACTTCTGCTGAGCAGCTATATATAAATTCGTCCGGAGAACAGCAGGACAATCCATACTACGTTTTTGAAGAAGAGGTTCCACGCTCGGGTGCGGTGGTTCAGGCTACATGGCAAAGAGCGAGATGGTATGACGGAAAGATAGTTTGTTGGTACGGACGTAGGAAAAAAACTTCCAGGGGAGGAGGCGCCAGCGGGTTGGCATTTGATTCAATTATCGATGTGGATTTTGAAAAAAACGAAGCGCTCATTCCCGCCGATAAAACTTGAGAAATGAGTAAATTATAATAAAAAAAAGAATATTATTTGTTAAATTTATAACAGAACTAAAATATCTAAAATAGTATTGTATGTGTAAAGCAGCAATGCAGTTGCGAGTCATCGAAGAGATCTAGACTTTTAATCTAAGAGTGCTCTGAAACGGGTGTAGGCTTGCTTCAATTCTACGGAATGGGATTCCCCGCGGTAAAGACTGCGGGTTTTCTTTTTTTTATACCTATACTTTGTCCACAATTGAATTAATTTTTGCAAGTGTGGTTGGAATGTCTTTTAGACTATGCTCTATAGAAATTGTATTTCCTTTCCAGTTAGTTTTTCTGCGATTTTCATAGGTTTTATCATAATACTGAAGAAGTAACTCAAAACATTTTTCTCTTTGTCCAATATCATGAAAATGAAGCGCTTTGTGATTTTGGCTCATGCCCATTCTGGGCTCTAAACTTCGCAAAGTCTTCCTGAATTTTTCGCCTTTTAGATGGCTGTATTCACGAAGAATAAAACTTAATCGTTCTTCAAATGAAACGTTGAGATATATTTTTTTTGCTTGCGCCATTTGCTCATATAATGATCTTGGTACTCCGTTTTTCCCCAGAAAAGGACCTTTTTCTTCTATAAACACAGGCAGCGCAGGATTTAGTGTTAGCCAGGTTGAAAGCAAATTATTCTGAAAATGTTCATGCAATGGTTGACCACCTTGTGGAATACTCCCAAAAACAGATCCCTTATGAACAGCCATTTTTTCTAAATCAATTACCTGGTGGCCATGTGTTTGCAAATGTTGAAGAAGCAAGGTTTTTCCAGATCCTGTATAGCCCCCTATCAGGTAAACTGTCGGGCCGGAAGAAAAAGCATTTTCACGCCATTTTTTAAAAGTTTTATAGCCTCCTTCAAGGTAATCTATAGACATTTTTTCGCCAATCTGCCTGGCGAGCTGGCCTTTGAGGTCTATGAGGTGCAAAGGCTTATCACCCTTCAGGTTTTTTAGCCGATCATAAAGTTCATCATTTGGTATTTGTTCTTCAATGGGGAGAGAGAAAGCATGATTCAGGGATCCTTTAACGAATGAGTCCGCCGGGCGAAGATCTATTAATAATCTCGGATCTTTCCAAAGGAAAAAAGATAGAGGATCTATTGAAGACATGACGGGCAAATTTCATGTATTTACAAATAATATTACAATAGAAATAGATTTAATTTTTATCTTTTACAATGCATGTAGAGGGCAAAGGGTTTTATGGGGCTTCGTCACAGTGTGTACCTGGCCATTTCAGCGGGTTAATAAATTTCACTTAGTTTACCGATGATTTTCATGAAGCACTTCCAGCGGAAGGCAGGCTTAAAAACAATAACAATTGAGCGTAATAAACTTAATTTTATCATTTAATATAGTTTTCAGCAATGAGAAAAACACCAATATTAAAAGATGCGGATTCGCATTTCGGTGAGGACCTTAAAAATCGGTTTATTGTGTGAGCACCAACACAATCTTATTAAAATCAGCTGCCGAATTGATGACCTTTCTAAAGGCTTCAAACTTTTCCAATGGATAGTCCAGTTTATCATAGTATTCATCGATGGTAATTTCAAGCATTTGACCATTCAGTGAATAGCTGGAAACAAAGTTATAAATCAGGCTATTGTCATCATCGAATACCTGCTCTTTCATTACAAGATCGCCAGGATTTTGTATGCTATATCCTTTTGGTATTTGAACATGAACTCTTCTTGAGTAACCCCTGTTATAGCTATTGACTACCGGTAAGCTTCTCTCCCTTTCCTGGTATAATTCAGATTGAGGTCCTATTAATTCTCCGGCTTTAAACAGAATAACATCACCTGCGGATTCGATATACCCGTTAGAGCTGAAATTACCTACTACAACCAGTGGTTTGTCCCAGTTGGTATATTCAATATTTTCTTCAACGACTTCTATCTGTTCTATCTCTGCATCCAGGGCAAGGTATTTAATAATGTCATCAAGCATTTCTTTTTTCTCTGTTGATTCCAGCAATAACAGCCCGGTTTTATAATAGTCTGCACCATACCCGTTAAAACTCCTTTTGAGATTAATAAGGTTTTGCTCCATATCGTCCGCAAATGAAACACGAATATCCATATTATCATAATTATCCTCAAATGGTGATTCGGGAATATAGGATATGTACGCTACGGGATATTTGAAATCCTGAATTGGTTCAACACGGACAAACAAACCATATGTTCCACAATAACCAAATGGGACTGTCCCCAACCTGAATTGTGTACTTTTTGGTGATAAAAACTGCTTTGTAGCGGGTAGGTATATGAGATACTCGCTTAAATAATTCCAGGATTCAAAACTAGGATCAAAGGCTTGCTCCAGCCTGTTTGAAGTCAGAACAATTTGATGATCGATTTTTAAATGATTAAGAATTGCGGCATAAATCTTAGTGAAACCCCTTGATGTAGCATATTTATTTTTTAAAATCAGATCTATTTGCTCCCCAACTGCACCTGATTTTTCCTCATAAAAGTAGTTCGTTTTAATATAGTGCTCAGCTTTTTTCAGTTTGTCAAGCGGATCTCCTTTTAGGCCAATATCCTTGATCATTTTACCGATAGCTTTTTGCTCATCTTTGCTCAAGGTGTATATGTTATTATAAATGCGCTCACCGGCTTCACCCCAGGTAAACATCCTGGATTTACCTCTTTTGGAGTTATATGCTAATTTATATTCGATCCTCATTTTGCAATCTTCAACAGCAGCAAAATCTTCACTAAACATTATTGGAATATTAGTCACTGAGAGTTCATATTGGTTATAATTTTCGGAGGAATCAGTTTGTACTACCTTTTTATCTGAATTGTACACCTTAAATTCATATTCAATATTATCCGGGCATTTCAAGGAGAAATCATAGGTTTTAACGGGAAAATCAAACTGAAATGTTCGGGTGATGAAATTCTGGACATCCACTTTTCTGGTATAATAAAATTCGATTTCACCACCGACTTCAGCGCCTTCAATCGCCAGTATTTTATATCCGGCATCATCACTTTCCAGTGTTTTCAAATTCACGTGATCAAAAATTATAACACTATTATCCTTCCTGATGGCCCTCGCCTTTACTTCCATCAGCTCAGCTTGATTGTGCATGGGTATGTACACCCTGTTGCTTTTATTCAAAGCTTCATTATTGTTTGTGCGGATGATATTATGATTCGTTATGTAGCATGAATAGGAATCATCAATGCTATCATACACATATTGATACTTTACAAAAATCTTTATATAATACAGCCCATATGTCATTTCTTCGTCATTGAGTTCTGTAAGTGAGCGTTGAGGTTGCCACTTGTAGGATTCATATTCCTCTGCATAAATCTGACTAAAAAGAGCGAGCGTAGTAAAAAGTGTGAAACAAATGTTTCTGATTAATTTATACATAGTACTTTATTGTTTACGGAGTATCATTGCCTTTCTGCATGCCTTGGCATAATCTGAAATGATGCTATTCCACGATTCAAAATTTTCTGTTTCCATTACCAGGTAATCCACATAAAACTCGCGTGTAACCAGTAATTCAGATCCAATTTTATCATACAATATTTTAAAGCCAAAATGATCATTGCTGCCCGCTATGTTGTTGGGCAGATCCTTTAACTGATAACCATCTGGTATCTTTAGCTTAATAACACTTCGGTTGATGTATTTAGGGAACCTCTAATAATTGATTCTGAGTTTTTCACTTTTGTTCCAAATTTTGAAAGCAGTCAAATGAAATTGAAATATTTTATTATGCTTTTATTCTAATTTTTTCAATCTATTGATTATCAATGTT
>JAJRQT010000005.1 GCA_024280115.1 Bacteroidota bacterium | reverse complement strand
TATCTGAATTTGAAAATGTTTTAATCCACCAAGAATAAGAATAGGCATTCCTCCCGGAACCTGTCCCGGGAACTTTAATACTATTATTGCAAGGGTATGGAGTCATACTTTTTAATAGCCATTGCTCCGAAATAATTCGTTCCCCTTTCCAAACACCATTATTAAGAAAGGTTGCTCCGATTTTTATCATAGCTCTTGGGGCAATTTTTAAATTGTTGGCATCCACACCGTTTTCGAATTTTACTGCCCAATTTAAAGAATCAATCCCTAAGGGTTCGAATAAATAATTATAGGAGAAATCATCAATAGACATTTTTGCAGCATTCTTAATGATTTCACCCAAAATAATTGTGTTGCCACTGGAATAATTGAAACTAACCCCGGGTTTATCCAATAATGGCTTTTCTAAAATATAAGTGATCGGGTCTTTATCTTGAAACCAAATTTCAATATTGGGGTTATCCGAACTACTGTATGGATCGCCCCATTCATCCCACTCCAACCCGGAGGTCATGGTGAGTAGATGTTCGATAGTAATTTTATCTTTCCCTCCCCTACTAAGCTGCTGATGTTCCGGTAAATAATCAAATATGGACTGATGAACACTTTCTATGAAACCTTTATCTATTGCGATACCAATACAGGCCGATGTAATACTTTTAGTCCCTGACATAATATTATGTAACATAGTCATGTTCCATACCACAAATTCACCGTGATGTTTAGGAGCATCCCATTTGAATTGATGTCCCTTAAAATACTCTTCAAAAACAAGCTTGTCATTTTTATAAATAAGCAAAGAATGCACATCTTTATATTTGCCCTGTTGAATTTTATTCACCGCTATTACAATCAATGCTGTATCAATATTCACTTCATCTAGAGTGCCCACATTCAATCCATCGTCAATATTCTTAGGTGGTTTATATGTGTATTGACCCGAAGCATCATTCTTACAACTTATATTTAATACTAAAAAAATTGAAATTAAAAGAATCGCCTTTTTCATAGTAAACCTTTCATTTTCTGAGCGCTTGCGAGATTATAACTACTCACAATTATTACTGCAATTTTCTTTAATCTGATTGTTCTATTCTGACTATTTTAAAACTATCAAAAGTTAAATCATATTGATAAAGATGATCATTGGAGACGTACTTGTAGTAAATATTTGCCACTCCAAAATTATCTTCCCTCCAATATTTTCCATTTATCTTATCTATCCCCTTTCTTGATTTTTCTGTCTTACTTATGATCTTTAAAGCTTTATCATTAAGTATTGGAATCTTTATAGACGAACCGCAATGAATAGTGATTATTGAGGAATCACTGTAAGTGAATGTCTTGAAATATCCTTCAGTATATCGCCACTCAGATAACTGATATCCTTTGGGTACGACTGTTTTTAAAGAATACGGCCCATTATACCCACCACAAAAAAAATTAATCGTGTCTGATTTGGTAATCCCTTGACAGAAAACGTTAGTTGAGAAAATGAATGCTATTAAAAAAACAATTATATTATTCATGATCAAATGACAGGTGACTATAGCAACATGATTACTGCATCTATTTCGTGCATTATCTTTTGCTGGAAAATTTATGAAACAAGCTTTGAAAACAAATTAAATACATTTAAAAAAACAACACTTCTATTGCCTCGCTAAGATTAGAACTACGTGCATAGTGACATCTTTACTTTTTAGGTATAAAAACCAATTTCCCCCATTATAGCTCTTTGATCTTTATATTTCGGAAATATACATGATCGCTGTGATCCTGCAGTAGAATATGTCCGGACTCCATAGTTCCAAAATCATCAACATTCTTGAATTTACTTTTTGCCTTCGCCTTCATAAATTCTTCACTTCCCCGCTCATATTCAAGTACTTTTATATCATTTAACCAGTGCTCCACATGATTGCCTTCCACCAGTATTCTTCCAGAGTTCCATTGACCAAAAGCATTCATTTTCTTATTTTTTGTCTCAAACAGTTCGTATAATCCAGCGGTCAGCCTTTTCCCGTCTATATCATTCTTGATATCTTTATTGTTTTCGTCATCAATCATCTGGTATTCGCAGCCCAATACAGATCCGGAAGGATATTTTTTTACAAAATATTTCAATCCGCTATTTGCTCCTTTGGTTAACTTAAATTCAAACCTCAAATCAAAACTTGAATATTTATTGATGGTGATGATGTCACCACCACGCTGAGACTTATCACCACCGGTCACCACCAGCTCATTGCCAACGATTTTCCAACCTTTTCCCGGGAATCCATCGGATTTCACTCCTTTCCAGGCATCTGTATTTTCTCCGTTGAAAAGCCATACCCATTCGGCATTTTCTTGATAATCTTGACACTCATACTTAGTGTCAAAAGGTTGAGCAACAGCAAATGATAATAATATTACGCTGGTAAAAAAAGTAGATATCATGATTTTAAGATGTTAAATTTTAGAAAATTAATGTAGATCAAATGTACTAAAATCTCATCAATAAAGTGACTAAAACAAGGCGCTTACCTGCATTCTGCCAATGTGGATTGCTTCACTCTCCGCCGATTTCCTCCCTTCATAGCTTATGGAAAGTTGAAGCCCCTGGAGTATCTTTTTCTGAAATATCAAATTCCACGAATAGTTTTCACCCGGTTGCAAAGCTTCCAGCATTTCATACGCAACCGGAGTATTGCTGTCCCCATCAAATTGAATATCGCTGTACTTTATAAATGCATCTAAAGATAGATTTGTCGCTTTGCTCACCCTTATATTGCCAACAATTTCATGAATTATTGCCTGCTCTCCCAGTTCGCTAACGGTATTGCGCTTATCAGAATAACCGTATAAAATCGAAAATCTGAAATTGTTATTTGGTTGCCATGCAAACTCGGGCAAAAGTTTAAATCGTTCAATTGAATACGTTCTTCCCTTTAGAAAATCAGAATTACTTGACGAGCTCCCCCACAGGTATAATAATTTCATATTGTAGGACTTACTTAGATTAAGTCTCGCGTTGGCTGAGTATTCTTCCCTATTTCTTTGATCGAATCCCTGGGAAAGCAGCTGCTTATTTGAAGATCTAAAATATCCGAAATCAAATCCATATCCTGAATTGGACCTGTTATAAAATATCCTGCTTCGGATGACCTCCTTTAAAGAAAGGACATCTTCATCGGGAATATCATTGTAAAATGGGAGTATTCTGGCTTTCAAATCAGAATTGGTAATCCTTTTGATGATATTCCATGATGACGCACTGGAAATACGCGACAGAATTTTTTTAACTCCTCCGGATTTTTTCCAGCTCCTTGGTAATTCAAAATTCAACCGGTAATTGAAATTGTTTTCATATGCAAACACGAATTCATTGGTAGGAATAAATATTTTAATATAATTTTTCTCATCCGGATTTATTGCAATATAAAACTCACTTAAATCCTGGATTCCATCATTATTATCATCTCTCCAGGTATGCGTCCCCTCCCCTGTTGGCACCTGAACAAATACAAATTCCCGCTTTAGTTCACGCCCATTACCAATGGCATAAGTGAGATCTGATCTCACATGCCGCTTAAAAAAACCAGCATACCAATCAGCTCTTGCGATCAGTGTTTCTTCATTCTTTGGCGAGCCGGCGACAAGGAAATTTTTATTATTTCTATATGTCAGAAGAAAATTCAACTTTTGATTACGATTAAATGAAGAGTTGATAAAAAACCTTGCAGTACCGGATTCATTTCCTTTTTTCAATTCCCCGGCAACCGGGCTTTTATCTTCTCTGATACTGTAGGAAAGTCCAAATTTAGTTTTCAGAGAGTCATTGCTATTGATGAAAAATTGATGCTCGCGGTAGTTCATGGCAGTGCTTGTGATGGAATCAGTGTCTAAGGCCCTGATTTCATTTTCGTCAATAATCATTTTATAACCGGGTACAAATATTCGGGATTTGTAATACGCTTCAACATTTATCCTATTCCAATCCGAATTAAATAATTCAGTCGTATTTCTTAAAAAGAAGGCATCCGTGATTAATTGAAAATTTCCCAATCCCTGTGAATAATCCAGGTATTGCTGCAAGCCATCAACATAAATATCTCTTTTCCTCTTTACAAGCTTATATCCAAATCTGTTCAGGCCATCCTTTTCTATATTTGCAACAGCAGTGATAATGTGATCCGAAGATTGATCATTAGATTCCGAAGGAATATAATTCCAATCTCTATCAAATTCAATGTATCTGAACCGGTCAATCGGATTAAAATATTCGTTGTCAAATTCGTAATCAGCGCTGCCGGAAAAACGATAATTCTTCAGAAAACCAATAGGACGGTTATTGGATTTAATACCCCCCTTTATGGCAAACCCGTCATCATCTTCCTTATCGATATCTGAAAACAAATTCAAATCATTCTTTGAAAAAGCGACTTCTGTAAAGACACTTTCGTATTTGCTTATCTCAAAAGCGCCCCCTAGGGTAATCATATCTTTTTTGTTTGGTGCTGGAATACGGGAAATTGGGGCAAAATTCCCTTGAGAAATATTATTGGCTGGAGCTACCCATTCATAGATTCTACCATTGGCCGTGCTGTTGGTCAAAATATAATCACCCTTCCCTGAGCCTACATCACTGAAAGTCACCCGAAATAGTTTCGCTTCCGGATTGGTAGAATATTTAAAAACCTCCACAGGATTCAAATCCAAATCTAATGTATCCACCAATTCATAATTAACTTCGTCCGGATTGTATTCAGTTTCCCTTGCACTTATTTTTACCGCCTTATCCAAATCATCACCTATACTTCTCATCAGATCTTTATCATCTTCATCAAGGCTAAAAGTTAAAGGCTTATTAGGATTATCTTTTTCGGAATAATAATTAAATGAAAAGCTGGCTTTACCAATTTCCTGATAGTGACTTCCGGTAATTATACTCCGGCTATAATTCTGATCAGAGTATTCTACATCAATTCTTACCCTAGAAAATTTTGTGATCAATATTTTGCTGGTGAATTGAATTTCTGCCTTATTATAATCAATGATATAATCATAATTAAATCCTCTTTGAAGCTGCTTCCCATCCAGATAAACTTTTTCTGAATTAGCCATGATGATGATGAAATCATTGGAATCCGGGATCCTGATCCTGTATGGGCCCCCTACCCCTTCTTCCACTTCTAACTGTATGGATGCAAATTTGCCTTTCGCGATACTTACCCCAAGAGAAGTTTCTGCTTTGGAATTTGATCCTATATTGTATTTGGTATTGAGCAATCCCCCCTGTACATTTTTATAAAATCTCAAAAATTCCGATTGTCGGTTTTTAAATACAACATCACCGCCTTTCAATGAAAAATTATCGTTGTACAGCTCTAAATAAATATTATCAAAATCCTGGATTTGAGCGGTATTACCCTCCGGTTGAAAAGGAACATTCTGATCCGTAATTGATGCTCTGATGTTTAGGTCATCGCCAAGTTTACCTTCCAATTGAAGGTTTAGAGCAGAGTTGACAACAACATTTTGCGTATTTCCAAAAGATATACCCCTTGTCAGGCTGCCGCTTTTTTGAAGGTTTTCTGTTGGAAACAGCTCTTCTTTCCTGTCCAATACCTGTTCTTTGCTTTCTTTATTATTGGATTTAAAAAGCATTTGCTCCCGATAATCCGCAAGACTTTTACGACTCATTTTCTGATGCAGCTGATACGGAATCGTCTGATAGCAAATTGTAACCGAGTCAGTATTTTGATTCTGCTCAAAAGATATCATCCCGGTGTTTGCATCATATATGTATTGAATCTCCGGATGTTCTTGAATTTGAATAGACTCCGAAATAACGGTTAAAGAATCCAGTGTGATTTCATGTTTGGATACTTTTATATCCTTGCATTTTGAATGCGGATTGTCCTTAGGAAAAGCCAATAATGGGAAGAAAAAGAATATAATGGTGAATAACCGAAACATTATCCACGTGGAATTTCAATATAAAATATGGTACCCACTCCTTCTTCCGAATCAAACCAGATTTTTCCATTGGCATATTCAACCCCTTTTTTTGTAATGGCCAGGCCGAGACCGGAACCGGTATATTTTGTACTAAAGTTAGGTGTAAATACTTTCTCCCTTATATTGGCAGGAATTCCCTCGCCATTATCTTTAATTTCTATCCTCACAATATTTTTATTTTTAGAAGAAAGGCTCACTTCTACCCTGGCTGCCTTTCGGCCATTAACTGCCTGAAATCCATTGAGAATTAAATTTGAAAAAGCTCTGCCCAACCATTTTCTGTCACCTTTCACTATAAATTGTCCTTCATCAAAATTAGTAACTATACGACCCAATTCTTTTTTGTTATAAAGATCTGTTGTCTCCTTGAGCAACGCACTAATATCCAATAATTCCATCTGAGGAGCCGGCATTTTGGCGAAATCCGAAAATGAAGTTGCTATATCATTCAATGTTTCTATTTGCTCGAGTAGGGAGTTAATTTGTCTTAGTCTGTTTTCGAGCTGATCCTCACCTTCCTCGACTATCACTCTTTGCATATGCTGAAGTGTCAACTTCATAGGTGTAAGCGGATTTTTAATTTCATGGGCTACCTGCCGCGCCATCTCCCTCCACGCACTTTCTTTTTCACTTTTCGCAAGCGCTTTTTTACTATCTTCGAGATTTACAAGCATGCGATTGTATTCTGTCACCATCAATCCGATTTCATCATCAGAATTCCAACTCAACGGTTCGTTGTACGACGAAAGTGAGGTTCTTCGAATTTTCTGTGTTATTAACCTCAGGGGAAAAGTAAGCCCCCGGGATACAAAGAATGAAACCAAAACAAAAATGATGAAAACAAAAGTAAAGATGTTGATGATATTGGAAAGCACCTCTGCAATATTGGTTTCGAGATCTTGCTTCGAGGCAAAAAATGGCAAGCTCAATATGCCGATGATCGATCCTGTCTCATATGACCGGATGCCCACATAAGCATTTTTGAAATTCAAAAGTCCTACCTGCTCTTCCAACACAAAAGCAGATTCCAACTCTTCAACAATTTTTATATAAGCTCTTGGCTCAATACTATTAGAAATTATTTCATTTTGGTATATTTGAAATAAACTTGAAGCCAGCAATCTCCCGTTACTATTGAAAACATTGATGTCTAAATCTGCCACTTCGGCTATCTGAAAAACCGCATCTGACAAATCTTTTTTCTCAACAGACAATTTCCTGTATTCGTCCAAAGGCCTTGAAATCTTAGCACTTAAATTATCAGCATACTCGAGGTATTGATGTTCAAGGGAAGATTTAAATGTTTGAACGATGATGCTGACGGTAGTGATGCTCACGATAATGAGCGGTGTAAAAAAGGCGAAATTAAGATAAAGCTGAATTTTGGCTGCATAGTTCAATCGAATGTGCAATAAACTCTGATAAATGGTAACAGCAATCAGGATAAGTAAAATTGTGAAAATATACACCAGAAACAAAAAACTGAAATTCGCAAATCGGGCTCCAAGGTCAGGCTCTTTGGATGACACCACCACAAACCGGCCTCCTTCACTCATAAATGCTTTATGATTAAAACCTTGAATCCTCACATTCCTGTCAAAGATTATATCTGCTTTTTTAATAAATTCAGGCATATTTTTGCGATAGTTAAATCCTCCGTAGTTATACTGCAATTCATTCCTGACAAAAACGCCATAACTATATTCATCCAAACCATCTACTTGCTGAGCATATAAATTATCATTGAGCAGTAAAGGGAAAACTGAATTCGGCACTAAACGTTTTTTACGCAAATCCAATAATATATACCCTACGACTTGCTCTCTGTATTCGATTTCAATAAAATCTCTATAGCGTGTAGTCGCCTGGCCCAGCGCCTGATTGATAAAATAAAGTCCATCTGTTTCAGTGCTGAACTGCTTCAGCCTCGACTCCAGATCATGATAATTGTCCTTCAAGTTAAACTGCTCAAAAGGTTCGCCACGAGAATTAAAAACATAAATCTGGATATCAAATTTATCCAGATTGCTCAAATACTCTCTTCTGATTTTCTTTTCAATAATCAGCTTGGATGCATATGGGCTAAAAATCCTTTCCTGTATAAAAATATCATTTTTAATCTTTTGTGCGATATCCGCCAACTGAAGCTCTGTGAAAAAATCACTCTCCACCAATAATTGATTTGCAAGTCTCGATTTATTAAAATTCGTTTTACTTTGATTGTACTGATAATTGGCATAAACACCAATGATTGCTCCAGGGAGGCCAAAAGAGAAAAAGTATATAAATGTAAGATATTGTATTTTTCCGATGAACCGGGGTAGATTAAAATAGTTGATAATCAGGAAAAACAACAGATTAACAACTATCACGACGGCATAGTCCAACTTTAGAACCAAGGCAAAAATGAAAAATAATAATCCCCCAAATATCATGGCGAAAAATCGATTTTTCTGATCGTTTCGGGTTAAATTGATGACTAACCTGAAACATACATGTGCAAACAAAAAATACACCACCACGCTAATGAAAAACAATCCGTACCCAATCGCTTTTAAATAATCAAATTCAAAATTTTGAGTAATATCCATAGACCACTGAGAGTCGTAATTCAGGGTCTTCATTGTTTGATGATGTATTGCCAACCAAAAAAAACTAAAGAAAAAACAAACGACAGCCACCAAAAACTGTGTTTGCCATTTCCCTTTTAAAATTCTTTTAACCAATGAAGATTTAAGAAAATGGTTGAAAGTATAAATACCAAGCAGAAGTAACGATACCAGGTTCAGAAATAAATCTCCCAAAGACGGATTGACTAAAGAAGATGCATAATGTTTCGGATCAAAAATATCGATGTAAACAAAGTCAAAAGGAAAACCTGTAATCAACATTGAGCTTCTCAAAATCAGTATGCAGGAGAGTAAAAAAATAAATCCAATGCTGATCGACTTTTCATGTATATACACATTTAACTGTCCCTTTATATACACCGTCAGAAATAAAAATGAGGTAATTATGAGTATGATAACTATTGTCCTCGAATTATCATCAAAATTAGAATAGGTATTCCCAAACTTTACAGAAAACAAACTATGCCCTTTTATTTCTACAACCTCGTGATTCTTTTCTGCAGAAACATGGGTGATTTCAATGTTTGAGTCAGTAAATATATTTTTATTGTAGGTCGCTTTCAGATACTTATTGACAACTGCCGTTTCTTCCACAACTGGAATTAAAAAGACAATTTCATAATTTTTCTTTTCATGAATAAATTGCTCTTTTCTAATAACATATTTCCCTTTGCTTGTTTCGATGTATGAAATATTAAAATCTCCAAGAACATCCCTGTATTTTGGGGTAAACAAATTAGTTGACCAAAAAATGATTCCTTTGTTTGAATAAACATAGTACGGGTAGGCGCTTTTTTTCAGCAATAGGCTGAATGACAAATTAGGTTCATTAATGATTGTTGTTTTTATCTCTGCTAATCTCGACTCAATAGACAGGATCTCTTTTTCCAGTTTTTCAGAAACAAGCTGGGCATTCTTTTCGGCAGTATTTTCCTTTGTAATGAAATAATACTTATAAGCTATAGCAAATAAAAAAAATACTATAGAAACCCATAAAAACACATATTTCAAGCCTGGTTTTTCCTTCACGCCATGATAACTCTTGATTTCTATTAAAATTATAAAACAAGAAGGAGAATTCTAATATTAATGAAGAAAAGGAATATTTGAGCCTGAAAATTGAATGTAATATTTTATTGCGTATCTATGCCGGAAGTCTTGAATTTGAAATTCTTCATAGATTTGATATCCGGTTTTTTCTTAGTTCTGCTGATTCCTGCAGACGCCTTTGCTCCCTGCTTTTTTTAAACCACATATAACCGATAATCATGGCCAATAGATAGGGAGCCACAAATAAATACAAAATTCCCGTATTGAGTTTGGCAGCAAAGCCAATACCGTCCTCATTAACATTTGACTCTACAGAAGCTCTGCACATCGCACACTGCGCCAATAAATCGCCAGAATTTACCAGAATCACGACCCATGCGATTAACAAAATGCTCAATATCCTTGTAGCAATTTTTTTCATTTTAATGCGAATAATATGGACTAATCATAAAATAAACAACGACTCCGGTTATAGAAACATATAGCCAAACAGGGAAAGTAAACTTCACTATTTTTTTATGCTGATCAATTTTCTTAGAAACCGCAAAATAAATAGCAGTCAATACCAATGGCACCACAATAAATGCCAATAAAATGTGACTGAGTAAAAAGAAGAAATAAACAAATCTAACGATACCTTCACCCCCGAACTTAGTGGCTGGCGCATTGGAATGATAGATGACATATAAGATCAGGAATATGGCCCCTAAAATGAATGCGCTGATCATGCACAATTTATGAATTGATACTTTCCCGCTTTTCACAAATATAAAACCCGCAATTAGCAAGACAGCAGTCAGGGAATTGATGATTGCATTGTAAAAAGGAAGGGTGAAAATCCAGGAGTCGATATCTCCTGTAGAATTCTTTGGGAGAAATAGTAAGATTGCCACCAGTACAGGAATAATAAAGGAAATTAATATAAATACCTTTTTGATAATTTTACTTTGCTCGTTCATGCAAAACTTACTTAGATTGTTTTTTTAATATTTTTAACTCCAATATCAACCGGTCTGTTTCCTTCTCATCGGAATAATTATAAATTCCCCGTATTCTTTTTTCGGTGTCAACAAGCACAAATTTGGTCAAAGAATCCGAATCGTTTTGTACCAGTGCTATTCCACACTTTAAAAATTTATACAGACTTTGCTCCTCAGGATAAAAATAGCTTGCATTCTCATGATTTAAACCCGCGTTGCTGCAAAGTAATTCCAGATCATTTCTGCGTACCTGATCTCCTTTGATGAAAAGTATAAAATTAGGTGAACGTGTTTCAAAAAAAGCATCCTGTATCCGAATCAATTCGACTATCGTTTCATTTAATTGTTCCTCATCCGAAGTTTCTAAAACCCCATAAACACGAAATTCGCTTTGTCTCCCCGGGGTCAATTGCTTTTCAGTTTCTCCAATATATTCAAGATTGGGAACTCTGTGCAGACTGAATGAATCTGCACAATTGGGAATACCGGATTCAAACAGAACAGGTACTTCGAAAGTATTATTGCCAAAATATTTTAGGAATAAAAAGACTGTGGCAGGTATGGCTAAAGTAAAAATGAGAAAGATTGATTTTTTCATCTCTAAAAAGTTCGGTCTTACAAAATTAAAAAAGTCATTGACCATACGTAATATAATCAGTAACCTTTGAGATATTACAAATAGAAACTACCTGACCGACAAAATGGCTCCTCCTTCATAAATCAGAGCAATAACCAGCCAGACTACCAGTATCAATGGCAGTACAATGGACCAGATTAGTGTTTTTGTTTCATGCTTTAAATGCATAAACTCTGAAACAATGTAAAAAGCTTTAACGAATGTCAAACAAACAAATATTGATATTTTCATCACCTTCCAATGATCAGGTAATGAAAAGGCAAAGACGAATTCTATTATGGTAATAATCAATAAAATACCGGCTATTTTCCAGAGTTTATTAACTTTTGCTTTATCAACCGGTTGTACTTCAACCTGCGAAATTTCTTCTAATAATGCCATATTTCTCGGTAATTTAGATCAAGTAGAAAAATGTAAATACAAATACCCAAACCAGGTCCACAAAGTGCCAGTACAAACCAACTTTTTCTATCATCTCATAATGGCCTCTTCTCTCAAAAGTGCCAACGGAGGCCTGGTAGAAAACTAATATATTGAGCACCACTCCACTAAGAACATGTGTTCCGTGAAAACCTGTAATAAAGAAAAACAAATCAGCAAAAAGCGGAGGCCCATATTCATTCATAGCAAGATTAGCGCCCAGGAAATCAACACCAGCCTCAATTATGCCGTCACCATTAAGATCGATTCCCCAACCTTCTTTTCCTGAACCGGTGATAAAATGTGACCATTCCCATGCCTGGCAGCCTAAGAAAGCTATGCCCCCAACTATCGTCCAAAGCATCCATTTCATCACACTTTTTCGGTCCATTCGCTGACCGGCCTCAACGGCTAAAACCATGGTAACACTACTCATGATGAGGATAAAGGTCATAATTCCCACAAACATCAGGGGGATAGAAACTCCATGCAGGAATGGGACTCCGTCAAACACTTTTTCCGGAATTGGCCAATACTCCTGCGAGGGAATAAAATCTGCAATATTTCCTTCAAAAGCTGGGTGGCTGTACCTCAACAATCCATAAGCAATGAGAAGTCCCGAAAAGGTAAATGCATCAGACAAAAGAAAAAACCACATCATGATTTTTCCATAGCTTGCCTTGAGTGGAGATACGCCCCCACCCCAAAGGTTTTTGCCTGATTGTTCGACTGCAGCAGTTGGCTCCATTTAGCTTAATTTTTTGTTATAAATTAAATAATAAGAATAAATACAAATACAACCAGAGACCTCCCAGGAAATGCCAATAAGTCATGCACATCTCTATCTGCACAAGCTTTTTAGAATGGATTTCTGATAATAATGAAGATCTGAAAGTTATCAATAGAAATATAATACCGCTAACCAAGTGCAACCCATGAAGACCGGTAAACACATAAATGAATGATCCGGAAGCGTAATTGCTGACGAAATAAACATTATTTTTCACCAACTCTGACCACGAAATATACTGTCCTGCAAGGAATAATAGTCCAAGCACAACCGTGATTAAAAGCATCAATTTCACTTTACCTAAAGCATCCTTCTTTGCTGCAAGATAGGCAAGGTGCATAGTCAAGCTACTGATGGCAATGACCACCGTATTGATTGCAAATATTCCAGGCAAATCAAATGATAACCAGTTGCCATCTGCTTGTTTTACAATATAAGCGCTGGTCAACGCAGCAAAAAGCATGACGATTGAAACAATGAACAACCACATTGCAAACTTTTTGGGATGCATTGAGAGCGTTGGTTTTGGCTCTTCGATATGTAAATTCTGATTCACCATTATATTTTATCTACTAAATAAGCTATCTGTACAATCGGTAAATATAAAAATGACCCGTACATTATTTTCAAAGCTGACTTCCGGGAATTGTCTCTCATCAAACTAAAGGTCTGTGCCAGGAATAACACTCCACAAACCGTAGCTATGATGGCAGAGTTAATTCCTGCCAATCCAAACTTGGCTGGCAACAACCCAAGCGGAAGCAAAAACAAGGTATATATCATTATGTTGATTGCAGTACGCATATCTTTTTTCCCTCCAGCCGGAAGTAATTTAAATCCTGCCTTTTTATAATCATCATCCGCCAGCCAGGCGATGGCCCAAAAGTGCGGAAATTGCCATATAAACTGAATGCCAAAAATGATCAGCGCCTCATAGGAAATATGTCCGGTAGCTGCGACCCAACCAAGTAATGGCGGTAACGCTCCCGGAATCGCACCGACAAAAACTGCAATAGGTCCAACCCTTTTCAAAGGCGTATAAACAAAACTATACAACAGCATGGATAGCATCGAGATTAAAACTGTCAATGTATTTGTGGTGATAAAAAGTATTGAAAATCCAATAAAAAGCAATGTTGCAGCATAAATAGATGCTTCCAGCTTGCTGACCCGATTGGTAGGCAAAGGCCTGCCCATCGTTCTTTTCATTACCTTATCATAATCCTTTTCCAAAATCTGATTTATGGTAATTGCCCCTCCACTTATAAGGAATCCTCCTACACAAAATGCAATGAAAATACTCCAGTCCATCACACCATGACTTCCTAGGATATATCCGAAACCCGAAGAAAAAGCTACAAGAAAACTCAGCCTGACCTTTAGCAGCTCAGAATAACTTTTCAGTTTTAGGACCAGAAATGATGATAAATCCAGATTTTTAGTTGTTCCTGTCATATCAGCTTGTAGCTATTTTATTTTTCGAATTTACAATTACCAGGTACATGTAATAGAGCATTCCAAATATGATTGTACTAAATAGCAAATGAATCGGCTGGATGAACGGCGGTATTCCAAAATAAGCCATGATGATTCCGCTCATTATTTCAATAGCAATAAGCGCTAACACATACCTGCCAATATTTTTTATAAATGTGGATTGATGCCTATTTTTCAAAACAGAATACAATAGCCAAACATGCAATCCTAAAATTAATAGTGAGAATGACCTGTGAATTAAAAAACTCAAACCAGCTTTGCTTATCCAGGTTTCTCTCAACGCAAAGGATAGCTCCGTCGCAACAATATCTATGGATTCTCTAACTTGTGTTCCTAAAATTATCTGAATCCCCATTGTAGCCAGGCACAATACGGTCAGGGTAATGATCATTTTTTTATCATCCGGCGCTGTCGAATTCAATGAATTTCTTCTAATTCTAAAATTGATATATATCAGCAATAAAACAATCATCAAAGCAAGCACCATATGAATTGTGATCATCCAGGGCATCAGATTTGTCGAAACTACGAATGCTCCTATCCATCCCTCAAATCCGACCATTAAGAAAGTGAGCACAGATAAATAGAATACAGTTTTATCTTCTCTTAAATAGGAAATTGAGCCGAGCATCATGGCAAATATCAAAAAACCAATTGTTGCACCAGTCAGACGATTCGCATATTCAGTCCAGGTTTTGTACACATTGAAATCTCCCTCAACCGTAATTGATTCATCATTAACGATTTGGTCGGCTTTTTCTGGCATTCCAATGAAATTTAATAATTTGGCAAAGCGGATATTCTTCTCTAACCGGTAATTTGCGTAATACTCTTTGTAGTCTTTCGGCAATTCTTTCACGTCTGTAGGCGGAACCCAATTTCCAAAGCAAGTTGGCCAGTCGGGACAACCCATACCAGAACCTGTACTTCTTACAACCCCGCCCACCAGGATCAGGAAGTAAACTGCAATGAGTGTGGCAAAGCTCAGTTTTTTAAATCCGGTATGCTTATTATTAGTATTCATTAAGATTTAATCGCTTTCTTCTCTTCAGCTACAATTTTTGCCTCGAATGGTAAGTTGGATTCTGGAGTTTCCGACAATGGAACATTCTGAGGAATAAAATCTTCTTTGGCCCCGGGTTTGCTAAAATCATACGGCCAGCGATGAACTGACGGTATTTCACCAGGCCAGTTACCGTGTTGTGGAATCCTTGGCGTAGTCCATTCCAATGTATTAGCTTTCCATGGATTTGCCGGAGCTTTCTTCCCTTTAAATATGCTGTAGAAGAAATTAAATAGGAATAAAAATTGCGCAGCGAATGTAAGGAAAGCAGCTATACTTACAAATGCATTTAAATCCACAAATGTACTGAATGCATCAAAGTTGGTAAATGAATAATACCTTCTCGGGAATCCAGCAATTCCAATGTAGTGCATTGGAAAGAATATCATGTAAACTCCAACAAACGTGATCCAGAAATGAATATACCCTAATTTATTATCCATCATTCTGCCGAACATTTTGGGAAACCAATGATAAACGCCTGCCAGCAATCCAAAAAATGCAGCAGCCCCCATGACTAGGTGAAAATGTGCTACTATAAAATAAGTGTCGTGCAATTGGATGTCAATTGCTGAATTGCCCATATGTAAGCCGGTAAGTCCTCCCGAAATAAAAAAGGACACCAAACCAATAGAAAACAACATGGCCGGAGTAAATATGATATTCCCTTTCCATAAGGTAGTGAGGTAATTAAAGACCTTGATAGAGGACGGTACCGCAATGATTAAAGTGAGCAACATAAAAATCGAACCCAGGAAGGGATTCATCCCACTCACAAACATGTGATGCGCCCACACGACAAATGAAAGCACCGTTATCCCAAGCATCGACAGGATCATAGCTTTATAGCCAAATATTGGTTTTCTACTGTTTGTAGATATAATTTCTGACGTAATTCCAAGAGACGGGAGCAATACAATATATACTTCAGGATGACCGAGGAACCAGAACAAATGTTGGAATAAAATAGGGCTACCTCCCATATTTGGAAGCGCCTCTCCGGCAATATAGATATCAGATAGGTAAAAACTTGTTCCAAAACTTCGATCGAAAATCAATAGCAATGCAGCTCCCAGCAATACAGGGAAGGACAATAATCCAATAATTGCAGTAAGGAAAAATGACCAAATTGTCAGTGGCATTTTCAAAAATGACATCCCTTTAGTTCTTAAATTAATTATAGTAGTGATATAATTGATTCCTCCCAAAAGTGTGGAAACTATAAATAGTGCCATGGCCACCAACCATAGTGTCATCCCCAATCCCGATCCTGACATCGCCTGGGGTAATGCACTGAGTGGTGGATAAATTACCCATCCACCGGAAGCCGGTCCTGTTTCAATAAATAATGAAACAAACATAATAATACTAGAAACGAAGAAGAACCAATAAGAAAGCATGTTCATAAAACCCGAAGCCATGTCTCTGGCGCCAATCTGCAGAGGAATTAGGAAATTGCTAAAAGTACCACTCAACCCGGCTGTCAGCACAAAGAACACCATGATAGTTCCGTGCATGGTCACTAAGGCAAGAAAGAATTCAGGATCGAGTTTTCCGGATGAGGTTATCCATTTTCCCATCAAAGGTCTTAACCATTCAAGCTGGGCTTCTGGGAAACCCAACTGAATACGGAAGATAAGTGATAAAAATCCACCAATCAATGCCCAGATTATTCCTGAAATCAGGTATTGCTTGGCAATAGTTTTATGATCTTGAGAAAAAATGTATTTGGTAATAAAATTGTCGTGGTGTTCATGAGCATGGTCTTCTACATGTTGGTCTGTATGCTCATTTACTGCTATTGAAGACATATTTAAAATATTAGTTTTTTGACTCTTGAATAATTGATGAAGTTGATTCAATTTGAGATTTTACCATTGCAAGCTCCTTGAGATTATCAGGGACTTTTGCAAGGTATTCGGGGTTTTTAGAAAGCCAGGGTTTTTGTTCTGCCTTCCACTTTTCATATTCTTCAGGTTCATCTACGACCACAAGTAATCTCATAGAAAAGTGTCCTTTTCCGCAAACCTCTGTGCAGGCTATTTCATAATTAAATTCCGGCTTACCGGTTTCGATCCTCATTTCTGCGGTTGTTTTTGTGGGCACAAACCAAAATCTCGTAGGCATTCCCGGCACAGCATCCATTTTCAATCTAAAATGTGGAGCAAATACACTGTGAATTACATCTCTCGCTCTTATTCTAAACTCTACAGGTTGACCTTTTGGTAAATGCAATTCTCTAGGGGTGAAATCATCAAAAGCTGCTCTATCGGCAAAGTCTAATCCGAATTCATTGGTGGCATCAATTTTCCTATAGTCATAAGCTCCCAAAGTCTCATCTTTGCCAGGATATCTCACCCTCCATGCAAACTGATATCCCATAATCTCGATAATTTCTGCATTATCAGGGGCCGGAGACATCACTTTATTCCAAACGATAAGCCCATAAACAACCAGAGATGTCAAGACGATAGCAGGCAATACCGTCCATATAAATTCAAGCTTGTTGTTGTCCGGAAAGTATAAAGCCCTTCGGTCAGAACTGTGCTGGTATTTATATGAAAAGTAAAAAAGTAGCACCTGGGTGATGATAAAGACAACACCGGTAATTGCCGTGGTAATCCAAAACATTCTATCAGTTAGGACACCATGTTCTGAGGCAATGGGTATCTGATAGATATCGAAATTTTTAATAGAATACCAGAAAAAGAGGATAAGACTTAAAACCATAAATACCATGCCCAACATAGCATTTGTCCTATTATAACCACTTCCTATTTTTTTGTCAGACTGTTTCATCACATTGACCAATGTGTGAAGTCTGAAGATCAATAGCAGAATCGCGAGGACAAGGAATACCCCGACTGCAATCGAAAATCCAATCATAATTTTTTAAGCTATTACCAATAAAACTTTTTAAGCGTGAACATAGAAATCCAAAGAGTCTCATTCAGACTCACCGATCCCTTGCTCACAAACAATTAATAATCACACGGCAAAACCGTGATTAACTTAATCGATGGTAACTCTAAATATGATGGTGAAGACTTTCCTCCAACATAGGGTGTTTACGAGCTACCAAAGGTGCTTTAGCCAAAGCACGCAATACAACATATATAAAACTAACTGCGAATATAGCAGCCATACCAATTTCTATGAATCCAAAACCTCCATTCTCACCTAAAGACCCCGGCGTAATCATTAAATAAAAGTCAAACCAATGGCCTATTAATATAACAGAACAGACGATTTTTAAAAAGATTGTATGCCTTTTAGAATCCCTCGTCATTAGAACTAAAAACGGGAAGATAAAGTTTAATAAAATATTAATAAAAAATACCCAAGCATATTGACCGCTTTGCAATCTTTCCAGAAAATAAACTGTTTCCTCTGGAATATTAGCATAATAAATCAGTAAAAACTGGGAGAACCAGATGTAAGCCCAAAAAATACTAAATGCAAAAATGTACTTTCCAAGATCGTGAAGATGACTTGAATTTAATTGTAATAGATATCCATGATCCCGTAGCCAAACGACAAGCAAAGTAATTGCAGCAAGCGCAGCGACAAACCAGCTAGAGAATACATACCAGCCAAACATCGTACTAAACCAATGGGTATCAATAGAAAGTACCCAATCCCATGCTGATGTTGAAGATGTTATCGCAAAAAGAATGATGAATACTGTAGAATAACCTCTTAATTTTCTCCAATGACCATCGCCACCTTCAATATCTTCTTTTAATGACTCATTTCTCATGAATCGAAACATCATGATCCACAGCACAAAATAAGCAACCATTCTAATCAGGAAGAATGTTAGATTAAGATATGCTTTTTTTCCGGCAATTATGGCATCATAGTTTTCTCCACCTTCTACATAAAGAGAGCTATCAAGCCAGTGAAACATATGGAAATGAGACGGTCCAGCAAAATTCGCCAATCCAAAAATTACCAATGTCAGCCCAAATGAAACATAAAGCCAACCGCCAAAAGCTTCAGAAACCCGTACAATATATGCAGACCAGCCTGCTTGAGAAGCATATTGAATTGCTACAAATAAAATACTGGTGAGTGCAATTCCCAAGAAATACACATTGTTAATCCACATATTAACCCATATCCTATGCAGCCAATGGAAATGATGTCCGGCAGCTTCAGGTTCTCCATGGCTATGGCCTCCAAATGCAATTAATAAAATTCCTATCACCACAAAGACTACGCCTATTAGCTTGGCAATCAATAGCTTTTTTTGAATATCAGTGGTAAAAACAAATTTATCTTCAGACATGATGATCTATTAATTTAGTCTTAGTTTTGATTTTGTAATACTTGAACATACCGCGTGATTTTCCACCGCTCCTCCACAGTTACCTGTGAAGCATGCGACATCATACGACCTCTTCCATGAGTAATAGTATGAAAAATCTGACCCCCCGGTAATTCTTTCACTCTTCCCAAATTATAAGGGGGTACGCCCATAAACACCTTTCCTACTAGTCCATCACCCTGCCCCGTTTCTCCATGACATGTAATGCAATAAACCCCAAAAAGTATTTTTCCTTCAGCAAGTAATTCAGCTGTAGAGTCAAGTGGATTTACAAGAACTCTTCCAGCATATTCCGCACTATCTTTATGAATCCGATATGGCAAATAACCATTTTCGTTTCTTTTCACCGTATTTGGCACAGGTTCTCGCATATTCATATTATTAGAATTATTGGGATTTGAATTGTAGTATTCACCCAAACCATCTTCCCGGTTGCTGAGCCACTTACCCTCATTCTCGTCAGTAATCTGACTTAATCCTTCATAAGGAACCGAGTGATACATATTCGGAGCATATTCCAATCCCTGGAAATCATTTTTTGCTTTGCAAGCCCACAAAGATGTTCCCAGTACAATGAGTAATATGTTATGAAAATTTACTTTTAACATTTCAATAACTTTTATTCGAAACTTTTTTCGTTTACCTCTTCGGCGCCCGTTTTTTCAACAATTTTACTGATCTCTTCCTTTAGTAACTTATTGTCAGCCAAATCAATGGCAATTACATGTTTATCATCAGTAATCCTAATGTCAAATATTTTTGCTTTTTTGTATGGTTTTAAATCGCTAACTACAAAAAATGTTCCCACCATTCCCAGTGCACTCAATAATACTGTCAACTCAAAAGCAACCGGTACAAATGGCGGCAAAGAAGCAAAGTCCTTCCCTCCTATAATCATTTGCCAGTCATAGCCCATCATCCAGTATTGCATAAGCAAGGCTAAAAATAATCCAAGTCCTCCAAAAACAAAGGCAGCTTTGGGTAATCGTGAGCGTTTATAACCCAAAGCATCATCGATACCATGAATTGGAAATGGCGAAAATACCTCATGAATACTGACACCAGCTTCCCTAATTATTTTAATGGCCTTGAGTACGGTATCATCATCTCCGTAAACGCCTACTATGTACTTATTAACTGTCGCCATTTATTTTATCGCTTTATCCGAAGTAGAAGTTGACTTTAAAATACTCTTAACTTCCGCCATGTTGATTACGGGGAAGAATTTAGCAAATAAGAAAAACGCAGTAAAGAAAAATCCAAATGTGAATAGGTAATCCCCAACATCATAAAATGTAGGATAGAACATTGCCCAGCTACTCGGGAGGAAATCCCGGTGGAGCGAAGTCACGATAATCACAAATCTTTCGAACCACATGCCGATATTCACCACAATCGATAGCGCAAATGTGGCCCACAAACTCGTCCTGATTTTCTTAAACCAGAAAAGCTGAGGGGTAATTACATTACAGGTCATCATTGTTGAGTATGCCCACCAATATGGACCGGTAGCCCTGTTGAGGAACGCATATTGTTCTGCGGGAACACCGGAATACCAGGCCATGAAAAGTTCTGTTAAATAGGCAACCCCTACAATAGAACCTGTCACAATGATGATGATGTTCATATTTTCTATATGCTGTATGGTAATATAATCCTCCAGCTTATAAACTTTCCTGGTAATCAACAATAACGTCAATACCATTGCAAAACCAGAAAATACAGCGCCCGCGACAAAATAAGGCGGGAAGATTGTAGTATGCCATCCGGGAATTACCGATGTCGCAAAGTCAAAGGATACGATAGTGTGTACCGAAAGTACCAGTGGTGTAGCCAGACCGGCTAATATCAATGAAACAGATTCAAATCTTGACCAATCTTTTGCACTGCCGGTCCATCCAAAACTTAGCGCCCCATAGATAGCTGCTGAGACTTTATTTTTTGCTCTGTCTCTGATGGTTGCGAAATCGGGAATAAGACCTATATACCAGAAAACTAAAGAAACGGTAAAGTATGTAGAGATAGCAAATACATCCCAAAGAAGAGGACTATTGAAATTCACCCACAGTGAACCAAAAGTATTAGGTAGCGGAAATACCCAATAAAATCCTAACCAAAGTCTGCCCATGTGCACCAATGGGAAAAATGCTGCGCAAATCACTGCAAATATGGTCATAGCCTCCGCTGCTCGGTTGATGGACATCCTCCATTTTTGTCTGAATAGCAACAGTATTGCTGAAATAAGCGTACCGGCATGACCAATACCTACCCACCATACGAAGTTGGTTATATCCCATGCCCAGCCTACAGTTTTATTCAAACCCCAAACTCCTATACCTTCCCAAACCGTAAAAAATAGTGTATAAGTACCGACAGCTAAAAGTGAAAGTGAGACTGCGATGGCCAAATACCAAGTCCTTGGTGGTTTCGCCTCTACCCTTACACAAATATCCTGAGTAACGTCACCAAGGGTTTTAGCGCTGGTAATTAATGGTGTACGTACGGATGAAACAACTTCCATATATATTATGCGTTTTCTTCTTTATTTCTAACTTTCGCCAGGTACCAAACATTTGGCCTAACATTTATATCTTCAAGCACGTTGTATGCTCTGTGTTCGTGAATCTCTTGTTTATCTCCTTTATCTTTCACCTGGAGCAATTTGGAAACCTTGCTTTCCGGATCCCTGATATCACCAAAAGTAATAGCATCAGTAGGGCAAGCGCTAGCACAAGCTACGGTTACTTCACCATCGATTACCCTTCTCCCCTTTTTCTTCGCTTCAAGTTTGCTGTATTGGATTCTTTGTACACAAAATGAACATTTTTCCATGACACCTCTTGAGCGAACAGTCACATCCGGGTTAAGTACCATTTTCCCCAAATCATTGTTCATAGAGGAGTTGTCTGGGAAGCTGGTATTGTCATGATATTTAAACCAATTGAACCGCCTGACTTTGTAAGGACAGTTATTGGCACAATACCTTGTTCCTATACATCTGTTATAAACCATCTGATTAAGACCTTCCGTACTGTGAGTAGTGGCAGCCACAGGGCAAACCGTCTCACACGGAGCATTGTTACAATGCTGACACATCATTGGCTGGAAGACGACTTCCGGGTTTTCAGCAGCTTTCTCCAATTCAGCATTGGTAGTGGCTGTTTTTTCGCTACTGTAATAACGGTCAATTCTGATCCAGGTCATCTCCCTTCTGTTCAATACCTCCTCTTTTCCCACGACAGGAACATTATTTTCTGCCTGACAGGCCACCGAACAAGCACTGCAACCTGTACATGAATTGAGGTCGATGGCCATAGTCCAGTGATGATTATTGTAGCTGTGACCACTCCAAAGAGATATCTTTCTCGGTTCAAGCTTGCCATCTATAATTTCATCTCCTAATTTTTTCTCCAGGGCATTTGAAGCTGCAATTTTAGGTCTGTGGAAGGCATGCTCAGGATGATTTTTGTAGGTGTCAAGCGTTGTTTCCTGAACTACAAAATCCCTGTTCATATATGTTTGATGCGTTTGTGTATGCGCAACTTTTACAGATTTATTACTTGATGATACACTAACATCTTCTATCCTGCTATAAACGGGTACACCTGCAACTTCCGAGAGAAGTGGATAAGCATTTACACCAATGCTATTTGCTACTCTTCCCGCCTTCGTACGACCATATCCGATAGCAAGCCCTATTGTTCCCCTAGCCTGACCAGGTTGAATAATTGCAGGTAATTCCAATAATTGATCACCAACTTTCAACTGAACCTGATAAGTCTCACCTTCATACATTTCTATTGCAAGCTCATTGGCCATGGTCTGACTGATGGTCAGGTAATTATCCCAACAGGCTTTAGTAATAGGATCAGGTGTTTCCTGCAACCATGGATTATTTGCCTGTGAACCGTCGCCAATTGCAATAGTTTCATAAAGTGCCAATTCAACTCCAGTGCTATTGGTTTTATAAGTGCTGGAAATTTTTGATGCTGCGGCATCAAGATTGCCTCCAAATACAATGAATTCCATGGTCATTGCCCTTAAATCGATGGAATAAACACCATCATAAAGACATTGATCGAAAAAGGTTTGAAAATCCAACTGCTTCGTCTGTGTTACGAATAAATTCTCTTTCCAGTAATCCTTTATAAATTCCAGATAATCCGGTTCTTTTTGCCCCATCCACACCATCAGAGATTCCTGACCCTGACGAGTATTGAATAATGGTGAAATCACCGGCTGAACCAAACTGTATCTGCCTTCGACAGGATTTGTGTCATTCCATGATTCGAGGTAGTGATGGTTGGGAGCCAGATAGTCAGATTCTGCAGCAGTCTCATCACCATGTTCTGAAATGCTGACCTTTAAGTTAATTTTTGCAAGAGCGGTTTTAATTTTATCTCCTAAATAATGATCATAAACCGGGTTGCTATCAAGGAAAATTACTCCTTGAACTTTACCAGATTCCAAATCCGAAACAAATTGCTTCATTTGCTCATCATTTCCCTGCCTGAAATAAACCGGAGTTTTCAGATCTATAACAGAGTTTATATTCCCAAGCAAATCATTTATGGCATTGACAATAATCTGAATATTTGGATCATTGCTGCCTGCCACAACCAATGACTGACCTTTATGCTTCCATAAATCATTTGCTGCAGTTGTCAAATGGTCAACCTCTATTTTTGCAGTCGAAACGGTCTCTCTTCCGGCTTTTGCTGCCAATAAGTTGTATAACGATGCGACGATTAGTCCTTCAGCAGATGGTTTAATTGGGGTCCTGTAATCTGCATTTGCCCCTGTAAGTGAAAGATTACTTTCAAATTGATACAACCTGGACATCTCCTTTTTACCATGATCCAGCTTCCTGTTTTTTATAAAATCAGAGCTGAATTTATTTGGGTTTATCCATGTGCCGAGAAAATCTGCATTGAAGCTCACAACAGTTTTTGCCTTTGAAAAATCATAAGAAGGTATTACTGCTTTTCCGAAGGATTCCTGATTTGCTTTTGTTATTCCATAGGCAGAAACCGGATCATACATCACAAGCTCCGTGCCCGGATACCTGTTGATGAATTCCTGTATCACAGCTTTGGTAGAAGGGCTCAGGATGGTTTTGCTTACAATTCTTATCTGTCCGCCACCTGATGAAATATTTTCAAGCTTCGTTTTTATCTGCTTATCTAGTTCAGACCATTCCACCTGGGAATCATTGATGGAAGGTGCTCCTAATCGCGCCTTATCATACAATGAAAGTACCGAGGCTTCTGCCTGGGCGCTGGTTCCACTTCCAGAAACGTCAGAAAGTTTATTGGGCTCAATTTTGATAGGTCTTCCTTCCCTTGTCTTTACGACTATACTGCAATAGTTACCTCCATTTGTATAAGTTGAGGCATAGTAATTGGGAATACCCGGATTAATTTCTTCCGGTTTATTAAGATATGGAATGGTTTTTCTTACTGGCGCTTCACAAGCAGCGAGAGATGCAGCAGCGAGACTGAATCCCATAAGCTTGAGAAAGTCTCTTCTTGAACTTCCTCCTTCTTCTTCCTGAAGGACTCCTTCCTTATAAGGTAAATCCCGCGGGAACTCTTTGCTGGCATATTTAACAAATTCCGGATGGTTGGTCAATTGTTCTACCCCTTTCCAGTATTGTTTTTTATTTTCTTTCATAAATATTATATGCGATTTATAAAATCCTGCTTTAAGTCAACAATTAATAATGGCATTTAGAACATTCAAGCCCGCCAATGTCTTCAACAACCATTGGATTTTTTGAGGTTTCTAAATGAAGCTCAACCAGTTTATCGTAATAACCATTACCTTTTGTATTAATCTCCGTAGTCTTGTGGCAATCGATACACCAACCCATCGTTAAATTCTCTTGCTGTATGACAACTTCCATCTCTTCGATTAGTCCGTGGCAGGTCTGACATTGAATACCTCCAACTTCAAAGTGTTGCGCGTGATTGAAATATGCCAGATCTGGTAAATTATGAACTCTAACCCATTCTATTGGAGTATTATTCAATTTTGCATCATATATCTTTTGAATTTCTGTGGAAAGCTCAGTGGCTCCTGTAATCTTTACAATGGAACTGTGACAATTCATGCAAATATTCACTGATGGAATGTTTGCATTTCTACTCTCCCTTACCCCTGTATGACAATAATTACAATCTATTAAGAAGTCTCCTGCATGAACCTTATGTGAAAACGCGATTGGTTGTGTAGGGGCAAAACCCTGATGAACCCCAACGTTAAACAATCCGTCTATTACCGTTTTTAAAACAATTGCTGTAAAAACAAATGTCATCACCCAAATAAATGCCGGGCTCCTCACAAACTGACCGATGTCAAATGTTTGGAATACAATATCCTGATCCTCTTTAGAAAGCTGTGATTTCTCCTTCAGATACTTAGTTAAAACCGAAACTAAAATAAATAGTACTACAAGGATCAGAACCAATACCAACAAAAGAATAACGAGGAATACTGTCACAGTCGTAGTTGATATGGCATTTCCCTGGGCAGTCTCCTGCCCGGTACCTTCTGTGACAATTGCAACTTCTTTTTCAGGTGGGCCTTTGATGGTCTCACTTTTAATATATTCAATAACAGCGTTGAGCTCCTCATCTGAAAAATCGAATGGAGTCATTAGGGTCTTATTGAATTCATTATATAGATTGGCAGCATACTCGTCACCACTTTGAATTACTTTTTGAGAGTTGGTCACAAAAGATTTTATCCATTCAACAGGCCTTCTATTGTGAACATCTGCCAAGGCAGGTCCTATTTTTTGCTCATGCACCTCATGGCATACCTGGCAATTATTTTTAAAAAGCGTTTCGCCCGCTGTAACTAATTCAGTGTTTAATTCTGATTCTGAAGATTCACTTGCTGCCTCCTGGGCATACAGATAAGTATTTATAAGAATAAAAAAAATAGAAGTAAATGCCAAAATGCAACTTCTAAGATTTAGGTTGGTAATCATAGATATATCTTTTTTAAGCAATTTTGCCTTTGGTTCATTTCTCAAAGCGACAAATGTAATATGGAAGATTTTCATTTCAAACTTCAAATTGAAACAAATGTATTATTTATCACATTATATTGATAAAATCGACTCATTCAAATTGGTAATTTTATGCAATTGTTAAAAAATCTATGATTTTAAAGTCATTGCAATATTTATCCTCTCAATAATAGTAAAATCATATGGAATCTTTTAAGAATTAATTAAGAAGCTCTTCTTATCATTCCTCGTATTTTCAGCAACTCTACTTCATTACAATAAATAATACAAGGAATTGACGCTTTCATCAAGCGATACGTTGCTAAAATCCAATAGTAAAAGAAGGCTTTTATTAATAATCTCTGACCTTCACCTTTCATTAACAAGTCTAAAATATAAACCTGACTCAATTACTAATTTGTCACTAAATCCAAAATCCTTTTGTCGAAAACAAATGGATCTATCAACTCAACAATTTTTGTTTGAGCATGTCTCGGGTGGTAGGGGTTGAGTAGAATGTTAAATTCTCCTGGAACAACCGCAGATGGCACTTTCAACACATAATCGATTCCTTCCATAATAAAATCTCTTCCAATTTTCTGAGTGGCATGCTGAGTGCCCAACTGCAGATTCCAATATTCCGGCAATTCATTAGCCTTATATTCAAGGATAGGTGATGGAAAATTGACTATAATTTTTACAAGACAAATATTTGCAGTTGAAAGCAAGTGATAATTGTGAACTAAAAATTCTAAACATGCCAATGCAATACTTCCCGAAGAATAAACCATATTCACTCCTTTGGGGTTCCATCGCCCTCCATACAATCCTGCCCCAATTCCTGACAGGTCATTTATATATGCTTTCTTACTGATCCGGTAAACAAACATCAGGCAAGAACACCATATTCTAATCTGCCAATTTCATCGAGTAGGAGTCTAATCCCAAAACTATTTTTTAGTAATGTTTTTGGCGTGACACTACCAAGAGCGATATTTTCAGTGCTCATCCATTTATGGAATGATGCTCCAAAAGCCTCAATACCCTTTCGATAAACCTCTTCAATCTCTAGGATCTTTTCTGTGACTGCAGGATTGAAAGCACTTTTTCTTTTGTAGGTATCGATGGATATTGGAATAATAGTAATTAGCTCTGAAACTGTAAGCCGCGTAAGCGTGAGTACCTGCTTTATATAATTCTTTGATATATTTTGTATAGAAAGTTGATAAAATGACCCTGTACCATAGCTAACCGCCGGCTCCTGAAGTATTGCATCTTTTTCAATTGGATTTTGATTATATCTTTTCATATCATTGGTGTATATTTACATATAAACATACGCAAATATACACCTTTTTTCTTTGTTTAAAAACCCATTTCAATTTTTTTCCATTTTAATAGGATAAAAATTTACCAAAAAAGAGAATGCTGAAAAGTATCCAGTATTTTAAAGATTACATTTTTACGATTGGAAAAAATAAGTGTTAATCTGCAGAAACAGGATTTAACCAGCCTTTATCTCTGGAGACTGGTTTCTTTTCGGGCCTTTGCTGACTGAGATAATATTGTCGTGATCGCTTTAATTCATCTAATAAAATGTTAAAACTACTTCTGTCACTAATACGCTGATGTTTAAAATGATCTTCATTTAGCTGCTTTAGTACTTTATCTAAATTCTCAGTACCATATGTTCTTACAAAATCTTGAAACGATATACCATTAAATCCTGATTTCAACAACCAGGCATTACTTGTTTTGATAAAATTATTAAAGTCGCTTCTATTAACGGCCTTCCTGACTTGCATAAATGCATAAGGTTCTGATTTTAAGTATTTACCATACCACTGCCAGTAAAATGATATAATTTTTTTTGATACTTTAAATAGAATAAATAAAGCGATCAACCCAAAAACTAAATACTTGATAAATACCTTAGGAGATATACCTAATATTAGAAATGCTTTATCCTCTTGCTCCGTCTCTTCGATATTTTCCTTTTGCAGTGTTTTTTTTATACTTGCCAACATGGTCAGATCAGCATTGGGCTTAACCTGAATGGTAATGGAATCAATTTGGTTTCTATAAAATTTCTTATTGACCGAATTCCAATACACATATTCAATGGCAGGCAATACTATTTCACCTTCTTTTTCAAATAAATAATTCACATTTTCTATTCGTTGGGCGGAAACCCCGGTTTTAGATTTGTTGGTTTTTACCTGGGCTCTTTTAGGATATATGCTTATTCCGTCAGTACTTTCCCAAATTGTTGCAGGAATGAATTCCGATAATGTACCTCCGGCAGATCGGCTAATTGTTCTCTGAACAACATCACCTACTTTAACATCCGTAATTGGCGCAGACCACTTTTCGTTGATATTTAAACTTGTCGCTACCAGCCAGTTATTCGGGTTGTAACCCAGCGGAACCGCTTTAATGCTTAAGTTTTTAGGTGCTGTTTTAACAATACTTTTTATCCCCTTAAAGTCTCCGTCTTTCGGGCTTTCTACTTGAATATTCAATTCGGGAATATTAACTATTCCATCATCGGTGGGAAAAAGGTTGTAATAAAAATCAACTCCGGCATATTTTTTCCCATTGATTGTTTTAGTGCTGCTGACAGACCGAAAATAAACTGTTAGGGCTCCGTCAACCTGAATGTTGCCCACATCAATTCCTGAAGTAAACCAGGTCGAAGTATATACAGATACCTTCAATTGCACAGGTTGACCTATGTAAGCATCGGTTGGGTTTACAGTGACATCAGCAACCAGGCTTTGACCAAAAACTGATAATGTTAACAGCCAAAATGTAAATGCTATGAAATAATTTATCACCATTTATTCATCGTTTTTTCAGCTTCTACCAGTTTCTTTTTAATCTGATACCGGAATTTTTTTGTTAAAAATAGTGCGGGATCATCATCAACTTTTCGCATTAATATATTTTTTGGCAGCTCTCCTTTTCCCGATTTAAAATCATCCGGTAATTCATCCAATTCTTTTCCTTTTCGCTTACCTGTCTCTGTCGTTTCTTCTTTTCGCTCTTTCTCCATATCTTTTTTTGTGGCTTCTTGCCCCCCGCCACTCAAATCTTCCGGTGAATCATTTTGTTTGTTCTTCGCTTGTTTACCCTCCTCATTTAAGGCAGCATCTTCTGCCTGCAAGGAATCTAACTCCGCGATGGCTGAAATAATATGTTGGAGGTTAGCATTTGCATTTTCGTTCGTTGGATCTTTCTGTAGCACTTTATCAAACAACTCTTTTGATTTCTCCAATTGTCCGAGTTTGGCATGAGTTAAGGCCAAATTATAAAGCCCCTGGGTAGTCGTGTCCTTTTCAAAGGCAGCTTGGGCGCTCATAAAATCACCGGCCTTATAATAAGCTATTCCTTTGCGCATAGGATCCGTAAACCCCTGAGCAGCAATTAAATAATTTTCTTTGTCATATTCTTTTTGTGCCTGGTATTCCTTGGTAAACCAAAGATCTTTAAATTTAAAGGCAGTAATGTTAATGCTGTTTTTATCGGAACAAGAACTAAAACTGAAAGAAATTATAATCAGGTATAATGCCCAGCCTTTTCTAAAACTGAATAAATATAAAAAAACCAATGGAATGATCAGCCAAAAACCATTGTCCTGCCAGTTATCTTCCTCCTCATCGCCTTTATCTTCAAAAATCAGATCATCGCTAATCGCTTTTGCCAAGTCTTTTACATCGCTATCATCCAAGGTAATTTCCAAAACATCTACCCGATCCATCGCTCCCAAACTGTTGAGTTTTTGAATATCAAGAGCAGAATTTATTTTATGAGAAGGAACAATTGCGCCACTTTGCGTAGCAAAAGGATAGATAAACAGATGGACATTATTCTCCTGTAAAAAGCTGCTGACACTTTCTATTGATAAATCGGTCAAATCATCGGTAATCAGCAAGATTTTCCCTTCTGCTATATTATCGTTAAACAGGGTGTCAAGTTTTTTGAACAGTGCATTAAAACCAGTTCCGGGAGTGGGCATCATGCTTGGTTTTAACCCATCAATTTGATCGATAATTATTTTATAATCTGTTGTAAACGGAATTGCCGTATGCGTAGAAGCGGCAAATACCAGAAGGTTTGTTTCTGCCCTTGGATTAGATTTCAATAGATCGTGAATTTTAAATTTCGCACGCTCCAATCTATTTGGCGATATGTCTGTTGCCATCATGCTTTGGGAAAGATCCAAAGCGATCACTAGTCTGGATTTTACTTTCTTAGATGGAGATTTAACCTCATTCCAGCTCGGCCCTAAAAATGAGACAAACCCAATGATAAACATCAATAGTATGGAGAGGTGTATGAGCCTTGTTTTCCATTCTGTTCCTTCCTGAATTACGTATGGCTGTAAATGTTTAGCAATATTATTTTTCCACCGATTTGGTTCTTTATAAATAATAAAACCGAATAAAATTATAATTAGAGCAGGTACAGCAACCCACAAATATTCGATCCGTAAAAAGTGGAATTTTTCCCAGTCGATATGTATAAACTCTTTGACCATTAATTTTTACGTAATCTTCTGAAAATTAATATCATGTTGCTTAGCAATACTAAAGTGAGCGCCAATGCCAAAGCCGATCCTAGCGGATAGTAATACAATAATGTTTTTGGGATAAAGCTTTCTTCTTCGTATTCAATCGGTTCCAGTTTTTCCAATTCTGCATAAATACCTTCAAGCTCCTCGGCATCCTTTGCTCTAAAGTATTTTCCTCCTGTGAGATTTGAAATTTCACTCAATGTTCTCTCATCTAAATCTGCCGAACTATTTCCCGGATCACCTATGCCAACTGTGTAAATAATGGTAGAATCATTTTTGGCCATATTTGCAGCATCAAGTGGTAAAATATCCATCCCACTATCAACACCATCGGTTAGGAGTAACATCACTTTACTCTCAATGGTATCTCTCTCAAACATATCCATTCCTTTCACAATGGCTTTGCCGATATTTGTCATCTGCCCGGCCATACCCACATCAGCTTCATCGAGCATGGTTCTGACAGTTTCAAGATCGCTTGTAAAAGGAGCCTGGATATAGGCATTGCTGGCGAAAAAAACCAGGCCCATTCTATCGCTTTTTCTCCTGACGATAAAATCCTGCATGATATCTTTTACAGCTTGCCAACGAGTTACAGGTTGACTATCAATAACCCAATCTTTATTCGCCATGCTAAATGATAAATCAGCCAAAATCAGAAAATTTCGAGATGTTTTTATCTTTCTCTCTGGTTTACCAACCAATTCAGGCGATGCCATCGCAACTAAAAGCAGCAGCCAAATCAGGTACATAGCAACCCATGCAAACCCATTTCTTTTTTTAATGTGAGACGCCTTTTTAGGTTTTTGTTTTGATACGATGGCGGTTCTCTCGAAGTACGGATAAATTAATGCGGAACTGCGGTTTTTAATTGCGGGTAACAACCAATAAACTAAAAATGGCAAGGGCGCCAATAGCGCTACATATGGATAGGCAAATTGAAAATTTTCAGGCATGATCCTTAATCCATTTTATACTCATTTTCACAAAATCGCTCTTGTTAAAATCACCATTTTTATCATATTCATCTTTGTAAATAGCATTGACAATAACTTCATGGACATTTAAAAAATATGAACCTTTTACCTTTTCATCTAAAAATTGAAGCCATCGTTTCCCTTCTAAAGATGCCACCGTTTTTCTATCGTAAGTTTTTAATGCTGTTTGTTTTAGATGAAACATGATTTGGGTAATCGTGGAAGATACGGAATTAGCATTGTTTCGACCGATATCAGCTATTTTTGAAATGGCCTCTCTACGGTATTTACCGTTTCTATAATGCTGATAATATCTATAAACCAAATATGCCAATGCCCCAAGCAAAATTAAAAACACTATTTTCCAGCCGATTGTATCCATTGTAAATAGTACCGGATCGGCCTCTATAATTGGTTTCAATCGTATGTTTTCGCCTTGCTCCATTTCCCTTATCACTGCTTATAATGACTAAATACTTCTATCAGTTGATCTTCCACAGGATCTGAAGTATTTACTTTAAATATCGTTATTTCATATTTTTCTAATGCTGACTTGAAGCTTTCATAATTATTATCAAAATCTGAGTTTAGATCGTCTCTCAAATTTTCGCTCTTTCCATCTAAATTTATTTGGAATTTTTTATTGGAAACAACAAATTTTTCTGATGGAATAACTTCCTCCATCCTGTCAAATACTTTTATCAGAATCAAATCATTGTGAATAGATAACTGGCTTAAATATTGAATTACAGAATCGCTGTACCTGTAAAAATCACTGATCACAAACACCAGGTAATCGTGGGTGATAACATTATGTAATTTACCGATCATTTCGACCAGTGAGCTTTCAAAATCAAATGCCTTGGTTTCGTAAATTTTTTGGTTCGCTTCAATAATTTTTTGCAGAAAATAAATAATATTCCTTCGGTCTCGTTTCGGTGTGATCAGATCGTAACTGTCTCCGGAAAAGACCATCCCTCCTATTCTATCACCACTTTTTTTAATTTTATGTGCGATCAAAGACGCCAATTCTCCAGCCACAACCGCCTTGGTTTTATTTTGTGAGCCAAAACCCATCGAAGGAGATTGGTCAATAAAAATAAAGGCGGGTTTTTCCTTTTCTTCCGTAAAAACTTTGGTATGTGTTTTACCGGTTTTTGCAGTGACATTCCAATCTATATTTCGAATATCATCCCCGATAACGTAGGGTCTGGCTTCTTCAAAATCCAGCCCTCTGCCGCGTAAGCGCGATGCATATTTTCCTGCCAACACGCTATTGGATTTTTGTTTTCCAGCTTTCAAATTCAAAACAGAACTTAGCCACTCAAATTTCAAAAGGTTTTCTAGGGTGAGGAATATGTTGGGGTTGGAGTTTTCCATTTTGTAAAATCGTAGATAATCAAGCCACAACCGCTACAACTTCAATTAATTTATCAATGATCTGATCTGTTGAAACCCCTTCGGCTCTTCCTTTATAACTCAATGAAATCCTATGGCGTAAAACATCTTTAATTACATGGTGTATATCATCAGGAGTTACGAAATCTCTGTTCTGCATCCAGGCATTTACCCTGCTGCATCGATCTAATGCAATGGTGCCTCTCGGGCTCGCACCGAATTCTATCAAATCTGCCAGTTCGGAATCAAATTTTTCAGGATATCTGGTAGCAGAGATCAAGCTCACAATATACTTTTCCAATTCTTCGGTAATTTTTACCTTGGCAATTTCATTGCGCGCATCAAAAATGGACTGCTGCGAAATATCATTTGCTTTTACTGCTGATTTGCTTTGCGAAGCTTCCTTTTTATTTAGTCGCATGATTTCCAATTCGGAATTATCATCTGGATAATCTATGATAGTATGTACTAAAAATCTGTCCATTTGGGCTTCCGGCAGCGGATAGGTCCCTTCTTGTTCGATAGGATTTTGCGTAGCCATAACCATAAAAAGATCTTCCATTTTATAGGTCTTCCCGGCAACGGTAACCTGACGCTCTTCCATGGCTTCCAGCAATGCGGACTGTACTTTTGCGGGAGCGCGATTAATTTCATCTGCAAGAATCAAATTACTAAAGATCGGACCTTTTTGAAAAACAAATTTTTCCTTTTCATCCGGAATGTATATCTCCGTCCCTGTTATATCAGAAGGTAACAAATCAGGCGTGAACTGGATCCTGCTCAGCCCGCAATCAAGATTTTGTGACAATGCTTTAATCGCCCTGGTTTTTGCCAAACCCGGCAATCCTTCCAGCAACATATTTCCATTGGCAAGTAGCACTAAAATGATCCGATCAATTAATTTTTCCTGTCCAATTATTGATTTGGACATTTGTGATTTTAAATTAGTAATAGCTTCAAATGATGTCATAATTTTATGATCTGTTTAAATGATATCGACTATGGTTTTGTTTCGATTCTAATGGAAATTATTTGAAAAAGATTGAATTCGGGAGTCAGAAGACCGAAGTTTTTTTGAGAATCCTAAAAGAAAAGGAATAAAATTAACTATTTATCTTAATTCAAAACACTTTCGGCTCCGTGCTTACACCAAATCACTATTCAGCTTAATTAACTAAAAATTCGCAGTAAATTGTAAATATCTCATTTCTAAATCTTGACGGAAATTTGCACAATCTTAAGAATTTGAAAACATGATGTTTGTATTTTCCATTTTGCTTTAACTTGGCTCTATGTACCTCTTTTATTTCCTTGTAATCCTTTATGGTTTATAATTTTACCTAAAAGTATAAAAGAGATTTTATACAAAGTTTACATAAAAGGTTAAGACATAACCTACATAAAATCAATGTAATACAAATACTCTCCATAAGTTCGGAAGTTTTGTAAAAAACAATAGAACCTCTTATTCTAACTCAAAAGGATAAACCACTTTCCAATCTTTTTCCATATCAATAACTGTCCATCCTTTTTCAATCGCTTCGTCCAGGCCTTTGTCCAGACGGCCAATGTGAGAATCTCTATCATAGGCCCATTCCCGAATAGAATCGGTATGATGCACATAGAGCATAAAACTTTTGAGTTTATTAGAAGCTGTCCACCGCATCATTTGCAAATCTCCATCGGAATTTCCAGAGGCAAATACTGGTTTGCGTCCAATAAATTTTTGTATTCCTTCGGGTTTGCCTTCTTTATCGTCAATAAAATCTAATTCCGGCAATCTCCTTATAACAGGACTTCCATCATTGTATTCATATTCACTTTTAATACTGCTACCTACCACCTGATCCTTTGGAATTCCGTAAGACTCTTCTACCCAGGGGCGCATAAATTCTATTCCACCTCCTGAGACAATAAAGGTTTTAAAATCATTTTTTTGTAAATATTTGATCAGTTCCAGCATTGGTTGATAAACCAAATCAGTATAAGGTCTTATAAACCTTGGATGCTTTGCTGTTGCAAGCCACTCCTTTACAATCGATTCAAACTCATCTGTTGTATTGTTTGCATGAGTTGCCATTACAATTTGTATAAGCCCATGTTCTCCATATTTGTTGAGTTCTTTCATGTCGCCATCTAAAACAGCCTGATATGGTTCTTGTGTCTTCCATTCAGGATGCTCTGCAGCCAATACCTTTATTCTATCAATCGCAAAAAACAATTGAAAATACGCTGGTTGTTCAGACCATAGGTTGCCATCGTTATCGAATGTGGCAATACGATCTGGAACAGCTATAAAATTCTTGCTTTCAGGATTGGTTACATCGCCCACATAATCTATGATTGCTGCTTTTATTGCTCCTTCATTCCATGAAGGTAAAGGGGCGATTACTTCTATTTCACCAGCTTTATTATTTTCAGTATCCGTTTTATTTCCAGTACAAGAAATAAAGGCACTTAACAGAACCACAATTCCAAATGATTTGAAGATTTCTTTTCTCATAATTGTAGTTTAAAAAAGGCCGGAGTTTTCCGGCCTTTGCTTTATTTTAGTTACTTCCCGGAGTAGTCAGTTTTTCCATTACCTGATCCAGATTAAAGCTGGCAGCTTTCATTCTTGGTGGATACTCTTTAAAAGTCATTAAAAATTTACCGACAATATCTTGAGCGGGCACTAAAAGAAATGCATGATCTAATAACCAATCGTAATAGGTGTTAGACGTAATTGTAGCAAATTCATAAGGGTCTCTTCTCAAATTGTATATCATTGGCAGTCGTAATGCAGTAAAGGGTTCTGCCCAAGTTTGCAGCGTCCCCGGAGATCTTTGTTCCATAAAAACGAGCTTCCAGTCATTATAGCGTATTGCCATTAAATCACCATCATCAGAAAAATAAAATAGTTCTATACGGGCTCCTTTTTTCTCCTTTCCCGTAAGATGAGGTAACATGTTGTATCCATCCAAATGAACCTTAAAAGATTTACCATCAATAGTTTTCCCTTTTAACAATTCATCTTTTACATTTTCATTCCCTGCCGCTGCTAGGAAGGTAGGCATCCAATCCATGCCTGAAATAATTTCATTTGAAACCGAACCTGCTTTGATATGATTTGGCCAGCGAATCATCGATGGAGTTCTCCAACCACCTTCCCAGTTGGTATTTTTTTCCCCTCGAAAAGGATTAACACCGGCATCTGGCCAGGTGTTTTTATGAGGGCCATTATCAGTTCCATATTGTACAATAGTATTATCTGCAACGCCTAACTCATCTAATAAATCGAGTAACTGACCTACGTGCATATCATGTTCAATCATGCCATCAGCATATTCATTTTGGCCGGATATACCTCTGAGTTCATCTTTTACATGGGTACGGAAGTGCATTCTTGTCCCGTTCCACCAAACAAAAAATGGTTCCTTTGACTTCACTGCCTCCCGTATAAATTTTTTAGCCGCAGCTATGGTTTCATCATCAACACTTTCCATTCTCTTTTTTGTCAATGGTCCTGTATCTTCAATTTTACCATCAGCATAGGAGTGTATTACACCACGAGGGCCATAATTCTTTGCAAAATCTGGATATTCCTTTGGATCCGGATAATCTGGTAATTCTGGTTCTTCTTCCGCATTTAAGTGATAAAGGTTTCCGAAGAATTCATCAAAACCATGATTGGTAGGTAGATGTTCATCTCTATCTCCCAGGTGATTTTTACCAAATTGCCCGGTTCTGTAACCTAAAGGTTTTAATAATTCTGCAATTGTAGGATCTTCTGAAGAAATCCCCTCTTTAGCCCCAGGCATACCCACTTTACTTAATCCGGTACGTAAAACACTTTGTCCTAAAATAAACGACGATCTTCCGGCAGTGCAGCTTTGCTCCGAATAATAATCGGTAAAGATCATCCCTTCATCGGCAAGGCGGTCAATGTTTGGAGTTTGGTAGCCTACCAAACCCATGGTGTAGGCACTAATGTTTGATTGCCCGATGTCATCTCCCCATATCACCAGGATATTGGGCTTGTCTGCCGAGGCAGGCTTTTTCGTTTGCGCGTAACTGCTCATCCATACAAGGACGAAGAGTACTGTAAACATGTTCTTGAGTTTTGTTTTCATGTGTAGAATGTTTAAGTCAATTAATCAATTTTTTTAAATATAAATTTCGAGCCATCATAACCGCTCAATGACAGCTTAAGATCTTCTCTTTGGTATTTCATTCTTCTACCAAACACAGATTTTCTCAATAAGTTTTCAATTTCTGTATTCTTACAAATCTTCTTGGTCATTGACACCTCTTCAAATTGGATTTCTTCGAATCCGGAGATATAATAAGTGCCGTGAAAATTATTGCAACCGCTATTACCCTGTACGCTTCCATCACTTGCATAAAACTCAAACACCGGCAACCTCTTTTCCTTAGAATTACTAGTTTGCAGATCTTTCCCATTCAGGTGGGTAAGCACCCAAATATCATGGAGGCCATAGTCAGCCACATATCTTCCGCAACCTTTATAAATTTGAAATTCTTTGTCTATTGATCTTTTGACCTCAATTTTCACCTTATTGGGAAAAACCTCATCAGACATCGTATCATTACACTTTTCTTCTAATATGGTAATAATGAGAGTTACTGAGTCTGTTTGAATATAGAATCGAAGGGCATTGGCATCCGCCGCATATATTCCCTCTACAGGTGGAGTATTGACATCAATCCCATTGAGCGTTTTGAAATAAAAACCGTTTTCAAAATCCATATCCAGGGCCCAGAAAGGTTCATTGCCTCTTGCGTAAAAGTCAATTCCCTTTTGCCAGAGTTTCAGTTGAAAATCATCTCCACTGTCTTCAGTCTTATTTACATTTTTTAGCTTGTATTCAGAATTAACCAATGAAAGATTGACAGATTCACTATGCCCTTTTCTATGACCATTGTAACAACCTGCTACCAAAAGGATAAAAGTGGTGAGCATTGCTAATTTGTAGAAAGACATGAAAATCAACTGTTTGATTACTTTGAAATTATTTGGAAACTACCATTGCCAGCCAACACCGGTATGAAATACATAATCAAGCTCAGAGGCATTCTCAACTGGTTTGTTATCATAGTTGAGGGTTGTACCGACCTTGATATAAAAATCATCATCGAAAGGAAATTCATATTTCAAATCAATGTTAAAGTCAGACCGCACCCTTCCTGATTCAGTGAAACTCGGATAGACCATTAATTTTGTTAAAAGATTCAAATCCCCAATATTGAATAAATTTAATTCTGTTCCGATAAAACCTTCCCAGCTATTCCGGTCATTTGTTTGATCGGTAAATTGCTCATTGTTGTTGTTGGCACCCAAAGAAAATCCCCAGTAAGCAGTGTTGGTATGCAATACATATTTTCCCATACCCAGTTTCCATGTGGTTCGTAAATCAAGTTTTTGCTCGGTGTTTGACAGAAAGTCAAAAGATACCAGCGGATACCAATCTCTTGGCAAGAAAAATTTATAACCAACGCCTCCATCTGTCCTTTTAATATCATCAACTTCGTCCTGCGTAGAAGTCAGCGTATTAAAATAACCATCTAAGCTCCAGCGTTCCGCTATGTAGCCCAATGTACTCCTTGTAGAAAATTGAGTGAGATTATTGGCTTTGGTCAGGTCGAGGCCAATATCTAAGGAAAAGTAAAGCTGGCTCCAGAATCCCTGATCCTTATCATCCAGAAAAACAATATCATTATGAGCTGTCTCTACCTCTTGTCCATCATTGGTGATAATGGTAATTTTTCCAGGCTCAGTTGACTTTAGAGTACCGTTGTACCTCTCTCCATCAGTAAGTGTTATTAAAAAATACGTGCTTGTGTAAATCTCACTGATGCCGTCCCATTCAACAGCAAAATCTTTATCACTATAATCTGTTTCAACCATGAGTACATTGCGGTCCATAGATTTTACTTCACCTATCATATAGGTTCCGGTCTTGAAAATTAATGAATCAGTTTGGGCAAAGATATTTTGTGAAATAATAAAGAAAATTAGTAGAGTAAAAATAGTAAGGGTTCTCATTTTTTGTGACTTTAATTAGGCTAAAACTTAATTTTTAAAATAAACTGCTATTTAAAATTTTTTGTTTAAATAATTATTACTTTTCTTTATAAATTAACATTAAAAAAAACATAGATTGACTCTTCAATTTATTAATAATTTCAAAGTAAAATTAATCTAACCCACACAACATGAAACTATCACAAAAATTAGCAGCAGAATTTATTGGTACTTTTTGGCTCGTCCTTGGAGGATGCGGAAGCGCTGTTCTTGCAGCAGGCTTTCCCGAATTAGGTATTGGATTTTTAGGCGTTTCACTTGCCTTTGGGCTCACAGTAATGACATTAGTCTATGGACTGGGACATATTTCCGGAGCTCATTTTAATCCAGCAGTTTCTGTAGGATTATGGATGGGAGGCAGATTTGAAAGCAAAGAATTACTCCCTTATATCATTTCACAGGTACTGGGTGGAATTGCCGGAGCAGGAGTTTTATACATAATCGCCAGTGGGAAACCAGGATTTGAATTGGGGGGATTTGCAGCCAACGGATATGGAGCCCATTCTCCCGGAGGATATGGACTTACCTCTGCATTGGTAACAGAAGTAGTGATGACCATGATGTTTTTAATGATCATATTAGGGGCTACAGACAAAAGGGCTCCCGCAGGATTCGCCGGAATTGCAATCGGATTGGGATTAACGTTAATACACCTTATCAGTATCCCTGTGACGAATACCTCAGTAAATCCAGCGCGCAGTACAAGTCAGGCATTATTTGTAGGTGACTGGGCAATAGGGCAATTATGGCTATTCTGGGTTGCACCGATCGTTGGAGCAATTTTAGCTGGATTGATATACAAGATGTTTTTCGACAAGGCTGAATAAATTGGCTATTTAAACCAATAAAATAACATATGCTTTACCTATAAAACCAATCACTCAGCATCCATAATTCTTGAAAGATGCTGAGTTTTTTTTATCTATTAAATTAATGATTGGCCATGGCGGAATTAAAAACCAAAAAAAATAATGTGAGTGTAGAAGCCTTATCAAATAGTATTGAAAACGAGAAGAGGAAAAAGGATTCTTTTATGGTGCTGGCATCATTAAAAATATCACAAAATCTGAACCTAAAATGTGGGGAACAAGCATCATTGGTTTTGGCAACTATCTCTATAAATACGCAAGTGGTATGGAGGGCGATTGGTTTGTTGCCGGTTTTTCTCCAAGAAAGCAAAGCCTGGCCTTATATATCATACCGGTTTCAGCAGATACAATGAAATATTGAACCATCTTGGTATATTTAAAACAGGGAAATCCTGCCTTTACGTAAGCATGCTGGAGGATATTGATTTACAAGTATTAAAAGAATTAATCGAAGCTTCTGTCAATTATTTCAACTCTGACCACAATTCCAAATAACTGAAAGTTGCGTTTGCTGGCTTCAGTAATCCTGAAAGAAATGTAATTCCAATAACAATTTTTACAAAGTAAAAATACAACACCCGGTTACAGGTAGGGCAATGGGGTTTAAAGCAAATTCCATGGACTGTGGCTCACAGACAATTTAACAATCAAAATTTTCGGTCTGTGAGCCACAGACCGAGGTTCGAGATGTTAAATTTTTACTAAACCCAATTGTCCTGGGGTTACAAGTGTATAAATTGTTTAATTCACAGAATTTTTCAATTCGGCAATTGCTTTCATTGACTATTTTTATAGGCGTGAAAACACAAAACCTTCTAAATCATACGATTTAGAAGGTTTTATCTACAATTGGATGTTGAAATGTCGGGATAGCAGGATTTGAACCTGCGACCCCCTCGTCCCGAACGAGGTACGCTACCGGACTGCGCTACATCCCGATTTTCGATACAAATATATTGAAAAGACAATCTATTGTACAATCATTAAAAGCAAATTATTCCTCTCACCCATTCTTGTGTAAAAGAACGAATGATTCTGAGTTTTATAAATAAATACTGCTCTGCAATTTGATTATTGAAAAATTATCATTTTTTTACATATTACATTGATTTTTTTTCATGTTCACCCACAAATTGGAGGAGTTTTCTCATCGCCTTATTTTAGGCGAACATTATCTTATTACTTCAGACAGTGTTTTTAAAAGAGCAGTGCTGACGGGTTATCTCAGCATTTTAGTACTGTTTATTGGCATTTTTTACATCATCTTCGATGCGTATTTAGGAACATTTAACGCACTTCCATATTATTTTACCCTCATCTGTTTTGCTGTCTTAGCCTTTTCTCTTAATCGAACCGGTAGATATAGTGTTGCAAAAATGATACTGCTTGCATCAACACTATTGATAATATTTGTATTCAGCGCGACTGAACCCGTGGACAATGGAAATTATTTTAATTTTTTCCCTTTAACGATAGCTGCATTTGCTCTTTTTGATTATAAGGATATTTACAAAGGAATAATCTTTACTTTGATCTCAATTGGTGCATTTATCATAGTTTACTTTTATGAGATGCCTTTGCTTCCAATACGTCCAACTTCAGAAGGATTAGAAGTAACTAATTTTTTAGTCCACTATCTGATTTCTATTTTGGCTAGTGTATTAATCATCATTTTCCTTATCAAACTCAATCAAAACATAGAATCAAATCTCATCAGAAAAGACAAAAATCTTATCAAAATCACCGATGAACTTAAGGCAAGCAAGCAAAGATTCGAATTGGCCATTCAAGGTTCTAACGCTGGGATTTATGATTGGGACATAGAGCACAATAAGATATATCATGCTCCAATGTGGAAGAAACTTCTAGGCTATGGAGCTGATGAATTGGAAGGTTTTAATATAGATGGCTTTTATGAGTTTATTCACCCCAAAGATAGGGAAAGGATTAAGCATACCCTTAAAAATCATCTCATCAATGGTAGGACATATTCTGTAGAACTCAGATTGCGAACCAGGGATGGATTATATGAATGGTTTTCGGATGCCGGACAGGCTATTTGGGATAATTCCGGAAAACCGGTTCGAATGGTTGGGTCTATCATCAGGATACATGAAAGGAAACTGGCTGAAGAGCGCATAAGAAAACAAAATCAAATGCTGGAAAAAACAAACCTGGAATTAGATAATTTTGTTTATAGTGCCTCGCATGATCTCAGGGCTCCTTTAACATCCATTCTCGGCCTAATCAACATTGCTGAAAAATCAAAAAATAAAAAAGAAATATTTGAATGTCTTTACCTGATGAAGGACCGCATTCATCGCCTGGATGAATTCACAGAAGATATTCTCGACTTTTCTAAAAATATCCGGACTGAAAAAACCCTCAGGGAAATCAACTTAAATTATTTAATAGAGGAAGTTATTAAAAATCATGATCTGTGCGAAGATCTTGATAAAATTGATATTCAAGTATCTATTGCAAATGATTTTGAGGTAATCTCCGACCCATTCCGACTTAAAGTAATCCTCAAAAACTTATTTTCCAATGCCTGTAAATTCTCTGATTTAAGAAGTGAATCCTCATGGTTACGCATATCTGCTTTGCGGGAAAATGAACATTTTCTATTGATTATTGAAGATAATGGTGAGGGGATCAGGGCTGAGCTGCTGCACAAAATCTTTGATATATTCTTCCGGGCATCTGAGCGATCAAAGGGTTCCGGAATAGGTCTTTATATAGTAAAAGAAATGATCAACAAATTAAATGGAACCATAACAGTAAATTCTATTTATGGAAAAGGCACACAAATTGTCATTGAATTACCTGATCACAAATTCTCGCAAGAATTAAGTGATGTTAAATTATCCCAAAAGATAAAAATAAATTAAAATCTATTGCTAAAGCTATCGATCAAATCCTGATCCGGGGAATAATAAATGTGGGCTGTACGGTAATTATCAGCTCTTAAATTTACGGTGATCCCCTCCTTAAAATAAAAATAGGAATCGAGAATAAAGCTATCGTATTTAACTTCGAGATCCGGCTCACCATACGCCTCAACAACACTCAGCCTGTCAGACCAAAAATTTACTCCTTTTCCGGTTTTGGTTTCCTTGGCAATTGCAAAATAATACTCAGGGAAACTTGATACTTTGATCTGTGTGATTTTATTATCTTTAAAAAAAACATACGATACGGGAATTGTTAAAAGATGCTGGTATTTAATATAATAATCAAAACCTATCGCGCACTCCAAAGCTATATCCGGGTCCTCACTGAATAATTCTTCATCAAGATAGTCATCATATGTTTTAAGGTTACCTTCAAATCCAAGTATATCAACTACTTCTTCAAAAGACTGACCAAGCTTTAACGGACCAACACCAGATCCTTCGTCAACAATTACACTTTGTCCATGAACAAAGATGGAGGAGGTTAAAAGGAAAATAAAAATGTACAGTAATTTCATAATTTAGGTTTTATCTGTTTTATAAAGCATAAACTTGGTTATATCCATTTTAATTACCAAATCTAAGCAGTATTTGAACTTGCCCTCGTAATAATTTGGAGAAAGTTAAATTTTTCTATCGATATATTTGTTTTAAAGTAAAGCCCTGAATTGACTTTCCAACATAATAAAATGAGCAAACTCCAATGGGTGGAAATTCTCAATATGCTACAAATGCGGACAAAAGCATAGTTATCAATTGGCGCCTAAGCGCAGTGGACAAATGTAAAAGAATTCAAGGATTTACTTTCTTATAAAGAAATTACCAAACCCTAACAAGCCAGGACCAAATAAGATTGATTAAAATTGATATTTCAATCCTCTCAATCCTTTCAATCTTTATTCAATCTTTTAGCATTCAAATCTATCTGTTAATTATAAATCTTTTGCTAAAAAAAAACAAATATCAGTATTAAGACATTAATTTTGCGGGCTATGAAAAAAGTAGCCTTCTATACTTTAGGTTGTAAGCTTAATTTTTCCGAGACATCCTCTATAATCAGGATGTTTCTGCAACATGGCTATGAAAAGGTAGAATTCCACCAGAGTCCTAATATCTTCGTAATCAACACTTGTTCTGTTACAGATAATGCCGATAAAAAGTGTCGGCAAGCTGTGAGGGAAGCAAAGAAAGTTACTGAAAATCCATACATCATCATCATTGGATGTTACGCGCAATTGAAACCTCAGGAAATTGCCGAAATCCCCGGAGTGGACGCAGTGCTTGGGGCATCAGAAAAATTCAGACTTTTAGAATTGCTTGACGGTTTTGAAAAACACCCTAAAACCCAGGTATTTGCTCAGGATATTTCAGAAGCGACTGCATTCAATAATGCATATTCTCTAAATGATCGCACCCGAACCTTTCTGAAGGTACAAGATGGTTGTGATTATACCTGCTCATTTTGTACCATTCCACTCGCGAGAGGGAAAAGCAGAAGTGACACTGTAAAAAATGTGATTTCATCTGCCAAGACCATCGCGGAAAATGATGTGAAAGAAATTGTTCTGACTGGAGTTAATACAGGTGATTTCGGCCTCCGTAATGAAATCAGAGAAGAAGGATTTATTGATTTAATCAGAGCATTGGATCAGGTCAATGGGATTGAACGGATAAGAATATCATCTATAGAACCAAATCTTTTAAATAGGGAAATTATCGATTTTGTTTCCAGTTCAGTCAAATTTGTTCATCATTTTCATATCCCGCTACAATCCGGAAGCAATAAAATCCTCAAAGCCATGAGGAGGAGATACATGAGGGAACTATATGAGGAAAGGGTTAATCTCATAAAACAGGCAATGCCGGACTGCTGTATCGGTGTGGATGTGATAGTAGGATTCCCCGGCGAAACTGAAAAAGACTTCCTGGAAACCTATAATTTTTTGAATGAGCTGGACATTTCATATTTGCATGTATTCTCCTATTCTGAAAGGCCTAATACCCTCGCAATAGAGATGGATGATTCAGTTCCAAAGCAGGAACGAAGCAGGCGATCCAAAATGCTCCGCTCCCTTTCGGAGAAAAAAAGGAGATTTTTCTACGAACAATTTACTGGCCAAAAAGCATACATCTTATTCGAAAAAGATATTGACGGTGGTAAGATTCATGGATTTTCAGATAATTATATACGCGTGGCTGTAGATGTAGATCCGGAATTGATTAACGAACTCGTTGAAGTCAGATTAACGGAAGTTATGCCAAATGGCATTATGAAGGCTGAACTGGTGGATAAAAAAGTGCAGATGGCCTGATTATTTTTTCACAAACTTTTCTTCCCTGTTATCGACATACAGATAATACAATCCGGCTTTTAAATTGCTAAGTGCAATTTCCTTACCCTTTCCTTTAGCTATTTGATTTCCATATGAATCGACAACGGAGTACTCGGTTGACCTGGAAAGTGTAATTCTATCCACCACCTGAGTCGGATAAAAACTAATGGGTTCTACATCATTGAAATAACTAAAAACCTGAGAAAAGAACATTTTACCATCACTTTGAACATATTTCACGCGGTACTTATTATCGCCGGTATGGTGCTCGGGTTTTAGATTATATTGATTTGAATCGAAAGACCCTTTACCGGAAATAGTCTGAATATTCACCCAATTTTTATTCCTGTAATGCTCCAGGTAAAACTTACCAAAAGGGAGCTCCCCAACAGTTGACCAGTGAATGGATAATGCATCGGCAACAGTATTAAAAAAACGAAAACTGCTTTTACTCCTAATTACCTGTGGATTAATAACTTTTGGTTTGCATCCATCCTTATGTACGATTTTTATAAACACAGGATCGCCAATTGCAAGGTGAGACAAATCAATTTCGAAAGCTGAAGTTTTCGGCGATCTGTTTAACAGTTTTTCATTTAAATAAACCTCATCAGTACAAAAATTGATTTTATCTGCTGACAAAGGATTTTGTACATAAATGTTTTTCCCCTGGTATTCCCCTGTCATGGTAAATTCAGTATTCTGGGAATAAACTGAAATTGAAATAAAAAATATGAAAATGAATATGCTGTTTTTCAATCTAATGATCTTATAATCCTTATCCCCACCTTTAACTTGCAAAAATGTTTATTTCTAAAATAGAAACCAAAACCTTTTTTACATGAATATTTCATGTCATGCGGGAGGAGAAATATTAAAACAATAATTTCAGTCGATATATCAATAAATTAATTTTCCGGAAACGCTTTTAGAATTTTTGTGAATGAACTGAATTATCTGGAAACTCGCTTAATAAAAACATTATGGTTCAACAGTTATATTAATGGAAATAGTGATTAGTCGAGAGTCAGAAGTCTGGAGTGGGAGGTTAATTATTATTTTTTAAATGGAGGGATATGGTTAAAAACCTGTTGCTCCCTGTTTTTCTGGATTCTCAACAGTTTAATACTTCGGTCTTCTGACTTCCAACTTCGGTTTTTTTCAAATAGCTTCTATTAAATTCGTGGTAGAGCCAACATATTGTAATTACTTAATTATCTCCGGAACTATTCGGATGAGGAGGCCAGGATAGGTTGCCATGATCACGTTTCAGCCACGGAATATTATCCAAATCATAAGTAAGGTTTACCTTATAATGCTTTTCAAAATCTTCAGAATCCAGGTATTTAACATCATTCAAATTGAATGGATGCTGAAACGATTCGAGATGTTCCCTCAATACAGTTTTTAACTTTTGTACAACGGGGCTTTTTTCATCGTAGATGTTATCTTGTTCGAATGGGTCAGTATCCAGTTCGTACAACTGATTCTGATCAAAATAAGCAGGATAGCTCTTCATTGCTATGGCCGAATGTGACTGAGGCCAATTTTCAACATAGCTTGGAGCATAGCTAATCTCATTATTTTCCATTTTCTTAATCAAAGATTTGGGATACCTGAGTGCAATATATTTATACTTACCATCCGAAACCGACCTTGTAAAACCTGCTTCGGCAAAAATATACTTTCTGGTCATTTTTGTGGGATCCTTCAGCACTGATATGAAACTTGTTCCATCTAACTTCATATCATCAGTTTTCTGAATACCTGCGGCACTTAGAATTGTAGGATAAACATCCAATGAAGAAATGAGTGAAAAAGATTCCTCAGACCCTTTTGAGATGCCCGGCCAATAAACAATCATCGGAATATGGATGCCTTTCTCATAACAAGTCGCTTTCCCCGGTTCGATATTATGATCCGGCATAAATACTATTATGGTATTATCCTCTTTTCCAATTTCTTTTAACTTTTTTCTGATCAATCCAAGTTGAAAATCAATATTTGCTATACCGGCATACCGATGTGAAACATGATGTGGTAAATCTTTAATATAAGTCCCGAGCTTTTCTTCGTTGATGTTAAATTGCTGTACATCTGGTTGCCGTCCTTCAGGTGTATAAGTTTTATCCTTGCCCAGATCTTCAACATGGTTCGGGCCATGTATGGCCGTCGGTGTGACATATAAGAAAAACGGTTGACTGCCATTTTTCTGTTGATCTAAAAATTTCAGAGCTCCTTTTGTAATCCACGGAAAATTATGAAACCGCAAAGCCTTGATGGGATGATTATCAAAATTTGTCCATGCTACACTTGAGGCATTGTCAAATCCAGCATCAGATTTTACTTGTTGCTCATAAATCCGTTGCCGTGCCATCAGTTGCTTTTCTATTTCCGGATCATCCAAATCCGCATCTTTCTTTAACTTTGGTAGATTCACTGCGTCAGATAAATGACCAATATGCCATTTACCAGCCATTCCGGTGATATATCCATTTTCACTTAATATCCGTGGTAAAGTTTTTAGATCAGGTGTAATCCATGTATTCCATGCAATATTATATGGCTCGGTTACCGGGTTAGATGCATAAAACGTTGGGGCCTGGCATCTTCCGGGATACAAACCTGTGAGTAAGGCAAATCTACTTGGCGTACACATGGAAGCCGTACTATATGCATTGTTAAATTTCATCCCATCACTCGCTAATTTGTCAATTTCCGGAGTAGGGAAATCACCTCCATAGACCCCGATATCTGAGAACTGCAGTTCATCCGTAAACATCACCACAATATTTGGCCTTGCGATTCCAGAAGCCTCATCAGTTTTTGTTTTACAATTTGAGGTCAAAATTATTATGGAGACAATGCTGAGTGAAAAAAAAGTGGCGTTGAAATTGAGTTTAATCTTCATGATAAAAATGATGTTTATAAAAGGGAACCTCTAATAATTGATTCTGAGTTTTTCACTTTTGTTCCAAATTTTGAAAGCAGTCAAATGAAATTGAAATATTTTATTATGCTTTTATTCTAATTTTTTCAATCTATTGATTATCAATGTTTTAACGTTTTTGT
>JAJRQT010000004.1 GCA_024280115.1 Bacteroidota bacterium | reverse complement strand
TTTCAAATAAATAAAAATTAACCATGGGGAGAAAACTAAAACTTTTACCTCGCAAGAGGTATATTCCCCATCCTGAAATTTCATTACCAAAAATCTGATTTTTTTCTTAGGTTAACGACTATGGTGTTGTCACCAACAAACCAAAGCGGGTATCAATTGCTTGTTGGTCAAAAGACGCAACAAGGGCAAAATTAATAATTTGAAATTCCTGGTAGTATAAATGAATAAAAACGTTTATAATGAAATCTAAAATTTTAACAGTCCTTTTACTTTTTAACCTGTCATTTGACTCTTCAAATCTTTTTGCTCAAACGAATTCAGTTTATCAGCTGAAAAATCCAATTACTGTTTCATACTTAAAAAAGAACATATCTAAAAAATCGCCCAAACTTATTTTAACACCTAAAATTGAAAAGGAATTAAAAAAGAAATTAAAATCAGATCCTCTTGTTAAATGCTTTTACAAATACTTAAAAATTGAATCAGAACAAATTCTTGAAAAACCGCTTTTGAAAAGGGAACTGCAGGGATTCCGGCTGCTGGCGATTTCACGGGAGATGGTGGAGCGAATGGGGGTATTATGCATGGTTTATCGGATAGATAAAAGCCCTGAAATATTAAAACGGATTGATGCGGAATTGAGATCGGTCTGTTCTTTTGAGGACTGGAACCCGCAGCATTTTCTGGATATTGCTGAAATGTCTTTTGCTGTGGCGTTGGCAATAGATTGGGTTGGAGAGGCCCTTCCAAAAGAGACGGTTAAATTGGCTAAATCTTCATTAATTGAAAAAGGGATTAAACCAAGCTTCAATGAAACCGGAACCCGAATGTTTTGGATTAACAGCAGCAACAACTGGAACGCTGTTTGTCATGGCGGAATGATTGCAGCCTCACTTGTTATTGCGGACGTAAATCCTGAATTGGCAGCAAAAACCATTTCAAGAGCTATAGAAAAACTTCCTAATTCTCTAAAAGAATATGCCCCCGATGGTATTTACCCCGAAGGCCCAACTTACTGGGGATATGGAACCAGTTATTCTGTAATTGCTTCTAATACACTTAATACTGCATTAGGTAGCGATTTTGGAATCTCAAAAAGTCCTGGATTTATAGAAAGTGTAAACTTCCTTTTACAGGTAACATCGCCTTCGGGAGATTTTTTCAATTTTGCCGATTGCGGAGATAAAAAGGGAGGAAAGCAATCTGTCTTAATGGCTTGGTTTGCCGCCAAAACAGGCAACGGTTTGTATCTCGACAAACCTTTTTTTGAAAATCCGGAAAATGCCGGACGCTTTGCCGGTCCTGGCCTGGTTTGGCTTTCCCAATTTAATCAAAAGGAAATAAGTGAATTGCCTTTAAACTGGCATGGAAAGGGAGAAAATCCGGTAGCTGTTTTTCGTAGTGAAAAAGATAACCCGGAACAATTCTACCTGGCTGTTAAAGGTGGAAAAGCCCATTTAAGTCATGGAAATATGGATGCCGGAACTTTTATTTTTGAATTGGATGGAGTTCGATGGGTAATTGACCCAGGCAACCAACCTTATTATCCACTGAATAAAATTGGATTCAATTTATCCGGTCGTTGTCAGGATTGCCCACGATGGACATTATTGACTAAAAAGAACCAGGGGCATAGTACGATTACGGTGAACAATGCCCGGTTTAAAGTTAATGGATACGCGCCTATCACAGATTTTAAAAATGGAGAGAAGCCAGAGGTATCTATTGATATAACCGAGCTTTATGGTGGTAATCTGAATTCATTACATCGAAAATTTGTTAAGGAGAATAGTAGATCAGTTTTAATTGAGGATAAGTTTGAAATCAATGACTCTACTAAAACGATTGTATGGGGATTAATGACTGTTGCGGATGTGATTCCTGTTAAAAATGGAGCAATTTTAAAGCAGGATGGCAAAGAATTGCTTTTATCCATCTTGTCTCCTGGTGATATACATGTGTCGATAATCTCCCTTGATCCACCTCCTTTGGAGATTGATAAGACAATAGAAAATTTAAAACGAATCGAAATCAGGATTCCTGTTTACAAAGTAAAGGATAGGTATGGCCTGCTACAGGTTCGGCTTTCAGGAGAATAATTAGGTTGCTGATGAGGCAATTTGCTGAGTTAATTTATATACACTGAAGTAAAGAGCAGATAAAATATTGAAAGATGAATTTTAGAAAATAATATTTCACAAGTATTAGTAAAGCATTAAATTAATAAGAGCATGGAAAAGAAAAACATTAATCGTCGAAAATTTATGAGCGCTGCTGGTATGGCTACAGCAGCATCCATTACCGTTGGCAGTGCCTTTGCTTCTGAAGATGCAAAGAAAACTATTCCATTAAAGAAAAATGATGATAATCCATTTAACGAAAGGACCTATAGCGCCATGCCGACGCGTTCTTTTGGGAAGAGCGGTTTTAAAGTAGGCATATTGAGCCTTGGAGGACAGGCTACTATTGAAAAACAAGGAACAGAAGAAGAGTCGGAAAAAATTGTCAATCGAGCAATTGATCTTGGGGTTAATTATATCGATACAGCCGCTTCATACGGAGGCGGTCAGAGCCAGCTTAATATAGGCAGGGTAATGAAAACCCGAAGAAACGAGGTTTGGCTCTCCACCAAAACACATGACCGCACGTACGATGGTTCAATGAGATTGCTGGAAGAGAGTTTAAAAAACTTGCAAACTGATCATTTGGATACATGGCAGTTGCACAATATAAAAACCAAGGATCAGATCGATCAAATTTTCGCAAAAGACGGCGCATTGAAAGCCATGGAGAAAGCAAAATCCGAAGGTATGATAAGGCACATCGGAATTACAGGGCATTTTGAACCATTGATCCTATTAGAAGCGATTAAAAATTATCCATTTGATCAAATATTACTGGCCGTCAATGCAGCTGATATTCACTACCTAAGCTTTAAAAATTACCTGCTCCCTGAAGCACAGAAAAAGGGGATTGCAATAGTTGGAATGAAAGTGGCCACCAGAGGCAGAATGCTCTCTACCTGGAATCCTCCCCCTGTAGATGAACAACCAAAGCGCTTGGCAACCAAAATACCGGGTACAATTACAATAAAGGAGGCACTCACCTACAATATGAGTCTGCCAGTTAGTACAACTATAATTGGAGTTGACAATGTCTCTCAAATAGAAGAGGACGTTAATATCGCTTCCGAATTTGCGCCCTTAAGCGTGTCCGAAATGAAAGAGATTGAATTTAAAACATTACCCATCGTTCGTCAGGGATTGTATTTCAGACGCTGGGACTTAGGAGCATAATTAACATAAAAACACATGAAATCTATAAAACCCCATTTCCCCATATTTATCCTTTTAATCTTGTTTGTTTCCTCTTTAGCCTGGGCAAAGTCAGATCTTGATATTATCCATAAACGAGTCATTACAGAATTGATGAAACCCGATGTGGATGACTCGCAGGTTGAAATACTAATCTCTACAATAAAGGAAGATGGAACCTGGCCTGGAATCGATTACTCAGATGTATCGCGTACCGGATTTCGACATTACGATCATGCTGGAAATTTAGTATTGTTAGCACGAGCGTACCAGAAAAAGAACTCGAAATTCTATAAAAATAAACAGGCAATAAAAACTGTAGAACTTGCACTCAAAAATTGGGTTGATAATGATTATATCTGTGATAATTGGTGGCATAACCAGATTGGGGTCCCAAATCACATGGTTACGCTAATGCTGATTATAGGAGATAAATTACCCGATGAATTAGTTGAAAAAGCGCAGCCAATTATTGGAAGGGCAAATATAGATGCTCCCGGTGCACGCCCCGGGGGAGACCGCATAAAAATTGCAGGGATTCAGGCAAAAAATATGCTCTTCATTGGTGACAACCAAAAATTTGATGAGGTAATTAGGGTAATCGAAAATGAAATTAAATATGTAGAATGGATTGGAGCAAAATATGGATATAGTTATAGAAACATCGCTTCTGGTTTTTCAAACAGGTTGGCGGGAGGACGTGGTATCCAATATGACAATAGTTTTCATCACAGACATGATGGGGTGAACAATACGCTTTCCTATGGATTGGGTTATGCTGATGCATTTGTTGAATGGGCGGTTTATACAACCGGAACTAAATATTCTTTTTCTGACGAAAAGTTAGAACACCTGGTTGACTATTATCTGGATGGCATTTGCAAAACAGCCGTCTATGGCAAATTCCCGGATATGGGGGCAAAAAACCGCAGTATTAGCCGACAAGGCACACTGCATTCTTATAGCGCCAATACGGTGGAAAGACTATTATTGACGACAGATTACCGCAAAGATGAAATTCAGGAAATAGCTGATATTCGAAACAAAGGGAAAAAACCAACACTTTCTCATGCTACATTTTATTGGCATTCCGAGCATTTTTCCTTTCAACGACCCGATTGGTTTACATCGGTACGAATGTATTCCACGCGAACTTACAATATGGAGGAACCTTACAACAGTGAGGGTTTGTTGAATCATCACCGAGGTGATGGCACAAATCACATTTCTCTTACCGGTGATGAATATTATGATATCGCACCGGTGTTTGATTACCAAAAAATTCCTGGCGCAACCATCATGCAAAAACCAAATCTTCCATCCGAAAAGGAAATCCAGAAACTGGGACTGACTGATTTTGTTGGTGCAGTTACAGATGGAAAATATGGAACTGCCGCATTCGATTTTAAAAGCCCGCACGATCCCTTAATCGCCAGAAAAGCCTGGTTCTTTTTCGATAATGAATATGTATGTCTGGGAGCTGGAATTTCTTCCCGTAAAAATCTTCCTGTCGTAACCACACTTAATCAATGCCTGCTACGAGATGATGTGACCCTTTCAGCTTCAAACAACAAATCCGTATTAGATAATGGGGAGAACGAGTATGACAATATAGATTGGGTTTACCATGATGGAATTGGATATGTTTTCCCGGATCCTTCGATAATAAACATCAAAAACAATGAGGCTACCGGTTCATGGTGGACTATAAACAAGCAAACAGATTCACCAAAAGATGAAGTTAGGTTGGATGTGTTTAAACTTTGGATCGACCATGGGAATCGTCCAAGTGAAGAATCCTATGAATTTATCGTTGTTCCGGCGACTTCGATTGATAAGCTTGAAAAGAGTCATTCAAAAAATAATATTACAATTTTGTCAAATTCTCCTGAAATTCAGGCTGTTTGGAATTCTGCACTGCAAATTTGTCAGACCGTTTTTTATAAAGCAGGCGAAGTTGAGGTTACCGATGGGATAAAGATAATATCAGATAGCCCGGGAATTGTAATGTTAAAAACCGAAGGACAACAGGCGACTGAAATTTCAGTATCCGATCCAAATCGGGAATTGCGAAAAATTCATCTTTTCATTTCAACCAGAATCGAAAAATCAGGGAAAAATTTTAGCGCCATCTGGAATGAAAAAGAAAAAATGAGTGAAATATCCATTGATCTGCCTCAGGGCAATTATGCCGGGGAAAGTGTCACTGTGAATTTGAGATAGTATCTATTTTAAGGTAAAATAAGGAAGAGATGAAAAAAGACTTTATACTGATTTTTTTAACATTTTTTGTACTGGGTTTTTTATCATGCAATAAGGACAACACCCAACCCATCGATTTATCAAAAGCAGGTCATCCAAGAATACTACTTTTTGAAGGAGAAGAACAACAAATTCTCGATCTGATTGAATCTGATGAAACGTGGAAAAAAATGAATTTTACCATTCTGGAAAAGAGCAATTCCATTTTAGGGAAACCAGTACTGAAGCGAAAAATGATTGGACGACGTTTGCTTTCAACATCAAGTGAATGCTTACGACGTATATTTTTCCTTTCTTATTCATACAGAATGACTGGTGATGAACGATTTTTAAAAAAAGCGGAGGAAGAAATGGTGGCTGTTTCCTGGTTTAGCGACTGGAATCCATCTCACTTTTTAGATGTGGCCGAGATGACGATGGGACTTGCCATAGGCTACGACTGGTTGTATGCTGATCTTTCTGAAAGTGCCAGAGAGTCAATCAAAAGCGCCATTGTAATGAAAGGGTTAAAGCCTTCTCAAAATAATAGTTATAATTGGTTTTTAAGATCAGAAAATAACTGGAACCAGGTATGTAATGCCGGAATGACCTATGGCGCCCTGGCTGTTCAGGAGGATTATCCTGATCTGTCCGGGGAAATCATTGACCGTGCCTTTGAATCCATTCCATTGCCTATGGAAGCTTATCAACCGGATGGAGCATATCCCGAAGGCTACGGATATTGGGGCTATGGAACCAATTTTAATGTGCTCTTTTTAAGTGCCATAGAAAAGGCCCTAGGTACTGACAAGGGTTTGGTTTCGACACCCGGCTTCCTGGAAACTGCAGACTTTTTAAAGCACATGATTACACCCACGGGACTAAGTTTTAACTGGAGTGACAGTGGAACCGGGACGAATCTCAATACATCAATGTTTTGGTTTGCACAACGAACGAAGAACCCGTCTGTGTTGTGGTCTGAAAAGCGTTTTTTAGAATTAAGTGACTACTCAAAGTTTAAAGGAATCCGAATATTACCTGCTTTGATGATCTGGGGAAAAGACATTCCTCTTTCTAACATCTCCGAACCTAAAGAAAAATTCTGGATGGGACAGGGTTCAAATCCTGTGGCTATGATGCGATCTTCCTGGACTGACCCGAAGGCTATTTTCATGGGATTTAAAGCCGGATCGCCATCGGTAAATCATGGTCATATGGATATCGGATCATTTGTGATGGAAGCTGATGGCATTCGTTGGGCAACTGATTTGGGAAAACAAAATTACGAATCGCTTGAATCTCTGGGGATGAAAATATTTGGAAAAGGACAGGATGCTGAACGTTGGACAATTTTCAGAATGAATACCTATTCACACAATGTTTTGATCGTTGATAATGAACAGCAACGTGTAGATGGCTATGCCAAAATTGACAGGTATTCCAGTGCCGATGAATTTATGTTCTCGATATCTGATATTTCTACGGTTTACGATAACCAACTTGTGAAAGCTACCCGCGGAGTAGGAATAATAGATGGAAAATATACAATTATCCGTGACGAAATCGAGACGCTGGATAAAGTCACAAAAGTTCGCTGGAATATGGTGACATCCTCACAAGTTATACTTGGCAATAAAGAGGCCATACTTACTGATAGAGGTAAAACCTTGTATTTAAAAGTTCAGGGGCCAGACGATATAATAATGAGCACCTGGAGTACAGCGCCGACTAACAACTATGATGCTGAAAACCCTGGTACGATCATGGTGGGATTTGAATGTGAGTTGCCTGCAAATACAAGTGAATCATTTGAGGTTTTGCTGGTTCCAAAACCTGTTGTTTCGGAAGCTACATTTTCTAATAAGACACTTGATGAGTGGTAAATAGAATTGGTATCATATCAAGTTTCAATGAGCTGGTGAGGGTATTTATTAAATTAAAACCGTTGATCTCTCCCTCTGGGGGGAGATAGAGAGGGAGGATAAAAAATCTTCATTTAATAAATACCCGGCGTTATATAATTGAATTAAACAGACAACATAAACAAAAGTATTATGCGCAGTATTCTTAATTTTTCATCCTTATTGGTTATTTGTCTAGTATCGACCAATTCATATTCCCAGGTCACAAAAGAAAATATAGACAAAGCCATTGATATCTCATCATTAACCCACCCATACCTCTATTTCAATGAGAAAGAAAAGTCTTACTTGATTGAGCGAATAAAAACTGACCGGGAGTCCAATGACATTTTCCGGAAATTGCAAGCGGAAGCTAAAATGTGGCTGCAAATGCCGGTGGATAAGAATATTCCAATTCAGGGTAAAAACACGCGGGCAGGCTGGTCGGAATATGACCGCGATGGGAAATATGCTAAATATTACAATAACAACAGGAATAATGCTTTCTACCTTGCCTTCCTGTACCAGATGACAGGAGAACAGAAATACGTAGATAAATCTTTTGAATTTGCCGACGCCTTTTGCGATCTCACCACCTGGACGCAGCGGGCTCATGAGTTTCCAATCATTTATTCGCGCATCATGCCCTGGAATGTACCGGATGATCAGGTCAATTTTAATTTTGATCACTACAATGGCGATGCCGGTCGGATGATGGCTGCCGTTTATGATTGGTTATACCCTGCCCTCACCCAGGCCCAGCGTGACAGAATCAGGGGAGCATTACTGGAAAAAGTAGTTACTCGTGTACGGGGTGATTACGAATTTCATTGGTGGGCAACCGCCTACCGCTGTAACTGGTGCGGAGTCTGTAATTCGGGTGTTGGTCTTACAGGCTTGGCGCTACTAAAAGAACATCCTCAATTAACAGATATTGTAGCGGAGTCATACAATCGGATTAACAGTATGTTTAATGAGTTGGGCGTTGATGGTGGCTGGCAGGAAGGCGGGGGATATTGGAATTATGGCGTGCATACCTCAACTTTTTTTGCAGATGCATTGAAACGGCTAACTGATTCAAAGTACAACCTGTTTGAGAATAAGAGATTAAAAAACAACCCAGTTACTTTTCCGATTTATATATCACTCCCCGGAAAACGATCTCTTAATTTTGAAGATTCCGGAGGAGGCGGATTAATTGGAAGCACGCATCTGATAAATAAACTGGCTGTTGAAACAAACAACAAACAGGCCGCCTGGTATCGAAAAGAATTGTTGGGAAACGGGAACGATATTTTCGATATTATTTGGGAAAGGCCCCAACTAAAAGCCCAAGCACCTAAGAATCCCTCAATCCATTTCCGCACCATCGACTGGTGGGTAATGCGTAGTGATTTTAAGGATAAGAACAAAGTGCTGGTTGCCGGCAAAGCCGGGATGAATGATGACCCCCACCATGGTCATCTTGATATTGGCCAATTTGTGGTCTATTGGCAGGGTGAATATTTTATACAGGATCTTGGCAGAGCAGGATATGATGAGAAGTATTTTGATGAAGCGCGCTTTGATTACCCGGAGGCATCAAGTGTCGGTCATAATGTGTTGTATGTAAATGGAGAAAAGCAGATTTCAGGAAAGCATTATAAAAAGCCTTATGATTATAAAGTTGGTGGTAAAGTAATGGAATTCAGGCCTTCGAAAAATTTAGATTATGTCATCATGGATCCAACCAATGCCTATCCAAAAAAGGAATTGAAGAAATGGCGCAGGCACATAGTACTGGATAAACCAGATATCACCTTAGTGGTAGATGAAGTTCAAACAAATCCAGAAGCCAGAATTGAAGTGAGGTTCCATCCCGGAGTGGAGTTTACAATTGAAGATGGCTTTGTGTTACTCAATGGAAAAGAAGGTAAAATGGCATTAATTCCATTGACTAAACAAAATGTTGATATTGTCCAGGGCAAACATGCTTCTCAATTTGTCAATGCAACAAAGGAGTTCCATTGGCTCGATTACTTTGATACCGAAGTAAAAGCATCAAGTGAAAAAACAATTATTGGAACAATTATTTTGCCTGTTTCCGGAGCTGGCGAAGCCCAAACTATTGTGGATTCAAAAGAAATCAAAATTGATAATGCTGGTAATTTATCAATTTCATTTTCAAAAGAAGGAGAAAAATATGATTTCGATTTTAATAATTCAAAGGAAGGACTGATACTAGAAAAATAAAATGAAGCGAATTACATACGTATTCTTGGTATTCTTAGTGATTTCCTTGCATGGATTTGCACAGCCAAATCAAAAAAATAAAAAACAGATTGTCATTGATGAAACTGACAAAACCGAAACCATTGAGCAGGTCATCAATATTGATAAGGTCTGGGCGGGGCACCCCGTTGGCTTTTGTTTATTGACCCATGGAAATCGGCAATATATCGCATATTATAATGCAGATCGGAGCATGGTGGTTGGACAAAGAAATATGGATGAAGAGAATTTTGCATTGCATGTAATGCCCAGAACATCGCGAGAAACAAGTGGCGGAACAAGTACGGTTTTAAACTGGGACAGCCACAATTCGGTTACATTGGGAATTGACAAAGATGGCTTTATACACCTTTCCGGGAATATGCACGTGCATCCGATTACCTATTTCAAAAGTACCAAATCCCATGGTATTTCAACGCTCGCGCAGGAACTGACATTGGTTGGATACAACGAAAAAAGATGTACCTACCCCCATTTCATGAATACAAAAGAAGGTGAGCTGATTTTTCATTACCGCGATGGGGGCAGTGGAAATGGAAATGAGATTTACAATATTTATTCATGTAAAACAAAAAAATGGTCGAGGATGCTGGATGTCCCACTCACCGATGGACAAGGCTTAATGAATGCCTATCAGACGCAACCCATAGTGATGGCAGATGGCTGGTACCATGTTTATTGGGTTTGGAGGGATACGCCCGATTGCTCAACAAATCATGATTTGTCGTACATGAAAAGCCCTGATTTGAAAAACTGGTACAATGCTTTTGACGAGCCCCTTGAATTGCCCGCTACGCTTGATAATACATCGGTTATTGTAGATCCGATTCCAGTAAAAGGCGGTATCATTAATCTTGCGGCAAAGCTATGCCTGGATGAAAAGAACAAACCGATTTTTGCTTACCATAAATACGATGCTGAAGGAAACCTTCAATTTTATACCGCCAGTTTAAAAGGGAAAAAGTGGGAATCAAAACAAATTACGGATTGGGACTACCGTTGGGAATTTTCCGGGAACGGAAGTATTAATAGCGAAGTGGTGATAAAAGATTTCATCAAGAGGGATGACGGCTATTATGAATTGAGCTACTGGCATATTAAATATGGGAATGGTACAATTTTGCTGAATAAGAAATTGAAAAATGTCGGGGAAGTACTAAAGCCCAAACCTTTCCATGCTACTTTAAATATCGAAGGAAAATTTCCCGGATTGCTGATTCAGACAAGAGGAGATTTGGGTGATTCGGGAGAAAAAGGGGTGAGATATCTGCTTAAATGGGAAACGATCAATCGTAATCGTGACCGTCCCCGGGAAAAACCCTGGCCAGACGCAAGTCAATTGTATTTGTATAAACTGAAAAAAAGCAATTAATATGAAACTTAGATATTTGCTCATATTCGTTCTGATATTAAACTGTTTTGGAATTACATCAGCCCAATCATGGCAAAAAATTGAAACTGTTGAAGACATCTGCAAGGCTTATCCGGAACAAATGAAAAAAATGCTTGGAGAATTTAACCTCAACCATCAAGGATTGGAAAAAGTAAAAAAGGCCTTTGCGGAAGACAAAATTGAAGAGGCTGGCAAATATTTATTGGAATATTATAAAACTGGCAACACGGCTAAATATTTAAGAAAGGTTCAACCTGAAAAAACTGTTAAAACAGAAGCTTTGGCAGATACAATTTTAAATGATGTTTTTGTCGTGCAAAACGTGAGAGGGAAGGTCCCTTACGGTGAAGATGGCCACAGAGATTGGTATTACAAAGGGCCCAACAATGACCGGGAATGGGCCTGGCTTTCAAACAGGCATTTTCAACTTGACTATGTATTTACAACTTATCTAAAAACCGGAAACCCAAAATACGCCAGATACATCGACCTGTTCCTGCGCGATTTTATAATAAAAAGCATGCCTAATCCTGGCATTAAAAGCAGTACTTCGGTATGGCGAGGGCTGGAAGTGAGTTTCAGAATTAAAGTTTGGTCGCGTATTTTCTACGGCCTTTTAAATAGTGAATATTTATCTCCATCAACTCAGCTTTTAATTTTGAGTAGCCTTCCTGACCATGCCCACTATAATAGAAATTTCCATGGTGGTAATAATTGGTTAACGATGGAAATCTCAGCGCTTGCAACTGTAGCCGCCAATTTCCCTGAGTATAAGAAATCCAATGCATGGTTAGATTATTCCATCAAAACAATGACAGAAAGCATGAAAAACCAAGTTTATCCAGACGGGATACAAACCGAGCTTTCTTCACATTATCACAATGTTTCCATGTTCAATTTCGAACTCTTCAAAGATATTTGTGATAAGGCAAATAAACCGTTACCCGATTTTTTCAACCAAACAATTGAAAATATGTACAGCTACATAGCACATGCTGTTCGTCCGGATGGATTTCGGCTTCTTAACAATGATGGAGACCGTGGGAGTGACCGTAAAATTATATTAAAGGCTTCCAAAAAGTTTAATAATACTGAATGGGAATACATAGCATCAAATGGGAAGTCAGGGACAAAGCCTCTAAATGGGCCATCCTGGTTTTACCCCTGGGCCGGACAATTCATATCCAGAAGCGGATATGACGATGATGCACATTGGTCATTTTTTGACATCGGCCCATGGGGAAGCGGGCATCAGCACAACGACAAATTACACATTTCCATATCGGCTTTCGGAAGGGATTTATTGGTAGATGCGGGGCGCTTTGCCTACACTGGCGAGGTAGCAAAAAAATTCAGGCGATATGCCAAAGGAAGCCAGGGGCATAATGTGATTTTGATAGACGGTAATGGACAGGGCCCCGGTCCAAAAGTAATCACCGATCCCCTTTCTGAAAAGCAATTTAAGATCACTCCTGAATTTGATTATGCCTGGAACTCTTTTAATAATTTTATTGATGTGGAAGGAGCGGTAAAACACACGAGGGCATTATTCTATATTAGGGGAAATTTCTGGATTGTAGTTGACAAAATCACCACGGATAAACCTCGGAAAATTGAAGCGATATGGCACTGGCATCCCGATTGTGAGGTTAAAGTTGGGGGAAAAAAAATTACATATTCTGAAAACGATAATGGAAACTTGAAGATTGTTCCGGTAGGTGAATCTAAATGGAAAATCAATCTGATAAAAGGGCAGGAAATCCCTGAAATTCAGGGCTGGTATAGTCCGGAATATAATAAATATGAGCCTAATGTCGCCTCAATTTATTCAACAAAAATCAAATCAGATCAAACATTTGTTTGGTTACTCGTTCCCTTTGAGTCTTCTGCTCCTGACATCGTGGCAAAGATAATATCAAAAAATGCTGATGGATTAGACATTAGAATAACAGAAACTAAAAAAGGAGAATGGGAAATAACTGTGCCATATTCAAACAGCGAACAGGCGAAGATGAAGTATGAATCAATATTAAAGTAGAATTTTAACCTAATAAATGAATGACTAATTATCAAAATTGTATAAAATAACATAAACACAAACCCTCAATATTACAGTCATGAAAAAACTACTCATACTTTTGGCATTAACAGGTCTCACTTTTAGTGCCTTTTCAATGGAAAAAAGAGATGTTCTTCAAAAGGAAGCCAAAGAGATCGGGCTGGAAAATGCATTGATTAAAAGTTTCTCTGAGCTGGATATTCCCAACTACAAAAGCCGGGATTTTTGGAATAATCTACCCGGTGCATTGAAGAAGCAATACATCGAAGAGGCTGAGAATGCGTTGGAGTACAACTGGCCCGTTGTAAAGGCAACTGATTACCTTGAAATCATTCGATCAGGAGATAGGAGGCAAAGTGTTTATGCTGCTCCTCGTCGTGCTTTAGTAGCATTGGTGATGGGCGAATTGGCTGAAGGAAAAGGCCGATTTATCGATCAGATTGTAAATGGAGTATGGTACTACAGCGAACAAACCTGGTGGGGTTGGTCAGCACACCTAACAGCACAAAAAGCTGCGCATGGCTTGCCAGATGCTGATGAACCAACAATAGATTTAGGAGTCGGTGAAATTACTAATATCCTTTCATGGACCTGGTATTTATTTAAGGATGATTTTGATAAAATCCATCCCCTCATTTCAAAGCGGCTGAAAGATGAAATCATGAAAAAGGCCGTAATTCCATACTACGAAAGAGACGATTTCTGGTGGATGGGATTGGATGGGAGTCGATCGGTAAACAACTGGAATCCATGGACAAATCATAATATGTTGACCGCAATTTTGATTTTAGAAGATGATCAGGATCAGAAGATCAAGGGTGTGCAGAAAGTGATTCGATCATTAGATGTTTTTATTAACGGATATCCCGATGATGGAGGATGCGATGAAGGACCATCGTATTGGGGAAGAGCGGGAGCTTCGTTGTATCAGAACCTGGATTTACTCAAGAGAGCCACCAATGATAAATTTGATGTTTTCGACAACCAACTTGTGCAAAACATGGGGAATTATATTTACAAGGCATACATTGAATACCCGTATTTCATAAATTTTGCAGATGCTGATGCAACAACCGGTGGCCGTCCTTCAATTATCTATAGCTATGGAAAAGATATAAAAGATCCCATAATGCAAAATTTTGGTGCCTTTCTGGCCAAAAAACAAAATTGGGGTCAGAAAACACCCGGTGGTAAAGTGGACGAACAAATTTGGCAATTGATGCTTTTAGATGAGATTAATAATGCTTCCGCAAAAGATGCCCTAATCAGAGATTTCTGGTTGCCCAATACTGAGGTAGCAGGCGCCCGCGATAATGAAGGTTCATTCGAAGGCTTCTTTTTTGCGGCAAAAGGAGGATACAATGCCGAAAGCCACAACCATAACGATTTGGGTACGTGCGTCATGTATTTCAATGGCAAACCCTGCCTGGTTGATATAGGGCGGGAAAGATATACTGCAAAAACTTTTAGCAGTCGCCGCTATGAAATATGGACAATGCAGTCTCAATACCACAACCTGCCAAAAATTAATGGTCAGGATCAGATGCAGGGAGCAAAGTACAAGGCTAAGAGCACGACATTTAAAGCTGATGCAAAAAAAACTACTTTCTCCACGGATATTTCAGGTGCTTACACAGATGCAGCAGCAGTTGATAGTTGGGTGCGCAGTTACACACTAACTCGTGGTAAAAAATTTACCATTCTGGATAATTATAAACTAAAAAATGTCCTGGAAAAGCCTACAACTCTAAATTTCGTGACAAGCTGTAAAGTGAGTGAAACTGCTGCGGGAAAATTACGATTAGAAGGTGATGGTTTTAATTTGGAAATGAAATACAACTCAAAAATAGTCTCCCCAAATATTGAGTTTAATGAGGTAACAGATAGTGGGCTTAAAAGGTACTGGCCGGGAGGAATCACGAGAATTGTATTCACGCTAATAAATCCTGGCGTTAAAGGGAAAAATGAAATCGTAGTTACCGAAGTCAAATAAGCTTTTATAAATTTCTTAAATATACCTGTAAACTAAGATTATGCTAATCAAATATCAGTGGATGGTTTGGGGACTTCTTTTTTCTGTTACAGCTTGTGGCGAGAAAAATGAAGTGCCCTTGATTTCGGCAGACGAGCAAAATTATATTATAGAGACCGCCACTGCCAGCCTCGACAGTTTACCAGTTACAGTAACATCTGCAATTTGTGAGCGAAGCGCCGGAAATATGCATGATTTCTATTCCGAAGGGGATTACTGGTGGCCGGACCCTGAAAATCCCGAAGGACCATATATCAGAAAAGACGGGCAAACCAATCCAGAAAACTTCGTAGCTCACCGGCTTGCCATGATACGTTTTAGTCAGTTGGCAGGCATGCAAACTTCTGCATTTTTACTTACCGGTGACCTGAAATTTGCCCGAGCCACTCAGAAACACATGGAAGCATGGTTTTCAAACCCTAAAACCCGGATGAACCCAAGCCTTAATTTTGCCCAAGCAATAAAAGGAAGAGTAACCGGCAGAGGAATTGGGATAATCGATGCTATTCACCTTGTTGAAGTTGCACGAACAGTGGAAATCCTGGAGAAAAATAATGCCTTACCAGAAAAATCTGTTTTGGAAATCAAAAACTGGTTTAGGGAATTCGTGACATGGCTGACAACCCATCAATACGGCATAGATGAAATGAATGCCAAAAACAATCACGGTACTTGCTGGGTGATGCAGGTTGGCGCTTTTGCCCGGCTGACTGGAGATATTAAAGTATTGGAAATGTGTCGTGAACGTTTTAAAACAGTACTCCTGCCAGGGCAAATGGCAAAAGATGGATCTTTTCCGTTGGAGACAAAGCGCACCAAACCATATGGCTATTCACTTTTTAACCTCGATGCTTTTATGACTTCTGCTGAAATTTTATCAACAGATAAGGACAATTTGTACGAATATTCAACGCCGGGGGGAATCAATTTGCTTCTGGGGGCTGAATTTCTTTTTCCTTATGTGAAAAATAAAAGCAACTGGCCTTTTGAGCGCGATATTATGTATTGGGATAACTGGCCTGTGCGGGAACCGTTTTTGATGTTCGCCGGAAAAGCATATAAAAATAAGGAATTCATAGAAACCTGGAAGACGCTGGAAGGATATCCAAAAACAACGGAGATTTTGAGGAATCTGCCAATCAGGAATCCATTACTTTGGTTGCTGGATGCGCCGGTCAAATAAAATATTGTGAGTTACTCGATTAAAATAATGAAAATAAGCAGAAATTTATTTGTGAATTTATTATTGGCACTTCTTATTATCTCATGCAATGCTGAAACAATAGATGTTCCGAAAGATGATCCTGAAAAAGAAAAGCATCATCCTTTTTTAATTGTTAAGAAAGACCAATTTCAATCTTTGCGAGACAAGGTTTCGGCTGAACCCTGGAAATCTATGAAAGCTGACGCTGTATCTCGCTCAACCACCGGAAGCAGCACAAAACCCTACGATCTCCAGTATTATATTGGTGCGGCATCATTAGCATACATTTTGGATGAATCGGATTCACAGACACATGCTAACCGGGTAAGAGATGCCATTTTAAATCAATATTCAAAACTGGAATTAAAGGATGGTAGCGATTGGGGTGGAGTAGTCCCACCAATGGGATCAATATTTGTGGCCATTTTGGCGCTCGATATCGTTTATGATGCCCTTACAATTGAAGATATTCAGCTTTGCGAGGGAGTTATTTCAAACCAGATATTTAAAATAAACAGGACAGGACCATGGGTTGATGTTCGGCGAGGCACTCATGGAACCTGGGATATTTACAAGGGTGATCGAACCACTCCCGACGATGATTATTATAATGGGATAATGCAACAAATCACGGAAGATGGAGTGAGTCCGGTAACGAATCACTATGCATGGGAGCGGGTTGGTGGAGGCGACAGCCGTTTATCAAAATCAGGTTACATGGATGTATTGGAATTTACGGGTACCGATAATCGGTTTTACAACAATGAAAAATTACAAAAATTCCAGCGTTGGCTTTTCGGCTCCAGCGTTAATTGTTCGAAAGAAATGGCCATTTTTGGCGATATGCTGCCTACTCAGAATATTAATAATGACATGTTGCACCGCCGTGTAGTAAATTTTGATATGGAAGCTGCAGGTTATGCAGCGTGGTTCCACGAAGGTGAACCTGCAAAAGGCAATATTTTATCCTACATATTACCAAAGCGGGCATTGCCGGAACCCATTGTTCCATCCAGTAAAATTTATACAAATGGAGGCGCTTTTATTCGTGAAAAAGAAGATAACCCTGATGGATTGCACGCGGTTTTATATAATATCATGTCGCAGGATGAGTGGCATACCCATAATGAGGTCAATGGCCTTGCGCTATCCGGTTATGGAAACCGCTTGCTTGTGAATGGCGGAAGATTAGGAGAACCAACGCGGGCAGCCTATTTAAATAATACACTTACAATAAACGGCGAAAACCATTCGGCCAGAATTGGTGGAGGAATTGTTGAGGGATTTATCGCAGAGGAATTGGATTATGCAAGTGGGCTTTCAGGCCCTGCCCTACCAGGAAAAAGTCATTTCAGGAATTTGGTTTTGATTCATGGCACTGATAACATCAATCCGTATTTCATAGTCTTTGACGAAGTAGCTGCAAGTAGTGGAGATCAGGTTAAGAATTATTTGCACCCTGCAAATGAAACCACTGTATCAGTTGTAGAGGCAGGGAAAGAGTATATAGCTGATATTGATCACAAACAAACTGTTGATGGGGCGAAACTTTCATTTTTTTTCGCGACAAAGCCCTCTATTGTAAATATTGAAAAAGTGCAGTCGGCAGTTCAGGATCGATATCCGGGTTATCCCAAGCATAACAGGTTGGAGTCGATTTATGAAACTAATGCCAATGGAAAAATAAACCTGGTTACAATTTTATTTCCTCACAATTTGAATCATCAGAAACCGCCTATCTCTCGAATTACAGAGACAAGCTACACCGGTGGTTACATCGACCACGACGGAGTTGCGACAGATATTATTATTGAATCATCAGGTGAACAACCGTACATTTATAAGGAGGTAAAATTCATGGCAAAAGCAATAATATGCCGAAATAGTATTGACAAAAATATTTTCTATTTTGCCCGAAAAGGCACAAACTTATCCCAGTTCGAAACCGGGTTTGAATCAGATGCTCCTATTTCTATTTATTCAAAAGGAAAATATGGCGTCATCATTTCTGATGGAGCAAAGGTTAAGCTGAAAGGACCTGATATATCTTCTATACAGTTTGAACCATCAGTAGAGATATTAAGTTCCGGCAATCAATTTATTGAGGTACAAATACCTGTGGGGAATGTACGGTTCTTTCCTAAGTAGCGCCTGAACTGAAACGCTCTAAAACTCAATAGGTTTTACCAATCAATGGGTTTTAACCCCTTTTCTTCGAGGTAGGCATTAGTTTTGCTAAAATGCCGGTTTCCAAAAAATCCCCTATTAGCCGCAAAAGGTGATGGATGTGCAGAAGTTAGTACAAGGTGTTTTGATGTATCTATTATTGCTCCTTTCCTTTGTGCATAAGCTCCCCAAAGCAGGAATACGATTCCTTCTTTATCTTCGGATATGGTCTTTATAACTGAATCAGTAAACTGTTCCCAACCTTTATTTTGATGCGATCCCGGGCTATGCGCTCTTACGGTTAATGTAGCGTTTAGCAACAACACCCCCTGATCAGCCCATCTTTCCAGATTTCCCGTAGTGGGAATTTCTTTTCCTAAGTCGTCTTTTATTTCTTTAAAAATATTCACCAAAGACGGAGGTATTCTCACACCATCGTTTACTGAGAAACACAATCCATTCGCCTGGCCATCACCATGATAGGGATCCTGGCCAATGATTACAACTTTCAAATCATCAAAATCGCAATGGTCAAAAGCACTGAATATCTGCCCCCCTTTTGGAAAAACCTTATGATTTTTATATTCCTCCTTAACAAAAAGGGCAATGGTTTTAAAAAAATCCTTTTCAAATTCTGAAGCCAGTTTATCTTTCCATGTCTGGGCAATTTTTACATCCATATCTTATCATCGTTGAATTAGAACTCTAAATAAATATAATATGCGAATTATATCAATAGCATGAAAAAATCAAAATTCCCCGATGGAAAATAGTTGATCTAGTTATTTGTTTTTCATATCCAATTAATAATTTCTTATATTTCGGATTGATTTAAATTTTATGGTTACAGCTACGACCGACGGTATAAAGATAAGTGTAGAAACAGAATATCAGCCGACTTATTCAAGTCCGACTCAATTTCATTATGTCTTTACATATAAAATTACCATTGAGAATTTGAGTGATCAAACCTTTCAATTATTAAGTCGCCACTGGTATATTTATGACGCAAACAGAGATTTGAAAGAGGTTGAAGGAGAGGGTGTTGTCGGAGAGCAACCCATTCTGGAACCCGGGCAACACCACCAGTATGTATCCGGTTGCAATTTAAAGTCAGGGATGGGTAAAATGCACGGAACCTATACCATGGAAAGGGTCATGGATGGCAAAAAATTTGAAGTAAAAATCCCAGAATTCACTATGTTTGTTCCATACAAACTAAATTAGTCATTGTCATTTTTTCAGTCTTTAAAAACAATTCCGCTTTACGTCAATTATTATTTAAGAGTTGTTGATCAGCATTCAATTCAGGCTCCTTATATTTTTCAGATCTATTCCAAACTGCTAAATGGGATTGAAAACAACAATGGGATTGAAGAAATTGAGAATATCAGGGAGGCTTTATTGTCTGATAATTCAATAATAAAAGATTTAAATTTTGGTGCGGGATCCAAAGTATCTAAAAGCCATCAAAGATCTATTTCTTCGATAGCGCGATCAGGGATCAGTTCAAAGAAAGATTGTATTTTTCTCCGTGAATTGATTAATATTAATAAGCCAAAATCAATATTAGAACTCGGAACCGCTCTTGGAATATCCACTGCTTATCTGGCGATTTCTGCCCCATCAGCTAAAGTCATCTCTCTTGAAGGGAATGTCGGATTGATAAAAAAAGCAACTGAAATCTCTAAGCAACTATATATACAGAACATCGAATTCGTGCAGGGTGATATTGACCTGACTTTATCAGAATTTATCCGGTTGGGAAGAAAAATTGACATGGCGATTATTGATGCAAATCATACTGGGCAAGCCTTGTTGAGATATTTTGACATGATACACCCAATCATGACCCGGGATGGTATAATGGTGATTGATGACATTCGTTGGTCAAAAAGTATGTATAACGGATGGAGAGAAATCATCCAAAGTAAAGAAGTTACAATAAGCCTTGAATTTCAGAATATGGGGCTGTTATTTTTTAGAAAAGGGATGCAAAATCAACATTATGTTTTGTCATATTGAAATTTGTCTTATTTAATGCCTGAAAGCATTGAAATAATACAATTAAAGCATACTTTTGCATTTTAATTATCATTTTATCAGGAATAAAAATGAACGAACAAACCAACAGTACATCTCCGAGTACATCTGAGCCAAAAAATTCTAATAAGTCCCTCGTATATATTGTTGCCGCATTAGCAATACTATTGGTAGCCTCAATTGCGGTATATTTTATAAGGGGTAATATATTAAAGGAAAGAAATGCTGAACTAAACGCTGAAATAATGGTCGTCTATTCGCGACTAGATTCCATTGGCAACGAGATGCAAGTGAAAATTACTGAGATCGAACAGCTAGGAGGGAATATTGACACGCTTACAATGATAAAAGATTCATTGGAAATGGAAAAAGAAAGCTTGCTTGATGCCAGAACAAGGACCAGTAAACAAATTAGAGCCTTAAAATCAAGAGTCGAAGGTTACAGGGAATTGTTGGTTTTGAAGGATACTGAAATATCCGGATTGAAGAAAGTTAATGCAGAGTTGGTTGTCGAAAATAAAGATTTAAAAACAGAACGAAACGTCTTAAACCAAAACCTCAGAGAAGCTAAAAAGACAGAGGAGAAGCTTACTGAAAAAGTTCAGGTTGCCTCGCGTCTTGAAGCCGAAAATATTTTGGTGGCAGCGGTGAATAAAAAAGGGAAACAGAGAGAGGATGAATTCCGGGCAAGGTATATCGATAAACTTCAGGTCAATTTTAATATCGCCAAGAATGATGTCGCTCCGGTTTCAGGAAAAGATATATTTATGCGCATCATCGATGATAATGACAATGTACTTTTCGATGTTGCAAGAGGCTCCGGAACCTTTGAACTCAACGGAAAAGAAACCTTTTACACTGCAAAACAGGAAATACTTTTTGACAATACAATGCAGGCAGTAAACTTCCTATATGACAAGGGGAGTGAATATCTACCGGGTCGTTATGTCATGGAAATATACACAGACGGTTATCTCATGGGGAGTAAATCCTTTAGGGTGAAATAACTGTTTTTTCTAACTGCCGGCAGATCGACGGTACCCGGAGATCAGTGTATAATTACCGGTATATTAGAATTGGCCGGTTCTCAACAGCACAAGGTTACAAGCGTATTCAACTTCAATTCCGCGGTTTTCCGCCAATTTCCCAAGCTCAGGATTTTCTGCGCCGGGGTTAAAAATCAATCTTTTCGGATTTAATCCCAAAATATAGTCATAGTAATCTTTCTGATTCCCAGGACTGAGATAAATTGTCACCGTATGTACATTATCAACAGCGGGATTATCTTTGATATTCAAAATAGACTTTCCGAGGATTTCACCTTTTTTAATTCCAATCGGAACAAATTCATATCCGGCATCATTCAACATATGACTCGCCAGGTAAGAGTACCTGGATGATTTGGGACTTGCTCCTATTACGACCGTTTTTTTCATGATTACTATAACTGATTTTTTCATCCAATGTTACATGTATAACATAATTTTACACTATGAACTCAAAAACGCAACATGTTCATTTTATATAAATGTAATTTTGAATGAATAAAAATAAAGGTTAAACCATTTTGCAAGACTGGCATCTAACCTTTCAAAATCGACTCAATTTTGAACGATAGAGCATTACTTTTAAAACTAAGAGACCCGGAAACCAGAAACTATGGATTCAATTTGTTGGTACGGGAATACCAGCAAAGGATTTATTGGCATATAAGGAAAATGGTAATCGACCATGATGATGCAGATGATCTCGTTCAAGAGGTGTTTATAAAAGTCTGGAAACATATTGAAAATTTCAGAGAAGATGCCCAACTCTACACCTGGGTTTACAGAATCGCCACAAACGAATGTTTAAACTTCCTGCGAAAAAAGAAAAACAGGCTGTTCCTTCCTATTCATGATGTTCAAAACGAACTTGCTGAAAAATTGGATAGCGCCCCTTATATTGACGGCGACACAATACAATTAAAACTTCAAAAAGCGCTTTTAAAATTACCAAATAAACAACGGCTGGTATTTAATATGAAGTACTTCGATGAAATGAAATATGAAGAAATATCCAAAATCACCAATACAAGTGTCGGAAGTTTAAAAGCTAATTATCACCATGCAGTGAAAAAAATTGAAAGATTTTTAAAACAAAATTAAACCTTGCATAAAACATGATGTCTAAACTTTAAATATTACCAAAATGAAACTGGAAGATATCAAAAAGAAAAACATTTATTCTGTACCTGATAAGTATTTTGATCAGTTGCCCACGAGAATCCAATCCCGTGTAAATGAAAAAAACCCGGTTTTTGGTTTGATACTTAACTGGAATCTGGCATTCAAAGTGGGGGCGCCAGTTTTAGCCCTGGTTTTGATATTAATCTATTTTGGTATTTCATTTACCAACAATTCAACACTTAGTTCAGAGGAATTGCTTGCCCAGGTGAGTACAGATGACCTGGTTGCGTACCTGGAAACATCAGATATAACCACAGATGAAATCATTGAAGAACTGGATCTTTCCAATGTTGAACTGGACTTTTATGAAGATGGGCCAATAATGAAAAACATGGACATGAATGATGATGAGATTGACGCTTTGTTAGATGAATATGGAATAGACGGTGATTTATTATAGACATTAAAGAACTGACAAAATGAAACGATATAGTATAATAATTTTTCTTTTTCTCCTGTCATATGGAGTTTTTGCTCAAAACAAGGAAGCAATGAAAAAAATTGAAAGTGCGCGCATTGCGCTGATAACTGAAAGACTCGGCTTAAGTCCGGAGCAGGCTGAAAAATTCTGGCCGGTTTACCGCGAATATAATATGGAAAAAAGAACGTTGCGCAATCAATTAAGGACCGAAAGGCAAGGCGTGGATTTGGAAAATATTACTGATGAGCAAAGCAAAGAATTGATGAGAAAATCCATGGAATTTAAGCAAAAACAATTGAATCTTGAGAAGGAATATGCCAATCGAATGACCGATGTCATTTCAACCCAGCAATTGTTTAAACTTAAAAATGCCGAGAAAGACTTTCGGCAAATGTTGCTGAAGCGCATTCAAAATCAACGACAACGCCAAGATCAGAATCAAAAAATGATGCAGCGGCGCGAAATGATGAAAGATAGAAATAATAATTAGTGTTTGATTATAAATAGGCTATTGTGAATAATTGATATGATAGGCTGACACTAATCAGAATTCCCGGAAGTTGCAAAAATGGCTTCCGGTCATAATAAAGTTTATTACCCAGTTATATTTTTAGTTTTGAGAATATCTACAAAACTTATATTTTTTTTCCTGACTTTTAGTCAAACCATCACTTTCGATGCTCTTTCACAGAGTTCAGATTATGATTCGCTGTTGAATTATTATCTGAAAAGTGATTCTATTCTATTAGATGAACTGGAATTGGAACTGGCTGCAGATTCACTTGATATTTTTGATCTAATCGATAGTCTTCTTAAAACAGATTTGAGCTTTTCTCAGCTTTCAATAAGGATTGGATATACAAGCAATATAACATATGCCGGAAGAAACTTTGGCATACAACAGCACGGATTTGGCGCAGGGGCTTCCTACTATCATAAAACCGGCTTGTTCGGAGATGTATCAGGTTACTGGAACAGCGACCTAAAACCAAATTATAATCCCACAATAACAACATTAGGTTATATGGCACAAATTGGCAATAAATGGAGCTATACGCTGAGCTATGATCATTATTTTTATAATACCACTGAAAGCGATGATCAATTGGTTTATTATCCGATAACAAACAGTCTGAACGCTTCTTCCTATTTGGAACTTGGCAATTTTACATTGGCTGGAGATTATTCATTCCTTTTTGGAGAAGAAAGTGCTCACAGATTGCGCGGAAACCTGATGTACACATTCTCCAAAAAACATTGGGGATTCATTGATCGTTTTGTGTTTATACCAACCGCTTCCGTATTATTTGGCAACGCATACGTCTATCAATTTACTCCAATTTATCCGGAAATGAATCGACAAACCAGATACGACATCAGGCAAATCATGTTCAGAGAATATGGTGAAACATTGATCCGATATCTCTGGCGAAATCACAAAGACAGATATTTAGAATTAGAAAAATCTACCTATGAAACTTACAAAGATGAATTATCTGACTATTTGATCACTTCAGACAATGTTTTTGGAATTATGAACTACAGCCTGTCCGCTCCTTTTTATTTTTATATCAATAATTTCACTTTTGCTCTTAGCTATCATTATAATATTCCTGTGGCCCTACCCGGAGAAGAACTTTCCCTTAAGCCAAACAGCTATATTGCCGCAACAATGATTTATAATATTCCATTCTTAAAGAAAAAGAAGAAATAGTTTTTTGCTTTATTCTATTACTTAATCGACCATTTGAATAAATTTGAATTCATTAATTTATAAATGGATCATCTTTCCTTATTTGAGCTCAACAAAACGATTGGTGAAGCTTTAGCCAAAAACCTGGATCCCTCCTATTGGGTGGTGGCGGAGATTGGTGAAATGCGTCACAACCGGAATGGGCACTGCTACCTGGAATTGGTGGAGAAGGAAGCTGATCGGATTAAGGCAAAATCCAGGGCAACTATATGGTCATACACCTATCGCAATTTGAGTGCCTGGTTCGAAAGTATCACCGGACAAAGCCTGAAGCCAGGCATGAAGATTCTCTTCAATGCGACCATTCAATTCCATGAAGTTTATGGGTTTTCATTAAATATCCGCGATATAGATGCCCAATATACCCTTGGCGAAAGGGCTAAAAGAAGGCAGGAAATCATTCAAAAACTTCAGGATGATGGTATTTTTGAAATGAACAAAGAACTGAACCTGCCGGCAGTCCCCCAAAGAATTGCGGTGATCAGCAGTGAGTCCGCGGCAGGTTTTGGAGACTTCATGGATCAGTTGAACGATAATGAATACGGTTATCATTTTGAAGTTCAATTGTTCAATTCCACCATGCAAGGTGATAAAGTAGAGTCATCAATCATCAATTCTATGCACCGTGTTTTTGATCAAATCGATGACTTTGACCTACTGGTGATAATAAGAGGGGGTGGAGCCTCTACGGATTTGGATTGTTTTGATTCATATGAATTGGGCAGTCATATTGCTCAATTTCCAATGCCAGTAATCACTGGAATTGGTCACGAACGCGATGAAACCATTGCAGACCTCGTGTCTCATACCAAAATGAAAACACCAACGGCTGTTGCAGAATTTATTATTACAGGGGCCAGAAACTTTGAAGAGCAACTCGATGAGCATTTTAATCTTCTGGCGAATCAACTCAATCAATCTCTGACAGAAGAAAGCTACAAAATAGATCAGCTCTTCAATAAATTTCAGAGAAATGTACAGGCTAAACTGAGTAAGGAAGATCTGAATTTGAATGGTTTCAAACAGCAACTAAAATTTAATCATAAATCTCTATTAAATACTAAAGAACATCATCTGGAAAAGTATTCTCGGATATTGTTTAAACAACCAATTCAATTACTTGAAAAAGAACATGAAAAGCTGGAACATCTGAGCAAGGAGTTGGAAATTATAGACCCGGCAAATGTACTGAAGAGAGGATATAGCCTTACCTTCATTGATGGTATAAATTTGAATAAAGTAAAAATCATAGAAAAAGAGGCAACTATAACAACCATTACTGATCGGTTTGAATTGGAAAGCAAACTATTGTCACAAAAAAATAAATAACATGGCCACTAAAAAATTTAATTATAAAAAAGCGCTTGAAGAAATTGAGACAATCGTACAAAAAATAGAAAACGAAGAGCCGGACGTTGACGAACTTTCCACAATGGTAAAGCGCGCTGCGGAACTCATCAAACTGTGCAAAACAAAACTTAAAACCACCGGTGAGGAGTTGGAGGGTATTATTCAGGATCTTGAGGAATGATTAAAAATGCCACGAATGCACAAATAAACCATTCATTTTATTCGTGCATTCGTGGCAAAAAACCAGCGACAAGCACCCAGCACCCAGGTTACACATCACAGATCTCAACGCATTTGGCCAACGCCTTCAAAGGATCATCCCAGGTGGGTACAAATTCCTGGGCGACAAAACCGTTATACCCGGTCTCGACAATAGCTTTCATAATCGCAGGATAATACAATTCCTGCGTTTTATCAATCTCATTACGACCGGGGACTCCCCCTGTATGATAATGAGCGATATATTTGTGATATTTCTTAATGGTCGCAATCACATCTCCTTCCATGATTTGCATGTGGTATATATCGTACAGCAATTTGAAATGATCAGATCCTACCTTCTCACAAAGTGCAGCTCCCCAGGGTGTATGATCACATTGATAATCGGCGTGATCCACTTTGCTGTTCAGCAATTCCATAACTAGGTTAATTCCATGTTTTTGAGCTAAATTCGCCACCCTATCAAGACCTTTAGCGCAGTTTTCAAGTCCTTCTTCATCGCTCAGGCCATGCCTGTTTCCTGAAAAACAAATCACATTCTTTAACCCTGCATCAGCAGCCTTTGGGATTAAATTGGCATAATTATCAAACAATGCATCATGTAGGGAAGGATCATTAAAACCATCTTCGATTCCAAATTTATCACCGGTTGTCATGGAACAGGTCAATCCTTTGTCGATGGCCAACTGCCATTGATCCTGACCAAGCAAATCAATTCCTTTGAGACCAATGGCTTTTGCCTCATCAAGAAATTTTTCCATGGGGATACTGTTATAACACCATCGACAGGCTGCGTGGTTGATATTTCCTTTCAATTTCATATGTGTAATGGATTTAGGATTTGAAATATTTGCTAAAACCGGACCGCCAAAAGCAGTCACCGCAGCCCCGGTAGTTATCAATTTTATGGCTTCTTTTCTTTTCATATTTCAGAGTGTATGTTATAAATATATAAAAATTATGGTCTTAATATGAAATACATTGGTCCATTATTATTGCCACAGATTCACAGATTTAAATATAAAATCCTCCCTCATAAGAGTCACCTGAAAGGGACTCTGATTTTTTCTGAATAAATCAGAGAACTTGTTGCATTATATTTTTAACCAATTAAATCAACCCAGGGCCAAACAATCTTTGAGTCAACGTTCAATGATCTTTTAATTGCTACCAAATTTATATAAATTGGCATGAAAACCCATAATCATTTTTTAATAAACAAAACTCAATGAAACAGGCCATGCCTGAGATAATTTTTAAGATTCACAAAAGCATGATTATCACCTACAAATGGCAAAGTTTCTAAAAATTAAAAAAACATGAAAAAAACACTTTTAATCAACTTGTCGGTAGCTGGTCGCTTCTTTACATTATCCGTACTTGTACTACTTTTAAGCAATTGCACCTCGCAAGAATTAACAGCCCCCTCAGACCTGATCTGTGAATACAGTCAAAATCCGATAGGAATTGATATTACAAACCCGCAACTTTCATGGAAATTGCCCAATACCAGAAAGGGAATGATGCAAACTGCCTATGAAATCCTTGTCTCATCCTCCATGGAAAATCTGGATAAAAATAATGGAAATATCTGGTCAACAGGTAAGGTAGAATCAGATCAATCCTTGTTTGTCGCTTTCACTGGAAATGCCTTAACCTCCGGAAATAAATATTACTGGAAAGTGAAGTACTGGGATAACCAAGGAGGTGTAAGTCCGTTTAGCGCACCCGCTTCCTGGGAAATGGCCCTCCTCAAAAAATCTGACTGGAAAGCTCAATGGATCACCAGGGATGATGCAAAAGATAATAAAGTTAAGCAGCGGTCGATCATGTTCAGAGAAGGATTTAATCTCAAAAGCCCGGTAAAAAAAGCCAGACTATATGTGACCGGCCTGGGTAATTATGTGTTTTATATCAATGGTAAAAAAGTTGGGAAAGATATCCTCACTCCAGGGTGGACCAACTACACAAAACGGCTTCAGTACCAGGTATATGATATATCTGAGATGCTTGTTACAGGCGAAAATGCCGTGGGTTCCATGCTCGGAAATGCCTGGTGGAGCGGAGGTCTTGGTTGGGGGAAGGACCCGTTAAGTCGTAAACGATACAGCTTTGGACCAATGAAGCTTTTAGCTCAAATAGAGATTGAAGATGAATCTGGAAATATTCAGACCATCGTCACGGATGATTCATGGAAATGGAGTGAATCACCTGTAACTTTCAATAATCTCTACGATGGCGTTCACTATGATGCCCGATTGGAACAAGCGGGTTGGAATAAACCCGGATTTGATGAAAGTTCATGGAAAAATGTGACCATCCCGGCAACAGAAACATCTATGCTTGTGGCACAGCAAGCCCCACCTCTACGAGTAGAAAGGGAATTAACAGCTCAAAGTATTACCAAAGTACCCAATGGAAATTATGTATTTGATTTTGGTCAGAATATGGTTGGCTGGGGCAAGCTCACTGTTTCGGGTAAGGCAGGAACAAAAATCAAAATGAAATTTGCTGAATTGCTGCATGATAACGGTACGGTTGCGCAGGAAAATTTACGTTCCGCCAAAGGAACTGATATCTATATTTTAAATGGTGAAGGCACGGAGATATGGGAACCACAATTCACCTATTCGGGATTTAGGTATGTGGAATTGGAAGGATATCCGGGGGTACCGACAAAAGATGCATTAAAGGGTGTGGTGTTTTATTCATCAGCTCCGTGGATCGGAAAGTTTGAAAGCTCCAATACACTTATGAATACACTGATCAAAAACATCACCTGGGGCCAAAGGGGAAATATGCACAGCGTGCCTACCGACTGTCCGCAGCGCGATGAACGACTGGGTTGGATGGGTGATGCACAGACTTTCTCACCTACCTCCTATTATAACATGGACATGACACAATTCTATGAAAAATGGCTTCACGACATCACAGATAGCCAGGATTCGAGTGGATATGTTTATGATGTAAATCCTGCCATAGTAGTTAGCGGCCCTGCTAAACCGGCATGGGGCGATGCTGTGATTATTGTTCCGTGGGTAGCCTATAAGTTTTCAGGGAATGAAAGAATTTTAAGGGAGAATTATGATGAAATGAAAGCATGGGTTGAATTTATGAGGAGACATGCCATAAATAATATTTATAACTGGTCCAATCCGGACAGTACTTTCTTTGGTTATGCCGATTGGATTGCACCGGTAAAATCTCCACAAAAGCCGATCAGTGCTTCTTACCTTTATTATTCTTCAAAATTACTTTCTAAAATCGCAGCAGTACTTGGCAAGTCAGACGATGCGGAAGAATATGGTAATCTTGCGAAAGATGTGGCTTTAGCGTATCAGAACAAATATTTTGCTAAGGATTCTCAAAATTATGAGGGAGCGACTCAAACTGCAAATTTACTTCCACTGGGTTTTGGAATCACACCCGATGAACTAAAACCAAAAGTTGTTGAGAATATTCTGGCTGCCGTTGAAAAAAGAGATGGGCATCCAAGCACGGGTTTCCTGGGAACTCAGTATATCTTACCAATACTTTCAGATTATGGTCATCATGATCTGGCATATAAAATGATCAATCTGCTTACCTATCCGAGCTGGGGATACATGATTGAAAAGGGCGCCACCACCATGTGGGAGTTGTGGAACAGCGATACAGAGCGCCCTGAAGGCATGAACTCCAGGAACCATTACGCACTCGGAGGGATTGGAGAGTGGATTTTTGGCTATTTAGCAGGCCTGAAACCCGATATAGAAAATCCGGGATATAAAAGAAGCATCATTGCCCCCATGCCGATCGGTGACCTGACCTGGGCAAAAGCATCTCAAAAAACCGGTTATGGGGCTCTTTCCGTAGATTGGAAAATAGACGGGAATAGTTTTATTATGAATGTGGTCATACCTCCAAACACGACTTCCATTGTTAAGGTTCCCAAAATCAATTTTGACTTTTCTTCCATCACTGTCGATGGTACTGAGATATTCAGTGAGGGCAAAAGTTTTGAGAATTTTGATACCATTAAATTCCTGAACGAGAACGAAAATAGTGTTGATTTTGAAGTGGAAAGTGGGAGTTATTCCTTTGTTGCAAAATAATTTACAGAGAAAATATTGATGGCACGCCTTGTTAAGACGTGCCACCTTTTTTCATAGCTCGGATAATTAAGTCTCCAAGAAGAGGGGACTTCTTTCTAAAAAAAACACTTTAAAGGCATCCTGTGAGTGGCAATAGCAGG